>JAJYVV010000075.1 GCA_021791815.1 Bacillota bacterium | reverse complement strand
GCGGCCGGGGGTCAACCGCGCCGGGCGCGGGCGCTCCCCGGGGCCGCCCTCAGCAGCCCGCGCCGGTCGGGGTCTGGAGGCAGTTCGCGGCGTGCATGTACATGGCGTGGAGGTCGGGGGCGATCAGGGCCACCGCCCCGACGACGCCCACCGCCACGAGGACGCCGAGGAGCGCATACTCGGTGAGCGCCTGGCCGGACTCCCCCGCGCCCACGGCGCGCCGCAGGGCGCGCCACGCGAGGATCGGGCGCCGGAGCGTCTGCATTCGCGGCCACCTCCCCAAGCGGAGCCGCGGGGCGCAGGGTTGCCAGGGCCGCCGCGCCGGCCGCCCTCTGGTCCCAGTATCGGTACCCGGGCCGCGCCTTTTGAGGGCCCCCGGGGGGGAGACCCGGCGGTCCGCGGCGCGGCAGGAGCGCGCCGCGGTGGGCGGAAGAGCGGCCGGGGCGCCGCCGCCGTGCCCGAGGAGGGACCCCGATGCCGATCGCCCGGGTCGAGGCGTTCCACGTCGATTGGGGGCGCGCCCGCAGCGCGTGGGTGCGGGTCTGGGACGCCGACGGCCGCTCGGGGCTCGGAGAGGCAAGCCCCATGGGCGGCGGCAATGCCGCGCTCGAGATCGTCTCCGGCCTCTTCGCGCCGGCCGTGGTCGGGGCCGACCCGTGCGACCAGGCCGTCCTCCAGGACCGCCTGTTCCACCAGCACGCCAAGGTCGGGCCCGACGGGGCCTTCGCCGCGGCGCTCGCGGCGCTGGACATCGCCCTCTGGGACCTGAAGGGCAAGATCCTGGAGCGCCCCGTGTTCCAGCTCCTCGGGGGCGCGTGGCGGACCGAGCTCCCGTTCTACGCCTCGGTGGGCGGCAACGCGGGGCGGAGCCCCGAGGAGGTCTGCCGCGCGGTGGAGCGGTGGCTGCCGCTGGGTCCGACCCTCGTGAAGGTCCGGCTGGACGCGGACCGCACCCGGCGCGACGCCGACATCGACGGCGACATCGCCCGCATCCGGGCGGTGCGCGGGCTGCTCGGCCCCGGGCTGCCTCTGGCCTTCGACGCCAACAACAATTACTCGGTGCAGGGCGCCATCCGCGTCGGCCGCATCCTCGAGGAGCTCGGCTGCGCGTGGTTCGAGGAGCCGGTCCAGCACTACCACCCGGAGTCCTTCGAGAAGGTGGCCCGGGCGCTGGACATCCCGGTGGCGGCCGGCGAGCAGGAATACACCCTGCAGGGCTTCCAGCGCCTCGCGGACGCGGGGGTCGCCATCCTCCAGCCCGACATCGTGAAGACGGGCGGCTTCACCGGCCTCGGACACGTGGCCGCGCTCGCGCGCACGTTCGGCGTGGACCTGGTGCCGCACCAGACCCAGCCCGCGGTGGGCCACACGGCCAACCTGCATTTCGTAGCCTCGCTGCTCCACGGGCACCACCCCTGCGAGTGGAACGACCCCTCGGGCGCGCAGAACGCGGTCTTCCGGTGGCCGGTGCGGCCGGAGCACGGCCGGTTCACGCTGGCGCCGGACCGCCCGGGGCTGGGGCTGGAGATCGCGGAGGAGCAGCTCGCGCGCCGGGCGCGGCCCTGGGGCGGGGCGGGCACCGCGTAGGGGTGCCGCGCGGGGCGCCCGGCTACCGGCCGCCGCCCTGGTGCCGGGCGCCGAACCGCTCCGGCGCGCACGCCGCGGGGAGGGCGCGGCCGTGCAGGACGGCGTCGGCCACGACCCGGCCGGTGAGCGCCGACAGCAGGATGCCGTTGCGGTGATGGCCGGTGGCGAGCCAGACCCCCTCGTACCCGGGCAGCCGGCCGAGGACCGGCAGCCGGTCCGGCGTGGCCGGCCGCAGGCCGGCCCACGCCTCCACCAGTTCCGCGCCGCCCAGCGCCGGCACGAGCGCGCACGCCGCGCGCGCGAGGCGGCCCACGGCCTCCACCGTCACGCGGGTGTCGAAGCCGGCCTCCGGCTCCTCCGTCGCGCCGGCGAGGACCCGGCCGCCCGCCTTGGGCACCAGGTAGCAGTGGTCGCCGAAGACCGTGATCCCGAGGAGCCGGTCCGGCTGGCGGAGCAAAAGCCGCTGACCCTTCACCGGGCGCACCGGGGCGGGCGTCAGCAGGCCGGACCACGCCCCCGCGGCCACCACGACCTGGCCGGCGCTGATCCGGCCCTCGGTCGTGTCCACGCCGCCCGTGCGCACCGCCGTGACGACGACGCCCTCGCGCATCTCGGCGCCGCGCTGCGTGGCGCCCTGCGCCAGGGCCATGGTCAGCCGCGGCGCGCTGCACTGGCCGTCCGGGACCCACAGGCCGCACAGCACCTCGGCGCACCCCGGGCAGAGGTCGGTGACCTCCGCGGGGTCGCAGATGCGGGCGGCGAGGCCCAGGCCGCGTTGCCACTCCGCGCGCCTGCGCAGTTCGGCGGCGGCGGCCTCCGTGTGCGCCACCCGGAGGATGCCCGACAGGTCGAGGTCGAAGGAGGTGGGCAACTCCGCCTGCCACTCCGCGAAGAGGTCGCGCGACCGCAGGCCGAGCTCCAGGGCCGCGCCGGGCCCCGCCGACTCCACCTGCGGCGCCAACATGCCGCCCGCGCCGTGCGACGCGCCGCCGCCGATGCGCTGCCGCTCCAGGAGAAGGACGGACGCCCCGCGCTTGCGGGCCTCGTAGGCGATCGCGCAGCCCACGACGCCGCCGCCGACGATCAGCACCTCGGGACTACTCAAGGCGCGGCACCCCTTGCGCGGCCGTCGAGGGACTGGCCTCGGACCGCACCGGGATGCGCCCGGCCAGGTGCCCCAGGCGACCCGCCCGCACCGCCGCCGCCATGGCGGTGGCCATGGCCACCGGATCCCCCGCGCGCGCGATCGCCGTGTTCACCAGCACCGCGTCGGCGCCGGACTCCATCGCCAACGCCGCATCCGAGGGCGTGCCGATGCCGGCATCCACCACGACCGGGACCCGGACCCGGGCCCGGATGCGCCGGATCGCCGCCACGTCCAGGACGCCCTGCCCGCTGCCGATGGGCGATCCCAGGGGCATGACGGTGGCCGCGCCGGCCTCCTGCAGGTGCACGGCCGCCACCGGATCCGGGGCGGTATAGGGGAGGACGACGAAGCCCCTGGCCACGAGGCGCCGCGTGGCCTCCACCGTGGCCGCCACGTCCGGCCAGAGGCTCTCCTGGTCGCCGATGACCTCCAGCTTCACCCAGTTCGTGCCCGTCGCCGCGCGCCCCAGCTCGGCCAGATGCACCGCGTCCTCCACGGTGTAGGCGCCCGCGGTGTTGGGCAGGAGCCGGTAGCGCTCCACGTCGAGCCGCTCGAGCAGCGACGCCCCGCCCACATCCAGGTCGAAGAAGCGGACGGCCACGGTGACGAGTTCCGTCCCGGAGGCCCGGAGCGCCTCCCCCATGACGGCGGCGTCGGGGAACTTGCCCGTGCCGCACAGGAGCCGGCTGGTGAAGACGCGATCCGCGATGCGCAGGGGGTCGTCCTCGGGGCGCAGGGACACCGGAGCGGATCCGCCCGCCACGACCGTCACCACCTCTATCCGGTCCCCCGCCCGGGGGCAGACCTCGCCCCAGGCGGAGCGATCCACGATCTCGCCGTTCACCGCGACGACGACGCGCTCGGGCGCCACCGCGCGCTCCCGCAGGTACTCCAGCAGGCTCCGCCCAGCGGGCAGGTCGGCCGGTTTGCCGTTGAGGGTCACGCGAACCGTCGCGGCGGCGGGCATCGTGCGGCCTCCTCTGCGCGGCCCGAGCGCGGGCGTCAGGCACGCCGGGCGGGGGCCGGGCGGGGTGCGCGATCCAGGGCATCCCGCAGGCGTGCGGCCGCCCGCTCGGGATCGGGCGCCTGCAGCACAGCGCGGATCACGGCGACACCCGCGCAACCGGTGGCCGCCACGTCGGCCGCGTTGTCCGCGTCGACGCCGCCGATGGCGAACACGGGCGCCGCGACCGCCGCCACCACGGCCTCCAGTTCGCGCAGGCCCCGCGACGGCACGCCCGGCTTGCTGCCCGAAGGGAACACATGGCCGAACGTCACATAGTCCGCGCCGGCCGCGACGGCCGCGCGCGCCTCGTCGACCGAATGGACCGAGGCGCCGACCAGGAGGCCCGCCGATCGCGGCAGCAGCCGCCGCGCGACGGCGACCGGCAGACCTCGGGCGGGAAGGTGCACGCCGGCCGCTCCCGCCGCGAGGGCCACGTCGACCCGGTCGTTGACCAGAACGCGGGCGCGGCCCGCGGCGGCCTCGAGCGCCTCGGCCGTCGCCTCCCAGATGTCGGCGGCGGCGCGGCCCTTCTCGCGCACCTGCACGGCGTCGACGCCGCCCCGGACGGCGGCCGCCACGGCGGCGCCGAGCGGCAGGCGGCTCTCGATCCGGTCGGTCACGAGATGGAGCGCCAGCGGACGCGCCACGCGGCACCCCCCGGACGCGCCCAAAAGAAAACGCCGCCACACCCCAGGAGGGTGGACGGCGACAGTGCCAATGCCACTGCCGAGACGCGTCGCCCGATCCCGCCGCCAACGTAGCAGCCTCCGGCACGACCGTCAAGGCGCCTCGGGAGCGGGCGACGGGGGCCCGGACGGCTCCCCGTCCTCACCCCGCGAAGGCGGCCGCGCCGCCCAGCACGTAGCGCCGGAGCGTGACGAGCGCCTCCTGCGTGGCCCTCCAGCGCACGGCGGCCCGGTCGCCGCCCAGCGAGAGGCGCCGGCACCACGTCCCCTCCGGGGTGGCGAGCGCCACGAACACGGTGCCCACGGGCTTCTCCTCGGTCCCGCCGCCGGGGCCGGCGACACCGGTGACGCCGATGCCCACGGACGCGCCCGCCCGGCGCCGCGCCCCCTCGGCCATCGCGCGGGCCACCTCGTCGCTGACCGCCCCGTGCGCGGCGATCAGGCCCGCCGCCACGTCCGCCACCTCGGTCTTCGCGGCGTTGGCGTACGTCACCGCCCCCAGGAGGAAGGCCGCCGACGAGCCCTCGCCCTCGGTCAGGCGCGCGCTGAGCTGCCCTCCGGTACAGGACTCGGCGACCGCAAGCGTCAGGCCCCGGGCCGCGAGCTCGCGGATCAGGGCGCTGCCCAGCGTGTCGCCGTCCGCCCCATACACCCAGGGGTCGAGCCGCCCGCGCACCGCGGCCTCGACCGGGGCGATGAGGGCCTGCGCCTCCTCCGGAGCCCCCGCGCGCGCGGTCAGGCGCACCTCGACCTCGCCGGGCTTGGCGTAGGTGGCGATGGTCGGGTTCTCCGCCGCGTCGATCAGGTCCCGGATCTCGTGCTCGACCTGCGACTCGCCCATGCCCGCGACGCGCAGCGAACGCGAGAGGAGCACGGTCCGGCCGCCGCCGGCGGCCGCCCAGCGCTCCAGGTACCCGGCGACGAAGCCCCTCGCCATCGGGACGAACTCCCCCGGCGGACCGGGCAGGCACAGGACGACGCGCTCCCGGCCGCCGTACTCGGCCTCCAGCAGGACGCCGGGCGCCGTGCCGAAGTCGTTGCGGATGGCCACGGCCCCTTCCGGGATCTCGGCCTGGCGCCGGTTGTTGGGGGTCGGTCGGCCGCGGCCCCGGAAGCGCGCGACGATCCGCTCCCAGGACGGCTCGTCGACCACGATGCGGCGCCCGAAGACCTCCGCCACCGCTTCCTTCGTCAGGTCGTCCTGGGTCGGGCCCAGGCCGCCGATGGTCACCACCATGTCCGAGCGGTCGAGCGCCTGGCGCAGGACGCCGACGAGCCGGCCGCGGTTGTCTCCCACCGTCACCTGGAAGTAGTGGAGGCAGCCGTGCTCCGCCAGGACCTGGGCCAGCGCCTGCCCGTTGGTGTTGGAGATTTGGCCCAGAAGCAACTCGGTCCCGACGGCGACGACCTCGACCACGCGCGCCACGTACCGCGCCCTCCTTGCCGCCCGCCGGTGCCGTGCGCCGACGGATGCCGCGCCCCCGGGGTCGGGCGCACCGCGTTGTACGGCGGGACCGCGGCCGCCCCTGCCTGCGCCCGTCCGCACCCCGGCCCCTCACGAGCCGGGCCCGGCCGTCCGATCCCCGGAGGGGGCGCCGGACGCGCCCCGGGCGAGGGCAGCGCGGGGGGGGCCGGGCTCGGTGGGGCACATGGTGGAGATGCGGGTCGAAGCGGTCGCGCACGTCTCCCGGCGCAGGCAGGCCGCCCTGTTGCGGGAGCGCGACGGGCAGCGCACGGCGCAGGTGGTGGTGGGACCCGGGACGGCGTCCTGGTTGGCCGCCCACCTCGCGCACGTGCCGCTGGCCCGCCCGGGCACCCACCTCATCGCCCTCGGCGCGCTGGCCCGGCTCGGGGGGAGGCTCCGCCAGACGGTGGTGGACCGCGGTCCGGCCGGCGCGCCCTGCGCCTTCCTGGAGCTGGACACGGCGGCCGGCCTGGTCGAAGTCGGGTGCGGGCCCGAGGATGCGGTCGCCTTCGCGGCCGCGGCGGGTGTGGGCGTCCTGCTCCACCCGGACCTCCTGGCCCTCGGGACGGCGGCGCCGTCCGCGCCGGAGCCGCGCGCCCCCGCGGATCGGGCGAAGCCCGCCGATCCCGGACCGGCGACGGCACCGGGCCCGGCCGGGGCCGGGCCGCCCGGCTGACCCGCCGCGGGCCGGGCCGCGGGATCAGAGCGCCTCGCTGGGGCTGCCGCCGGAGCCGCCCTGGGCCGGGGCGGCTCCCCCGGCGCGCACACGCCCGCCGCTCCGTTCGGCGCGCTCGCCGGAGCGGCCCGGCACGGCGCCGCCGCCACCCACGGGGGTCGACGCCGGCACACCCTCCGGCTCCTGCGCGGATGCCGCCGCCACCTCCCCGACCGCGGTCTCGGAGGGTGGGGCCTGGCCGTCGCGCGGCGGGACGGCGGCCGCCTCCTGCGGGGCGGCGCCTGCCCAAGGCCTCTTCGCGTCCCCGGCGCGCAGGTCCCCGGACGGCCGCCGGGTCTCGCCGCAGGGCGGCGGCTCCTCGGCCGCCCGCACCTCGGGGGCTGGCGCGGCGGCCTCGGCGGACGTGCCGGCGAGCAGGGCCCGCAGGCGCTCGGCCGACAGGCTTTCCTCTTCGACGAGGATGCCGGCGATGGCGAGCAGGGTGGCGCGGTGCCGCTCCAGGTCGTCGCGCACCCCCCGCTCCAGCCCCGCGATGATCCCGCTCTGCTGGCGGTGCAGTTCGCCGTCCGGCAGGCCGTCGACGTCGACCACGCCGAGGTCGGACATCCCGGAGGCGACCATGGTCCGGACGAGGCGCAGCACCTGTTCGAAGTCGTTGCCCGCGCCCGTGCTGCGTTCCCCGAACACCAGCGACTCGGCGAGCGACCCGGCCAGGGCGCGGCGCACCTCCGCCTCCAGCTTCTCCTTGCCATAAAGGTAGGCGTCCTCGTGGGGCGCCTGCCGGACGTAGCCGAGGGCCTGGCCGCGCGGCGTGATCGTGACCCGGGCCACCGAGCCCGGCTCCACCAGCTCGCCGATCAGCGCGTGGCCCGCCTCGTGGACCGCGATGCGGTAGCGTTCCTCGCGCGTGGGCCGGCGGTCGAGCTTCTCGCCCAGCAGCACCTTGTCGACGGCCTCGTGGAAGCAGCGCTCCGGGATCTCGTCCAGGCCGGCGCGCATGGCGAGGATGGCCGCTTCGTTGGCCAGGCTCTCCAGGTGCGCCCCCGAGAAGCCGAACGTGTCGCGCGCGATGCGGTCCAGGTCCACGGTGGTCGCGAGCGGCTTGCCCCGCGTGTGCAGGTCCAGGATCTGGCGCCGACCGTCGCGGTCCGGCAGGTCGACGCGCACCAGGCGGTCGAAGCGGCCGGGCCGGAGCAGGGCGTCGTCGAGGAGGTCCGCGCGGTTGGTCGCCGCGATCACGAGGACCCGCACGGGGTCGTCGGTCGCGACGCCGTCCATCTCGACCAGCAGCTGGTTCAACGTCTGGTCGTATTCCAGGTGGCTCTGGTGCCGCCCGCGCTTGCCGCCCACCACCTCGAGCTCGTCGATGAAGATGATGGCGGGGCAGCCCGCGCTGCGCCCCTCCTCGCGGGCGCGCCGGAACAGGTCCCGGACGCGCTGCGCGCCGACGCCCGCATACACCTCGATGAACTCCGAACCCGAGGCCGCGATGAAGATCGAGCCGGTGTAGTTGGCGGCGGCCTTGGCCAGCAGGGTCTTGCCGGTGCCGGGCGGCCCGGTGAGGAGGATGCCCTTCAGCGGCCGGATGCCCATGCGCCGCGCCCGGTCGGCCAGGCGCAGGAACTCCAGGGCCTCGACCAGTTCGCGCTTCGCCGCGGACTGGCCGCCGACGTCGTCGAAGGTGATGTCGGGAGACGGCCCGGTGCGGTGGCCCGACAGGGCCGGGAAGCGGGAGCGCATGCCCGGAAGGCCGCCGCCCACCACCCGCAGGAAGGCGAGGGCGACGGCGGCGATGATGACCACCGGGAGCAGGTTCGGAAAGTGCCAGAGCACGAACACGAGGCCGCCGAGGCCCGCGCCGACGGCGATCTCGCGCAGCGTGGCCGACCCGCCCCCGCGCGGGGGCTGCGGCTGCGCGGAGGGTTGGAGCCGGGGTCGGGCGGGGCGCCGCGGGTTCATGACGCGCTGCCACCTCCGGCGCCGCCGGAAGGAAGCGTCAGCGGCAGAATCTCATAGAGGTAGTGGCCGTCCAAGGCCAGCGTCACATACATCTGGGTCTGGCCCAACAGGAGCTGGTAGCTATCGAGGCCCAGCGTCTTGGCCTTGGCGTCGAACTGCTGGTCCATGGTCACGAACTCGCCGGTCTGCCGGCCCTGGTCCAGGATCGGATACAAGCTGTCCAGGTCCGCGATCAGGGCCGGCGTCCGCGTGTCGAGGATCTGCAGCACGACATGGGTGCCGGACCCGGCGCCAGCGGCCTGCAGGAGGGCGTTGTAGGTGACCGGCAGGTCCGGGACCGACCCCAGGTGCACGGCGACGTCGAGTTCGCTGCCATTGTTGGAGACGGCGGGCTGCCCGACCACGCCCCGCACGTCGCGCAGCCTGGTGACGAGGGGCAGGGACACGGCCTGCCGCTGCAGAAGGAACTGCAGGAAGAACAGCACGGAGAGCACCGCGGCCGCTGCGGCCAGGACGATAGGGACCCGGAGCCCGTAGGCGCGCACTCCGGCGGTTCACCCCCCGCAGCAGAATGAATCGGCATCGGCTTGCGCACATTATAGCGATCCCTGCCGCGCCGGAGGGCTAGTAAAAACCGCCCCGCGTGCCACCGCGCCGTCAGATGGGCAGCCCGAATCGGGCGCACAGCCAGTCGTCGTCGCGCCGCCGGATGCGGAGCAGGGCGTCGCGGCGGGGCCGGCTCTCGGCCTGCACCTGCCCCACGGCGGCGGCCCCGGCCCCGAGCCACGCGGCGAGGCGGGCCAGGCGGCGCGCCCCGAAGTGCACGCAGCCCAGGCGGAGCAGGTTGCGGCGCACCTCCGGCAGCAGCACGGGGTAGGGGTGGCGGGCGCGAAAGCGGTGGGCGACGCGCGACCCCGGCACCGCGCCGCAGCGAAAGCCCGACAGCCAGAGCGCCCACGACAACTCCGCGTCCTCGTGGCCCCAGGGGACGAGCCCGCCGTCGAAGCCGCCGACGCTCCGGAACGCGTCGCGCCGCACCAGCACGCAGCCGCCCGGCAGGAAGGGCACCTCCGCGGGCGCGGCCGGAACAGGCAGCCAGCGGACGGCGTAGCTGTCGTCCCAGGCGAAGCCCGCGCCGACCCGGTCCGGCTGGCCCGCCGCCTCGATGGCCGGGCACACCGCGTCGTACGACGCAAGGGCGTCCCGCATGCTCCCGAGCCAGCCGGGCTGGAACTCCAGGTGGGCGTCGCAGAAGCAGATCGCCGGCCCGCGGCACAGGGCCGCGCCGCGGTTGCGGGCGCCCGCCACGCCCTCGCCCGCCGTGCGGAGAACGCGCAGGCTGAGGCCACGGCCATCCAGCGCGCCGACGGGGGGACGGCTGCCGTCGTCCACCACGACGATTTCAAAAGAAGCCCCCGCCGGGGTCGCGGCCATCGACCGCAGCGTGGCGGGCAGCAGTTCGCCCTCGTTCCGCGCCGGGATGACGACGCTGATCTGCGGCATGCCCCACGATATGGCGGCCGCCGGCCCGGAGGGACCGCCGCCCTCAGCCGCGCGGCCGGGCCGCCGTCGCGGGCAGCACTCCGGGGGACACGGCCCGCGCCGCCGCTCGGGCCGCACGCCCGTCCGGCGGCCAGCGGACCCAACGGCGGCCGGCGCCCGCGGGCTGATCCAGGAGGAACTCCAGGAAGGCGTGCACGCCCGCCGCCGCCCAGGGGAACGCGGCCAACCAGTCCTCCTGCTCCTCGCCAAAGGGGTGGAGAAGGTTCAGGGTGTGGCGCCAGGCGCGCGCGAGCGCGCGCTGGCGGGCGCTCGCGCGGCGGCCGAGCTCGGCCTCGAGGCGGTCCAGCCCGCCCAGCATCCGCCGGCCCCGGTCGGCCACCACCCCCTCGCCGCCGGGCACGTCCCCCGCCACGGCGGCCACGGCCCGCAGATGGTCGCCGATCGCCGCGCGGAGGCCGCCCAGCCGGGCGGCCAGTCGCGGCGCGCCGGCATCGAGCAGGGCGCGGTCCCGCGCCCGCCGCAGGGCCCCGGGTCCCTCGTCCAGGGGCGCCCCGCCGGTGCGGGCGAAGGCCGCCTCGGCCGGCGCCACCACCGTCCAGGCCGGGCGCGGCCGCACGACGAGTCCGCCCGCGCCCAGGCGCTCCGCGGCCGCATCCCCCGCGCGCAGGAACTCCGCGTCCCGGTCGTCCGCCACCACCAGGGCCTCCGGCAGCAGGACCCGCAGCGCGAGGAGCAGGCCGAGCCGGGGAGCGGCCCCGGCGCCCGGCAGGAGAGGCCGCGCCGCGGGCGAGGCACGGGCGGACATGCCCGCGGCGCCGGCGACATCCTCGCGCAGCAGGGGCTCCAGCGGCCGGCACGCCGCACCGACGCGCCCGAGCGCGTCCGCGAGCGGCGGCAGCCCCGCATGCGCCACGCAGACGCCGGCCGGCGCGAGGACGGCCCGCCACAGGTGCAGCGACCAGAGGGCGAAGAGGCGGTCCGCGTCGGGGGAAGCCGCCACGCGGCTCGCCTGGTCGAGCGCTTCGCGCGCCAGGGGCCACGAGCGGCCGCAGACGGCCTCCGCCGACCCGAGGAGCGCGAGGCAGGCGCGCCGTGCCTGGATCGCGGCCGCGGGCCGGACCGCCAGCCGGCGCATCTCGCCGTCGCGCCCCAGCATGTAGAGGGGGCGCGCGGCGGAGCCGGCCGGCAGCAGGCAGAGGAGGCCGCGGCGCCCGTCCGCCCGGGCGGCGGCCGCCGTGGCGACCGCGACGTAGACGTTGCCCAACGTGCCGAGGAGCGGCGTGTCGTCGGCCAGGCCGACCGCCCACGGGCCCGGACCGAGGCCGGCCGACCGACGCGCCTCGCCGAGCCGGGCGCGAAGGGCGCCGCCCCCGCTCCCCGCGCCGCCGGGCCCCTGCGCCATCCGCGGCCACCTGCCCACCGCCCCGGGGCCGGAGCGCTGTGTCCGGCGGCGAGCCGCCGCGCCCGGGGCGCATGCCGTCGCGTTCGGCGGGGCCCACCGCGATCCATGCCCCGCGTCCGCGCAATCGTCCGCCGCCGCCCGACAGGCTCCGAGCCGGCGCGGAGGGGGAACGGGCGGTCGCCGTCGGCGGCCGCCGCGCCCTGTCGTCCGCTGCCGTAGAATATCGCCGAGGGTCGACGGGGGGCGGGATGGACCGTGCTCCTCGGGCTCGTCTTGATCCTGGCCGCCACCGGCGCGCTGGCGGGCGCCCGCTGGGGCGCCTGGCTCCCGTTCGCCAGCCGGTCGGCGGCGCGGCGCGCCCTGGCCGGGGCCGCCGCCGGCGCCGCGCTCGGCGTGCTGCTCGTGCCGCTCCTCGGCCTCCTCGCGGTGGTGGCCGTGTTCGTCGCCGGCGTCGCGGCCGTCGTGCTCGGCGCGATCGGGCTCGGCCTCCTCGCCCAGCGCGTCGGCCGCCGCTGGTGATCCCGCCGGGGAGGGGCCCACCCGCCCGCGGAGAAAGCCCGGTGCGGCGAGCGCGGCAGCGGTGGATGGGAGGCGGATCCCGTGCCCGAGGCCCCTTCCCCCCCGCCCCACGGCGCGCCGGCGTCGCTGGATGCCCTGCTGGGCGGGGCACCGGCGCACCCCGTGCGCACCTCCGCCCCGGGTCCGGTCGGCACCCTGCCCCTGACGCCGGAGATGCTGCTCCACTCGCCCAGCGGCGACCTCTTCGGCTGGAGCCAGGACGTCGGCATGGGCTGGAATCCGGCCGAACTCACCGGACCGCGCTACCTCATCCTGTCGACCCAGGGTGGGCTGCGGGCCCCGGACGGCAGCCCCGTCGCCCTGGGCTACCACACCGGCCACTGGGAGGTCGGACTCCTGGTGGAGGCGGCGGCCCGCGAGCTGCGGGCCGCGGGCGCGGTGCCCTTCGCCGCGGCGTGCTCGGATCCGTGCGACGGGCGCACCCAGGGTACGGCCGGCATGATGGACAGCCTCCCCTACCGCAACGACGCGGCGACCGTCCTGCGGCGCCTGATCCGTTCCCTCCCCACCCGCGCCGGCGTCCTCGGCGTGGCCACCTGCGACAAGGGCCTGCCGGCGATGATGATGGCGCTGGCGGGCGCCCGCGCGCTGCCCTCCGTGCTCGTTCCGGGCGGCGTCACGCTGCCGCCGACGCGCGGCGAGGACGCCGGGACGGTGCAGACCATCGGCGCGCGGTTCGCCCACGGGGAGATCACGCTCGAGGAGGCGGCCCTGGCGGGCTGCTCCGCCTGCGCGACGCCCGGCGGGGGCTGCCAGTTCCTCGGCACGGCGGCGACCGCGCAGGTGGTGGCCGAAGCCCTCGGCCTGGCGCTGCCGCACTCCGCGCTGGCGCCGTCGGGCCAGGAGGTCTGGCTGGACGCGGCGCGCCGCTCGGCCCGCGCGGTCATGGCGCTCCGCGCCGGGGGGCGGACGGGCGCGGACATCCTCACCGCCGGCGCCATCGCCAACGCGATGGCCGTGCACGCCGCCTTCGGCGGATCGACCAACCTGCTGCTGCACCTCCCGGCGATCGCCCACGCGGCCGGGCTGCGCCGTCCGGGCGTGGCCGACTGGGCGTCCGTCAACCGCGAGGTACCGCGCCTCGTGGACGTCCTGCCCAACGGACCGCGCAACCACCCCACCGTGGCGGTCTTCCTGGCGGGCGGGGTCCCCGAGGTGATGCTGCACCTGCGGCGCATGGGCTGCCTGGACACGACCTGCCTCACGGCGGCGGGGCGGCCCTGGGGCGAGGTCCTGGACTGGTGGGCGGACAGCCCGCGCCGGGCCGCGCTGCGGCAGCGGCTGCGGGACGCCGAGGGCATCGACCCGGACCTCGTGATCTGCGGCCCGGACGCGGCGCGGCGCCGGGGCATGACGAGCACGGTCGCCTTTCCGGCCGGCAACCTCTGTCCCGAGGGCTCGGTGATCAAGGCCACCGCGATCGACCCGTCGGTGGTGGACGCGGACGGCGTCTACCGGCACACGGGTCCGGCGCGGGTCTTCTGCAGCGAGCGCGACGCGGTGGCCGCCGTCAAGGACACGGGGCCGGGCGGCATCCGCCCCGGGGACGTGATGGTGCTCATCGGCCGCGGCCCGCTGGGTTCCGGCATGGAGGAGACGTACCAGATCACGTCGGCCCTGAAGTTCCTGCCGTTCGGCAAGCACGTGGCCCTGGTCACCGACGCCCGGTTCTCCGGGGTGTCGACCGGCGCGTGCATCGGGCACGTGGGGCCCGAGGCCCTGGCCGGCGGGCCCCTCGGCAGGGTCCGCGACGGCGACGTGATCGAGATCGAGGTCGACCGGATCGGCCTTTCGGGCACGGTCCGCCTCGTCGGGCACGGGGACGCGCGCTGGACGCCCGAGGAGGCCGCCGCGACCCTGGCCGCCCGGCAGCCGCACGCGGGGCTCGCGCCCGCGGCCGGCCTGCCCGACGACACCCGCCTGTGGGCCGCCCTCCAGGCCGTGGGCGGGGGCACCTGGGGCGGCTGCGTCTTCGACGTGGACGCGATCGTCGCGACGCTCGAGGCGGGGAGGCGGGCGCTCGCCGCGGAGGCCGGGACGGAGGTGGCGGCCGCGGCGGATCGCCCCGCGCGGGACGAGGACCGCGCCCGGGGGGTGAGCCGCACGACCTGACCGGCGGGGGCGGCCGCGAGAAAGGCGGGACGCACGGCTTGGCCATGGATCCCCTGCTGTCCGACATCCTCGACCAGCCACGGGCGCTGCGGGCCGCCCTGGCGGCGGGCGTCCCCGCCGCCGCGCCCCTGGGGGGCCGCGTGGTGCTCTGCGGCATGGGCGCCTCGTACTTCGCGACCTATCCCGCGTACCTGCGCCTGCTCCGCGCCGGGGTGGCGGTGAGCCGCCTGGAGGCGGGCGAGCTCCTGCATTTCGGCCGGGAGGTCCTCTGCCCCGGCACCACGGCCGTGGTCGTGTCGCAGTCGGGGCGCAGCGCCGAGGTGGTGCGCCTGCTCGAGGCCCGCGGGGGCGCGACCGTCGTCGGCGTCACCAACGACCCGCGGAGCCCGCTCGGCCTCGGGGCCGACGGCGTGGTCACCCTGGAGGCCGGACCGGAGGCGGCCGGGGTCGCCACCAAGACGCTGGCCTGCACGCTGCTGCGCTGCGACCTCCTGGCCGGCGGCGATCCCGGGGCCTGGCCGGCCGAGGTGGCGGCCGTCGAGACGCTCCTGCGCGACCGGGAGCGCTGGCTCCCGGAGCTCCTGTCCGCGCTCGGCCCAGCCGAACATGTCTTCGTGCTGGGGCGCGGCCCGGCACTTGCCGCGGCCCTTGGCACCGCGCTCATGCTCAAGGAGGCCGGGGCGGTCCACGCCGAGGGCCTCAGCGTGCCCCAATTCCGCCACGGTCCGCTGGAGGCGGCCCGGCCGGGGCGCGCGGCGCTGGTCCTGGTCAGCCCCGGGGACCTGGGCGGGTTCGACCTCGCGCTGGCCGCCGAGATGGCCGCGGCCGGGATGTCGGTCGCCGCGCTGTGCCCCGAGCCGCGCGCGGCGCCCCCGGGGGTCCGCGCCCTGGCCTGGCCGTCCGCCGGCCCGGCCGCGCTGCTGGTGGCCGGGCAGTGTCTGGCCCACGCCTTCGCCCTGCGCCGCGGCATCGTTCCCGGTACCTTCGAGCGCGTCGGCAAGGTGACGACGCGCGAATAGCGAACCCTGTGCGCGGCGAGGCGCGGGGCCCCGGTGGTAGCAGGCCGCGTGAAGGACGGGAACGCATGCCGCTCGACGGGCAGGAGCTCCGACAGGTGATGCGGCGCTGGGCCACGGGCGTGAGCGTGGTGACCGCCGGGTCCGGCCCGGCGCAGCACGGGATCACCGTCAATTCGTTCTCCTCGCTGTCGCTCGACCCGCCGCTCTGCATCATCTGCATCGACCACCGGACCCGCGCCCACGAGGCGATCCCGGCGGCCGGCACCTTCACGGTCAACCTGTTGGCCGCCGGCCAGGAGGACGTGTCGGCGCGCTTCGCGGGGCGGCGCCCGGACCTCGCGGACCCCTTCGACGGCCTCGCCGTCGCCACCGCGCCTTCCGGCAACCCGGTGATCCCGGGGTGCCTGGGCTACCTCGACTGCACCCTGCAGGCGCGGCTGCCCGGAGGCGACCACACCATCTTCGTGGGCCGCGTGGACCATGCCGCGACTTTCGAGGAGCGCCCCCCCCTCCTCTTCTTCGGCGGCGCCTACCGCACCCTCGCGCCCCGGTGAGGGCCGGCCCCGCTCAGTCCGGCGCGGCGTGGCGGCGCAGGGGCCGCGCGGCCCGCCGCGCCAGCACCTGCCCGCCCCAGTAGGCGGGCTCGGCGATGCGCCACAGCCGGTACAGGGCCGGCTGCACGGGCAGGTCCATCTCGCCCAGGAACTCGGTGGGCTCCGGCCAGAAGCCCCGCTTGAACCGATACAGGCCGTATCCGTTCTCCCCCTCGCGCAGGCGCGCCGGGACGCCGGTCATGTCGTAGGTGCGGCAGCGCGCCTCGCACGCCCGCTGGAGCATCGACCACTGGACGGCGTAGGGCGCCATGAGGTCCCTGCGCTCCCCCGACGACGCGCCGTAGGCGTACGTGGCCTTGTCCCCATACAGGAAGAGGATGGCGGCCGCCAGGTCCTGCCCGCCCTCCGCCGCGACGTGCAGTTCGATGTGCCCACCCGGCGCCAGGGCGTCCCACACCTGCAGGAAGTAGGGCAGGGTGCGTTCGCCGAAGCCGTCGCGGGCGCACGTCTCCATCAGGAGCCGGTGGAAGCCGGCCAGGTCGGCCCGGCCGCCCCGGCGCACGGTCACGCCCCGCCGCCCGGCGAGGCGGATGTTGTAGCGGGTCTTGGAGTGGCACCGGCCCAGAACGGCCTCGGCGCCGCCCTCCAGGGGGACGATGACGTTGAGCCGCGGCTGCAGGCCGCCGAAGCGGCCGCGGCGGTGGCCGGCGACGAAGCCTCGGCGGCGCAGGGCGCGGAGCACGGCCAGGTCGGGCGGGCTGACGGGCGGGTCGATCTTGCAGAGGACGGCGCTCTCGCGGTGGCCCAGGCGCGAGAGCGCGGCGGCCATGGCATCCAGCGCGGGCGTGTCCGTGTAGTCCAGGACGGGGCCGCGGGGAAGGTAGAGGATGCGGCCGCCGACCGGCAGGTCCCGGCAGAGCACCGAGGCCGCGGCGCGGATGCGCCCCGCGGCGTCCTCGCCGACGAGGCGCACGGCCCGCCAGCGCTGCCCGGAGCGCAGGTCGCCCCACACCCAGGACTGCAGGATGTTGCCGGCCGGGTGTCCGCCCACCCAGGACTCGTAGGCGGCGCGGTCGGCCGGGCCTGCCGCGCGGACGCGCACGGGCCCCGGGGCGAGCCCCGACCGCGGAACCAGGGTGAGCGTGGCGGCCGGACCGCCCCGCCGGGCGGGTGCGGCGGCATGCGGGGCGACGAGCGGCTCGGGTCGCGCCACGGCGGATACCCCCATGTCAGGTTCGGATGCGCGGCCCATGGTATCCGCCGCCCGCGGCGCGGTGCCTGGACCCCGCGCCCGCCTCGGCGGCTTGCACCGGCCGCCCATTTCGTGCGTCCATGGGGGGCGGCGCGCCGGGGTCGCCCGGCCGGCCGCGAGGGGGCACCCAGGACCGTGAGCGCGGCCGA
Source organism: Bacillota bacterium (assembly GCA_021791815.1). Classification (GTDB taxonomy): domain Bacteria; phylum Bacillota; class Sulfobacillia; order RBS10-35; family JAJYVN01; genus JAJYVV01. Next base: position 127 of record JAJYVV010000075.1, on the reverse strand, counting down.
CGCGGAGTCCCGCGGCGCCCCGGCGGCGCCGGAGGCCCCCCCGCTCCCGACGTTGGCCGTTCCGTCCCCCGGCGCGCCCGACCCGGCCGCGGGCGCCCCGGCGGTGACCGGAGGCCCCCCGGGCGCG
>JAJYVV010000266.1 GCA_021791815.1 Bacillota bacterium | reverse complement strand
GCAGCAGGGCGGCGGTCCGGCCGGGGCCGCGGGCGACGGGGGCGGACAGGGGCTGGGCGGGATGCCGGCGACCGCGGGCCGGGACGGCGGGCGTCCGGGACCGGCGGGAGGCCCCCGCGTCGCCGCCGGTTCCAACGGCTCGGCCGGCCCCGGCGGGGCGGGGGGCGGTCCGGCGGGGCCGGGCGGGTCGCGGGGGACCGGCCCGTCCCCCGATGACGGCTCGCCGATGCAACATTGGGGCACCGCCATGGTGGCGCTGCTCGTCGGGGCCTTCATGGCCCTGATGGACTCGAGCATCGTCAACGTCGCCATCCCGACGCTGGAGCACGTCTTCGGGGTGGACACCGCCCAGGTGCAGTGGGTGGTCACGATCTACCTGCTCAGCCTCGGCGTCGTGGTGCCCACCTCCGGCTGGCTGGGCGACCGCCTCGGGTTCAAGCGTCTCTACATGCTGTCCATGCTGGTCTTCATCATCGGCTCGGCGCTGTCCGCCATGTCCCTCAGCCTGCCGTTCCTCATCGGGGCGCGGGTGCTGCAGGGGCTGGGCGGCGGCATGATCATGCCCACGACGATGGCGATGATGTACCGTCTCGTCCCCCGCGATCGCCTGGGCATCGCCAGCGGCGTCTTCGGCATCGGCATGCTGCTCGCCCCCGCCATCGGGCCGACGCTGGGCGGCTGGCTGGTGCAGTATGTGAACTGGCGGTGGATCTTCACCGTCAACGTGCCCATCGGCGTGGCGGGGTTGGTGCTTTCGGCCGCCGTGCTCCCCGAGTTCGGGGCCCGCGACGCGGGCGACTTCGACCTGTGGGGCTTCGTCACGTCCGCCAGCGGCCTCTTCTGCCTTCTGCTCGCGCTCACCGAGGCGCCGACGTGGGGCTGGGGGGCCCAGCCCACCGTGTGGCTCCTGTTCGTCAGCGGACTCAGCCTGATCTCGTTCGTGTGGATCGAGCTTTCGGTGCAGCGCCCCCTGCTCGACCTCCGGGTCTTCCGCTACACGTCCTTCGCGGCCTCCCTGGTCTACATCATCGGCCTCAGCGTCGCGCTCTTCGCGGGCGCCTTCTACATCCCCGTGTTCCTCCAGCTCGTCCGCGGCATGGGCGCGCTGCGCACCGGGCTGATCCTCATGCCGGGCGCGCTGGCCTCCGGCATCATGATGCCGGTCGCCGGCCGCCTCTACGACCGGATCGGGCCCCGGCCGTCGGTCCTGGCCGGGAGCGTCATCCTGGCGGTGTCCACGTTCCTCATGCGTGAGATCTCGCTGGAGACGAGCGCGCAGACGATCGCGCTCTGGATGGCCTTCCGCGGCATGGGGATGGGGCTGGCGATGATGCCGGCCATGACGGCCGGGATGTCGGTGATCCCCGTGGAGCAGGTCGGGCGGGCGTCCGCCATCAACAACATCCTGCAGCGCGTGGCCGGCGCGCTGGGTATCGCCGTCCTCACCGTTCTGCTCGACCGCAGCCAGGCCCAGCAGACGGTGGCCCTCGCCGCCCAGTTCACGCCGGGGTCGCCGCGGGGCCTCGCGCTGCAGGGCCTCCTGCAGGGGATGACGCAGGTGCTGCACCTGCCGCAGGGTGTCGGGCTCGAGGAGATCGCGGGCTACGTGCAGGGCATAGCCTTCACGCGCAGCATGGATGGCGTCTTCGTCCTGCTGGCGGTGATCGCCGCGATCAGCATCGTCCCCGTGTTCTTCATCCGCAAGGCCTCCGCCCTGTCGCGCGCGCCCGCCGCCGCCCCGGCCGCCGTTGCCGCCGGTGCAGCCCGCGCGCCGGCCGCGGCGCCGGCGCCGTTCGTCATGGAGTGACGCGGGTCCGCCGAGGGGAGGTGGGCGGGGCGGCTCCGGTGTGGATCCTCGTGATCACGTTTGCGGTGATGATCGGCGCCGTGGTGCTGGACCGGGCGGGTGCGCCCGCCCCCGACGCCCCGTCCCCGATCCCGGGACGCAACGGCCACGTGCCGCAGGCGGCGCTGGCCGAGCCCGTCCCGACGGCCGCCCTTCCGGGCCCGCCATTTGCCGAACTCAGCGCCGATGCGGACGGTTGGGCCCTGGTCGGGCCGGCGGGCACGGTGGTCGCGACCAACCTCCCGGAGCGCGCCGCGCTCCTCGCCGGGGCCTGCGCCGTGCTCCGCCTGGCGAGCGGCGAGCAGGCGGGGCAGCCCCTTCCGTGGCGGACCGTGACCCTCGAGGGGCCGTCGGGGGTGCTCCTCGGCGAGGCCTCGCCCCGAGGCGCGGTGCTCGCGGTTCTCGCGCGGCACGGCGCCGACGTGGGCCGGCTGCGGGCGGAAATGGGCGCCGCCCTCGGCGAGGTCGAGCGCCGCTGGCCGCTGGCCCTGGCGGCCGCGCGGCCGTGGGCGGTCTCGGACGCCTCCGGCCGGGGGGAGTCGCCCGTCCCCGGGGACGTCCCCGCCGCGGCCGCAGGTCCCGCGCCGGAGGACGGGGCGGCGCCCAGCGGCGCCTACCTTCCCCTGGACTGAAGCCGCCGGCCCCCTCCGCCCGGCTCCGCACCTGCGGGCAGGCGCGCTTCGCGGGGCGGCGAAGCACGGGCCGGGGCGGTGAGGACGGGTGGCCGATGCCGGGGCGGGCGATGCGGGGGCGGCGGGCCCCCGCCGGGCGCGGGGCGCCCCGGAGGCCGGGGGCCGCGCGTGGATGTCCGTGGCCGGGGCGGCGCACCGCGCGGCGGCAATCCTCGACGCCATCGCACAGATTCTCGTGACCGATGGCCTCGTGCAACTCGTCCCGCACGCCCAGCCGCTCGTCCATATGACCGGAGGTGGTGGAGATGGACTGGCCGGCATCGACGATCCGCGGCCCCATCACCCAGCCGCGCGCGATCGCTTCCCTGAGGGCGAGCACGCCGCCCGCATCACCCAGGTTGCGGACGGTGGTGAAGCCCGCGAGCAGCGTGGTACGGGCGTTCACCGTGCCCCGCAGCGTGCGGTAGACGGGGTCGTCCTGCACCCCGTGCATCGGCAGTGGCAGTCCGGTGGGGGTCTCCGGCTCCCCGATGAGCAGGT
>JAJYVV010000265.1 GCA_021791815.1 Bacillota bacterium | reverse complement strand
GGCGGTGCGGCGGTCCCCACCCCGGGCATCCTGTCCCAGGCGCGCTCCGCCGGCACGGCCACCGGCAGCGCGGCGGTGGCCGCGCTGCCGGCCGCGCCCTCGGCCGCGGGGGCGGGCGGGTCCGGCCTCGGCGCCGTCGTGGTCCGCCGCGTCGAGGAGAACGCCTCCGTCTCGCTGCAGGTCCGGGACGTGCAGGCGGCCTTCGAGGCGGTGAGCAGCGTGGTTCAGGGCCTGGGCGGCTACGTCCAGGCCAGCACCCTGCTCACCGGCGCGCAGGGAGGGGCGGACCCGGGCGGCGGAGCCACGGACGCGGCGTCGGGCGGCACGTCGGCCGCGGGGCTGCAGCCGGCCCTGCCGGTGCCGCCGCCCGACGGCGGGCCGTTCGGCAGCCTGGTGCTGGCCGTGCCGCAGGCGCAGCTGCAGGCGTGCCTCGCCCAGGTCGAGGCCATGGGCAAGGTGTTGCAGGCGACGGCGAGCGGGCAGGACGTCACACAGCAGTATGTCGACCTGCAGGCGCGCATCGCGGCGCTCGAGGCGGAGCGCCAGAGCTACCTGACCCTGCTCGGCAGGGCGACGTCCATCGGCGACATCCTGCAGATCCAGTCCTCGCTGACCGACGTCCAGACGCAGCTCGAGGACCTGCAGGGCCAGCAGCAGGCGCTGGATGCCCTGACCGCCATGGCGTACGTCACGGTGGTCCTCCAGCCTGTCCCGGCCGTGGCGCCCCACCCGCGGCCCAGACCGGCACCCTCGATCCTGGAGCGGCTGCTGGCCGCCCTGGGCGCGTCCGCCCGCTCCATCCGCGCGGGCGCGACGGACGCCGGGCTCGCGCTCGCGTGGTGCCTTCCGTGGGCCGCCCTCGCCGGCCTCGGTTACGGCGTGTACCGCGGGCTGACGGCGCGCGGCCGGGCGAGGGCGTGACGCGCAGGGGAGCGGCGGCGCCCCCCGCCGCTCCCCTCATCCACTCCCGCGGGGGCGGGCCGGCTCGGCGTTCACGGGCCGGCCCGCGACCCGCCAGCGGCGCAGCCCGGCGATCGCCGCGGCCGCCTGGTCCCGCGGCACCTCGATGAAGGTGAAGTCCTCATGGACGTCCACCGCGCTCACCGCCGCCGGCGGCAGGCCCGTCCCCGCGCCGACCGCCCGGACGACGTCGGCGGCCTGCACGCCCTGCCGGCTGCCGACGTTGACGAAGAGGCGCTGGCTGTCGCCCGGCGACTGCCTGGGCCCGGCGCGGCCGTCGCCGCCGTGGTCCCGCTCGGCGGCGCCCGCCGCCTCGGCCGCCGGGCGCGCTCCGTCCATGGCGATCTTGATCGCCGCCGCCGCCACCCGCACCGCCGGATACTCCTCGGCCAGTTCCTGCGCGAGGTCGACGAAGGCGCCCAGATCGTCGGCCTGCAGGGCCTCCGCCAACTGCCGCCGGAACGAGTCGCGAGCCGCCAGGGCCACGTCGGCCTCGGTCGGCACGATCCGCCGCACGATCCGGGCGCCCGTGACCTCGGCAAAGGCGCGCAGCTGTTTCCACTCGCGGGGCCCGATGAGCGTGAGGGCGATCCCCGCGCGACCGGCCCGGCCGGTCCGGCCGATGCGGTGCACGTGCTGCTCCGGCGACTGGGCGATGTCGTAGTTGATCACATGGCTCACGCCCTCGATGTCGAGCCCGCGGGCGGCCACGTCGGTCGCCACGAGCAGTTCGCCGGCGCCGTCGCGGAAGCGGGCCATGGCCCGGTCCCGCTGCGGCTGGGCCATGTCTCCGTGGATGGCCTCGCAGGGGTAGCCGCGGGCCTGCAGGACGGCCGCGAGTTCGTCGACGCCCCGCTTGGTCCGGCAGAAGACGATGGCCCGGCTGATGTCCTCGACGTCGAGGATGCGGCAGAGCGCCGTGGCGCGGTCCATGCCGCGCACCTCGTAGTACGCCTGCTCGATGAGCGGCGCCACGAGGTGTTCGGGGGTGGCGCGCAGGACGATCGGGTCCCGCAGGTACCGCTGCGTCAGGCGTTGGATGGGCGGCGGCACCGTGGCGGAGAAGAGGGCGGTCTGGCGGCCCTCCGGCAGCGCCTGGAGGATGGTCTCGATGTCGTCGATGAAGCCCATGTCCAGCATCTCGTCGCCCTCGTCCAGCACCACGAAGCGGATCCCCGACAGGCGGAGCGTCGCCCGCCGCAGGTGGTCCAGCAGCCGGCCCGGGGTGCCCACGACGACGTCGACCCCGGCGCGCAGGGCGCGGATCTGCCGCTCGATCGGCTGTCCGCCGTAGATGGCCGCCTCGCGGGCCCCGATGTGGGCCCCGATGCGCGAGACCTCCTCCGCCACCTGCAGCGCGAGCTCTCGGGTCGGCGTGAGCACGAGCACCTGCGGGCGCGGCCCGTCTGCGGACAGACGTTGGAGCGCGGGGATGGCGAACGCGGCGGTCTTGCCCGTGCCGGTCTGAGCCTGGCCGACCACGTCGCGGCCGGCCAGGAGGGCGGGCACCGCCTGGACCTGGATCGGCGAGGGCTCCTCGAAGCCCATCTCCACCAGGGCGCTGCAGATCGCCGGGACAATGCCGAGATCCTCGAAGGAAACGTCCGCCGTGCGTCCCACCTCCCGCGTCGGCAACCACCGGCGGTGTCCGCGGCCCGGCGGCGGGGCCGCCGGGGCCCGTGCGCCGAGGCGCTATGTTATCACGGCGGGCCTGGCGCCCGGCGGCCGCCCGCCCCTTCGGGGATGCAGCGTTCGGCCGGGCTCCGGCGTCGCTCTGCGGCGGGACCCCCCGGCCGCGCGGTCCTCAGGGGCCCACGAGTCCCTCGCGGATGGCGTGGCGCACGAGGCCCGCTAGGTCCCGGATCCCCAGCTTGTCCATGATGTGCGCCCGGTGCGTTTCGACCGTCTTGGGACTGAGCCCGAGCGCGGCCGCGGCCTCCTTCGTGCTGCGCCCGTTGGCGAGGAGGCGCAGGACCTCCCGTTCACGGGGGCTGAGCGGTCGGGTCTGGGGGGCGAGGATCGCCTCGCGCGCCGCCGCGGGGTCGAGGAAGCTGCCGCCCCCGGCGA
>JAJYVV010000264.1 GCA_021791815.1 Bacillota bacterium | reverse complement strand
GGGTGGGCGGCGCACCCGGGGCCGGACGCGGCGTGGCCCGGCGCCGCGGCGGAGCCGCCCGGCGCGGCGTTCCCCGCCCTCCGCGTCGTGGGCCAGGTGGCGCGCGCCTACCTCGTCGCGGAGGGCGACGACGCGGTCTACCTCGTGGACCAGCACGCCGCGCACGAGCGGGTCTTCTTCGAGGACCTCTCGGGTCGCGGCGCGGGTCCCGGGCAACTGCTCCTGGAGCCCGCGGTGGTCCGCCTCTCGGGACCGCAGTGGCAGCGGTGGGCCGAGCGCGCGGAGTCCCTCGCCGGCGTCGGCCTCTCCGCGGAGCCCTTCGGCGACGGCACGCTCCTGGTGCGCGCGCTGCCGGCGGGGCTGGGCGCCGATCCGGCCGCCGCCCTGGCCGACCTGCTGGAGCAGATGGAGCCGGCGGGGGAGGCCGGGCTCCCGGCCGCCCGGATCGCGCTCGCCGCCTGCAGGGCGGCGATCAAGGCCGGGCAGCCCCTGGGTGCGGCCGACGCCGCGGCGCTGCTCGGGCTGCTGGCGGGCTGCCGGGACCCGTTCCATTGCCCGCACGGGCGCCCGACGCTGCTGCGGATCGGCTGGGGCGCCCTGGAGCGGTACTTCGGGCGCCGGTGAGCCGTGCGCCCCCCGGGTCCCGCCCCGCCAGGTCCGCGGTCCCTCAATCGGACGGGCCGGCCCACGCCGGCGCGTCCCCAGGCAGGTGCCAATGCGACGTTGAGCCAGGACGGCCCGGACCCCGCGCAGGACCGCCGCAGCCGCATCCGCAACGTGGCCATCATCGCCCACGTGGACCACGGCAAGACGACGCTGGTGGACGCCATCCTCCGGCAGACCGGGGTGTTCCGCGCCAACCAGGCGGTCGCGGAGCGCGTCCTCGATTCGGGCGAACTGGAGCGCGAGCGCGGCATCACGATCCTGGCCAAGAACACGGCCGTGCTCTACCGCGACCACCGGATCAACATCGTCGACACCCCGGGCCACGCGGACTTCGGCGGCGAGGTGGAGCGCATCCTGTCGATGGTCGACGGCGCGCTGCTCGTCGTCGACGCGCTGGAAGGGCCGATGCCGCAGACGCGCTTCGTGCTGCAGAAGGCGCTGGCGAGCCACGTCAAGCCGATCCTCGTCGTCAACAAGCTCGACCGGCCGGGGGCCGATCCCGCGCGCACGGTGGACCAGGTGCTGGACCTGTTCATCGCCCTGGGCGCGGACGAGGACCAGTTGGAGTTCCCGGTTCTCTACGCGTCGGGCCGCGCGGGGGTCGCCCTTCCCGCGCTGCCCCGCGACTTCCGACCGGACCACGTCGCGGGCACGATCCTGCCGCTGCTGGACGCCGTCATCGCGCATGTGCCGCCACCCGCCGGCGACCCGGACGGCCCGCTGCAGATCCTGGTCACCACCCTCGACTACGACGACTACCTCGGCCGCATCGGCATCGGCCGGGTGCGCCAGGGCGCGCTGCGCGCGGGGGAGCCCGTCGTGGCGGCGCACGGGCCGGACGCGACCCCGCGGCCCGCGCGGGCGGCCCAGATCTTCGCCTTCGAGAATCTCCGCCGGGTGCCGGTCAAGGGGGCGGGCGTGGGGGACATCGTGGCGGTGGCCGGCATCCCGGACCTCACGGTCGGGGACACCGTGACCGGCGCGGAGCGTCCATCCCCCCTGCCGCCGCTGCGGGTCGACCCGCCCACGCTCGCCATGACCTTCGGGGTGAACACCTCTCCCTTCGCCGGGCGCGAGGGGGCCTTCGTGACCTCCCGCCAGATCCGGGACCGGCTGTGGCGGGAGGCCGAGCACAACGTCGGCCTGGAGGTGGAGGAGACCGCGAGCCCCGACGCCTTCGCGGTCCGCGGGCGCGGGGAGCTGCACCTCTCGATCCTCATCGAGACGATGCGGCGCGAGGGCTATGAACTCCAGGTCTCGCGTCCGCAGGTCATCCTGCGCGACGGGCCCGCCGGGCGGGAGGAGCCGCTGGAGGACCTGGCCGCGGACGTGCCCGACGCGTCGGTCGGCGCGGTGATGGAGGCGCTGGGCGCGCGCCGCGCGGAGCTGCAGTCGATGGTCGGCGCGGGGGAGGGGCGGACCCGGCTGGTCTTCTCCGCCCCGGCCCGGGGGCTCGTCGGGTTCGCCTCGGAGTTCCAGACCCTGACCAAGGGGTACGGGATCATGTCCCACACGTTCGCCGGGTATGGACCCATGCGGGGGCCGATCCCCGGCCGCGCCCGCGGCAGCCTGGTGGCCTGGGAGGCCGGGGCGACCACCGCCTACTCGCTGGAGAACGCGGAGATGCGCGGCACGCTGTTCGTCGGTCCGGGCGTCCCGGTCTACGGGGGCCAGGTGGTGGGGGAGAACACGCGGGAGGGCGACCTGGACATCAACGTGTGCAAGAAGAAGCACCTGACCAACATGCGCGCGTCGACGGGCGACGAGGAGATCAAGCTCACGCCGCCGCGCCTGCTGTCGCTGGAGGACGCCCTGGCCTGGATCCGCGAGGACGAACTGGTGGAGGTGACCCCCAAGGCCCTCCGGCTGCGGAAGGCGGTCCTGGACCGCCACCTGCGGGGCCGGGCCCGCGCCGCCGTCGAGGGCTGAGGCGCGTGCGCCGGATGGGCGGGGCGTGGCCCCGGCGGAGCCCTCCGGCTCAGCCCTGCCTGGGGCGGCGGCGCCCCGAGGCGGCGGCGTGGACGCCTCCAGGCCCGGCGCACCGGACGCGCCCGGCGCGGGCGGCCATCCGGCCTGGACGAGGGCGAACGGCGTCCCGTCCGCGGCCGCCCTCGACGCGCCGGCACCCGAGCCAGGCCGGCCGCCGACGGGCGTCGGGCGCGCGATCCCCGTTGCCTGCGGCTCTGCAGCCGCAGGCGGTGCTGTGGCCGTCCTCGGGTGGGGAAAAGGGGCTGGCCGCGGGCCCTGTCCCGGGACCGGCCGCCGGACGGCCGACCCCGTGGCGGCGCCCGGCCCGGCGTCGGTGTGCCCCAAGATCCGTCCGTACGCATTCAGTCAACGGCGTTGGGAGGTGGAGGGACGGGGGCGTGTGATGGGGTGGGGCGAGGGGTTGGGGCGG
>JAJYVV010000074.1 GCA_021791815.1 Bacillota bacterium | reverse complement strand
CGCGGCCCAGGCCACGGCGGCGCCCGCCGCGAAGGCGCCGCCGCGCCCGGCGCGCTCCGCGGCCCCGAGGGGCGAGCGGACGAGCGCCCAGCCGTAAGCGGCGGCCACCAGCAGGACCAGGGCGGTGGGGCCGGGCCGCAGCCACGCCACGGGCGCCACCCTCCCGCCTGGGCCCGCGGAACTCCCCCGGCCGGCGGTCACCCGCGCTCCGGCGTGCGAGGACCGGATTCCCCCATGGTACGGCGCGCGCGGGCCCGGGCCCTCCCCCGCCGCTGCACAGCATGCCCGCCGCCGTCCATGGCCCCCCGGGCGCCTACTCCGCCGGCGCGGCGGCAGGCCCCCGGACGCCGCCGCGGCGCAGCGCGGCCATGGCGCGGCGGGCCAGCGGCAGGGCGTGCTGGGCGGCGAGGTAGGCCAGGGGGCGGACCGGTCGGTCCCACTCCCCCGCCAGCTCGACGAGCTCCGCCCCGAAGCCCTTCTTGAAGCGATACAGGCCATAGAGCGGGTGATCCTCGCGCAACTCGCCCGAGACGCCGCGGAAGTCGTAGACGTCGCAGCCCTCGGCGAGGCAGCGCCGGATGGCGGCCCACTGCACGGCGTACGCCGGCATGTGTTCCCGTCCCCGGTCGGCCGTCGCCCCGTACAGGTACCAGCCGACGCGCCCGACCCGGAAGACGATGGCGCCCGCCAGCAGCGCGCCCCCGGCCTCCGCCAGGAGCAGGAACCCGAGGCCGGGCTCCAGGCAGCGGCGCCACATCGCCTCGAAGTAGGTCCGCCCGCGGACCAGGAACCCGTCGCGGCGCGCCGTCTGCAGCAGGATGTCGTAGAACGGCCCGATGTCCGCCGCCGCGCCCGTCCGGACGGAGACGCCCCGCCGCCCGGCGAGCCGGATGTTGTAGCGGGTCTTGGGATGCATGGCTCCGAGCAGCGCCGCCTCGTCGCGGCCGCCGAGCGGCAGCGGCATCTGGAACCGCGGCTGCACGCCCTCGAAGGACAGGCCGCCCTCGATCGCGCGGAAGCCCTGCCGCCGCAGGGCGGCGCCCACCGCGACCCGGGCGGCGGGGACCCCGGGATCGACCTTCAAGGCCACGGCGCGCCGGGCCCGGGCGAAGGAGACCAGGGCCCCCAGGGCCACATCCGCGTGGCCGGGGCGGTCCCAGTCCACGATCGGGCCGCGGGGCGCGTAGAGGAGCGGTCCGAGCCCCGGCAACCCCCGTTCCAGCACCGAACAGGCCGCCACGGCGGGGCCGCCGCCGGGCGGTGGCACGAGCAGCCGGTGGGGCCGCCACCCCGTGGTGGCCTTCAGCTCGCCCCAGGCCCAGGTCTGGAGGAACTCGGGCTGCGCGGCCGCGGCGACGAAGCCGTCGAAGCGCTCGCGGTCGCCCTCCCGCGCCGCCGCCAGGACTTCATACTCCGCCGCGGGCACCCCCTCTGCGACGGGGCGGACGGGGCGCGGCGCCCGGCCCGCCGCGCCCGTCCGCGGCGTCAACGCGTGAAGGCGTCCTCGAAGCTGCCGCCCGACGGCGACACGAAGTCGGTGCGCCGCACGAAGGCCGCCGCCTCGGCGGCGCCCTCCTCCCGGTCCATGGTGTTATCCTCCCACTCCACGGACAGGGGGCCCTGGTAGCCGATCTGGTTGAGCGCGCGGATGATGGGCGTGAACTTCACGTCGCCCCGCCCCGGGGAGCGGAAGTCCCAGGCCCGCCGGTGGTCGCCGAAGGGCAGGTGCGAGGAGAGGATGCTCGCGCGCCCGTCGAGGTGCACGGAGACGTCCTTGGCGTGGACGTGGAAGATGCGGTCCGGGAACGCATGGATGAGTTCCACGGGATCCATCCCCTGCCAGAGGAGGTGGCTGGGGTCGAAGTTGATCCCGAACGCCGGGTGCCGGTCCACCGCCTCGAGCGCCATGCCGAACGAATAGAGGTCGAAGGCGATCTCGGTGGGATGCACCTCCAGCGCGAAGCGCACGCCGTTCTGCTGGAAGACGTCGAGGATGGGCACCCAGACCTCGGCGAACCGCTTGTACCCGTCGCGGATGTCCTGCTCCGAGGCGGGCGGGAACGGATAGACCATGTGCCAGATCGGCGAGCCCGTGAAGCCGTTGACCACCTTCAGGCCCAGGTTGCGCGCCGCGCGCGCCGCGCGCTTCATGTCCTCGATGGCGAAGGCGCGCTTCTTCTCGGGATTGCCCGCGCACTCGGCCGGGGCCCAGGCGTCGCTGCGGTGGTCCGTGGGGTCGCAGGTCAACTGGCCGGTGAGGTGGTTGCTGATCGCCCAGAGGCCCAGGCCGTTGTCGCTCAAGATCTGCTTCTGGCGGGCGCAGTACGCGGGGTCCTCGGCCGCGCGGGAGGTATCCAGGTGGTCGCCCCAGCAGGCGAGCTCGAGGCCGTCGTATCCGAACCGCTTGGCCTTGGGCGCCAGGGTGGCGAGGGGCAGATCCGCCCACTGGCCGGTGAACAGGGTCACGGGACGCGCCATACCAACACGCCTCCTCCGGCATCGACCGGCGCGGACCTCCCGGACCGCGGCGCGTGCTCCGCCGCCCGGGACGGGCCGTGCCTGCGGGGTTCGGCGGGGATCGCGCCGGTCCTGTGCCGGCCGGCGCGGGCGGCAGGGCGGCACCCTCATCCCGCCACGATGAAGACGGCGACCGCGGCCGCAGCGACGATCACGCCGATGACGGCCACGGCCAGCAGGGGCGAGACGGTGGCGGCTTCCCCGCGGCGCAGCCGCAGGAGCGCCTGGACGTGGCGCATGCCCGCGAGGGCGGCGAGCAGCCCGCCGGCGACCACCAGCCCCACGCCGAGCGCCTCCGTCCGGCCGGTGCCGCCCGGCGCGAGCCCGAGCTTCTCCAGAAAGAGCACGAAGCGGGCGAGGACGAGCCCCAGGCCGATGAGGGCGATCGCCGTGCGCGCCCAGGCCAGCAGGGTGCGCTCCAGGGCGAGCGCCACGCGCGGATCGCCCCCGGCGCCGCGGCGCTGGGACGGCCGGGACGAGCCCGGGTCCTCGGCGGGCATGTCCCCAGTGTGGGGCGCCGCGGGAGACGCGATGCGCCCGGCCCGGCCGGCGGCGGGCTGGCCGGGCGCATGCCGGGACGGCGGCCGCCCCGCCGGGGCGCCGCCGTCCTTGCCCCCGCCCCGGGCGGGCGGGACCCCCACGCGCCGCCTCACCCCGGGAGCGGGACGGACGCGGCCTGGCCCGCCACCTCTTCGAACTGCCGCCGATACAGCGCCGCATACATCCCGTCGGCCGCGAGGAGCTCCGCGTGCGTCCCCCGCTCGATGAGCCGCCCCTGGTCCAGGACCAGGATCACGTCGGCCTCCCGCACCGTGGACAGGCGGTGGGCGATGACGAGCGAGGTCCGCCCGTGCAGCAACCGGCCCAGGGCGGACTGGATGAGGTGCTCGCTCCGGCTGTCGATGTTGGCCGTCGCCTCGTCGAGGATCAGGATGCGGGGATCCGCGAGCAGCGCGCGGGCGAAGGAGATCAGCTGCTTCTGGCCCTGGGACAGCCGCGTGCCCCGCTCGCCGACGGCCGTCTCGTACCCGGAGTGCAGGCGCGAGATGAACTCGTCCGCCCCCACGGCCACGGCCGCCGCGCGCACCTCCTCCGCCGTCGCGTCCAGGCGCCCGTACCGGATGTTCTCCGCCACCGTGGCCGAGAACATCACCGGATCCTGCAGCACCACGGCGACCTGCCGGCGGTACGACGCCTCGGTCACCGCCCGGAGGTCCCGCCCGTCGACCTCGACCGCCCCGGCGGTGGGATCGTAGAACCGGAGCAGCAGCGACGTCACGGTCGTCTTGCCCGCGCCCGTGGGGCCGACGAGCGCCGCGCGGCAGCCCGCCGGCAACTCGAAGTCCAGGCCGCGGAGGACGGGCAGCCCCGGCCGGTACTCGAACCAGACGTCCCGGAAGCGGATCCGCCCCTCCACCGGCGGCATCGGGCGCGCGTCCGCCGCGTCCCGCACCGCCACGGGTTCGTCGAGGACCCCGAAGATCTTCTCCGCCGCGGCCATGGCCTGCTGGATCATGTTGTACTGCTGGGTCAGGTCCTGGATGGGCTGGAAGAAGCGCGACAGGTAGTTCAGGAAGGCGACCATGGTGCCGAGCGTCACGGCGTCGCGCAGGACCAGCGACCCGCCGAACCAGAGCACGACGACGGTGCCGACGGTGTTGATGACCTGCACCGCGGGGCCGAACATGTTGTTGACGGCGGCCGCGTCCATGTTGGCGTCCAGGTTCGCCCGGTTCGTCGCGCCGAATTCGCGGACGTTGCGGCCCTCCCGGGCGAAGGCCTGGCTCACCCGGATGCCCGAAAGGCTCTCCTCCAGGTCCGCGGTCAGCCGCGCCACGGTGGTGCGCACGTTGCGATAGACGCGGATGGCGCGCGCCTGGAAGATCCTCGTCACGATCACCAGCGCCGGCAGGACCACGAACGAGGCGAGCGCCAGCACGGGGCTGATGAGGAGCATCGCAACCACGATGCCGGCCAGGGTCACGCCGTCCGTGATCACGCTGACGATGCCCGAGCTCACCAGGTTGCTCAGGGCCGAGACGTCGTTCGTGCCGCGGCTGACCAGCACGCCGACCGGCTGGCGGTCGAAGAAGCCGAGCCCCAGCGCCTGGAACTTGGCGAACAGGTCCCGGCGCAAACCGTAGATCGCCCCGTTGCCCAGGCGGTTGACGAAGATCGTCTGCAGGGCCGAGGCCCCGGTGGCGACCACCCGCGTGCCCAGATACAGCCCGGCCATCCAGAGCACGACGGAGACGCGGCCGGCGGTGATCCCGCGATCGATGCCGACCTTGAGGAGGTACGGGCTCGTCACCGTCATCGCGGCGCCGACGAGGGCCGCGGCGAGGCCGGCGATCAGATCCCCGCGGTGCGCCCGGGTGTAGCCGAGGAGGCGCAGCAGCACGCGGCCGTCGAAGGGCCGGCGGTCGGCGTCCGCGGATTCCCGCAGGTGCCCGAAGCCGCCGCCCCACCCCAAGCCGACGCTCACGCCAGCAGGCCCCCCTTCGCCATGGCGGCCTGCTCGGCCGGCGCCAGCTGCAGGTCGTGGATCGTCCGATAGAGCTCGGAGCGCCGCAGCAGCTCCGCGTGCGTCCCCTCCGCCGCCACGCGGCCGTCCTGGAGCACGACGATGCGGTGGGCGAACATCACGGTGGCCAGGCGGTGGGCGATGATGATGCTCGTGCGGCCGGAGATCAGGCGCCGCAGCGCGTCCCAGATGAGGTGCTCGTTCTCGGCGTCCACGCTGCTCGTGGCGTCGTCCAGGACGAGGATGCGGGGATCGGTGACCAGCGCGCGCGCGATCGCCACCCGCTGCTTCTGGCCGCCCGAGAGCCCGACGCCGCGCTCCCCGACCTCGGTCGCGTAGCCCTCGGGGAGCCCCTCGATGAACTCCGCGATGTGGGCCGCGCGCGCCGCCGCCACCACGGTCGCCCGGCTGGCCTCGGGACGCCCGTAGCGGATGTTGTCCTCGATGCTCGCGGAGAACAGGAACGGGTCCTGCAGCACGAACCCGATCTGGGACCGCAGGCTCCGGAGGTCCACGGTGCGGACGTCGTGCCCGTCGACCAGCACCGCGCCCGCCTCGGGGTCGTAGAAGCGCGGGATGAGTTGGACCAGGGTGCTCTTTCCCGAGCCCGTCACGCCCACGATGGCCACGGACTCGCCCGGGGCGACGGTCAGGTCCACCCCGGCGAGGACCCACTGGTCGGATTGGCGGTAGCGCGCGAAGACGCCCTGCAGGCGGACCTCGCCCCGCAGCCGCGGCAGGACGACGGCGTGCGGCGGCTGGGTCACCTGGCCCCCCGCATCCAGGACCTCGAAGATGCGGTCGGCGGAGGCCGCCGCCTGGCTGCCCATCGTGATCACGAAGCCGATCATGCGCAGCGGCCCGAGCAGCAGCAGCACATAGGAGTTGAACGCGACGAACATCCCGAGGCTGAGGTGCCCGTGGATGACCTGCAGCCCGCCGTAGCCGAGGATGAGCACGGTGCCCAGCGTGGGCAGTTGGCCCATCAGGGGCTGGTAGCGGGCCTGGAGGTAGGCCACGTCCATGCTGCGCTCGAAGTAGGCGCGGTTTTCCTTCGCGAAGCGCTCCTCCTCGTGATCGCCGCGCACGAAGGCCTTGACGACGCGGATCGAGGAGAGCGTCTCCTGGAGCACGGTCGTCACGTCCGCCAGCTGTTGCTGCAGGCGCCAGGACGCCGGCCGCAGGCGCCGGCTCATCGCCAGGACCGTCCACACGAAGAAGGGAGCGACGGCGAGGAGCACGACGGCCAACCCGAGGTCGAGCCGGAGCAGGATCGCCGTGGTGGCCAGGAACTGGACCAGGGCGGCCAGGGCGCCGGGCCCCGCGCGGCTGATCAGCCGGCGCATGGTCTCCACGTCGCCCGTGGCCCGCGAGAGGATCTGGCCCGTCTCGTGCGCGTCGTAGAAGTCGAAGCTCTGGTGCTGGAGGTGCTCGTAGAGCGCCGAGCGCGCGCGGAACATCGAGTGTTGGGCGAGGAGTTCGGACAGGTAGCCGCGGCCGAAGCCGAACACCCCCGTCCCCACCGCGGCGGCGACCATGGCCGCGGCGAGATAGGGCAAATGGCCCAGCGGGTGGGCGGCCGCGCCCGCCAGCGCGCCGACGCCGCGGGCCCCCCGCGCGGCCGCGGCCTTCACGTCGTTGACCATCAGGCCCGTGAGGTAGGGGGCGAGGAGGCCGAGGGCCGTGCCGGCCGCCAGGCTCCCCAGCATCGCGGCCGCCAGGAGCCCGTCTCCCCGCAGAAACCTGGCGTACCGAAGCAGGTTGCGCAGGGCGGCACTTCCTTTCCCCACCGGGACGACCCGCCCCCGGGGAGGCGGTCCCCTCCCGGCCGCCCGCGTGCGCGCATGGAGGCGCGCGGCCCGGCGGCCCGGCCACGATACTTCTGGACTCGAAATACATTCCCTGCCGCGCGGCACCGGCCGCTGCGGGCCGGCGTGCGCGCCCGGGGCTTCAGGCGGCCGTCCGGCCGCCGGGTTCGCGATCCGGCAGGGCGACCCCGCAGCGCAGCGCCCACCACCGCGTCGTGGTGGGCTGCACCAGGATGCTGACGAGGACGGCGACGAAGACGACCGCCGCGATGGTGTCAGCGCCCGGCACCTGCTCCTGCAGCAGGAGGCCCCCGAGGGCCGCCGGCACCACCCCGGTCTCCCGGACCCACGCGGCGAAGGCCACCTCCCCGGCCGTCCAGCGGGCGACGCGGTCGGCGGGCAGGCAGGCGAGGACGGCCATCGGCCGCGCCACGAGCAGCAGCACCGCCGCGACGGCCAGGGCCGGCAGGAGGACGCGGGCCACCAGGTCCAGCTGCACCGCGGCGCCGAGGACCAGGAACACCAGCATGCGCACGAGCAGGCCGACCTGCCCGAGGTAGGCCTCGTGGACCCGGCGGTGGGTGCTCGGAGGCTCGAGGCCCAGGGCGTGCCGGTTCCCGAGGACCACGCCGGCCACGAAGACGGCCAGGTAGCCGGACGCCCCGAGCGCCTGGGCCCCGGCGTAGGCCCCGAGGACGACCGCCAACGAAAGGACGGCCCCCTGCTCGCGGGTGTCGAGGAGGCCGAGGCCCCGCCCGCCCGGCATCAGCCAACTGGCGACCACGCCGGTCCCGGCGCCGGCCAGGACCGCGCCGCCGATCATCCAGGGCAGGGACCCGAGGGCGCCGCCCACCGCGATCCGCCCGTGCGCGACGAGGCCCACCATGCCGAGCGTCAGCAGCGCCGCGAGGGCGTCGTTGCACGCCGACTCCGCCTCGACGAGACGCGCCAGGCGCGGTCGCACGGTCACGGCGCGGAAGAGCGGGATGATCGTGGCCGGATCGGTCGCGGACAGGACGGCGCCGAGGAGGGCCGCCGCCGACCACGGCAGGTGGAGGAGGTAGCGGGACGCCACGGCCGACACGGTGCCCGTGACCAGCACGCCGACCGTGGCGAGCAGGGTCAGGCCGAGCCAGATCTCGCGCAGGGTGCGCAGGCCGAGGCGCCGGCCCCCGATCAGGAGCATGAAGGCGGCGCCGAAGGTCAGCAGGTTCCGGGTCACGCCGCCGCCGATCGCGACCGGCACCACGTGCAGGACGGGGCCGAGGAGGACGCCGGCCGCCACGTACGCGACCACGTCCGGCAGGCGGACCGCCCGTGCGGCGCGCTGGGCGAATAGGCCGGCGAGCAGGAGGGCCAGCAGGGGGACGAACACGCCGTCCGCGCCCATCTCCCCCTCCTTCCGCGCCCGCCCCAGGCCGGTCCGGCGCGCGCGCCCGGAAGGGCCGACCGCGGCGCGCACCGGTCCGCTCCGAGTCTACACGACCGGCCGGCGGTGCAGCCGCCGGCACCGCGGCCCCGGAGGGCAGGACTCGGGCAGACGCGCCGGGAATCGCGGCCGCTGCCCGCCCGGCCGGGAGGTGGCCCCTGTTGCCGACCGTGCTTCCGTACCCCCGGGTCCCGAGCTACCGCACCGCCGCCGAGATGGTCGCGGCGCTCCGCGGCCTCGGCCGGGAGATGCCCGTGCTCGACCCCTTCGATCCCGCGCCCCTCCTCCAGCCGTTGTCGCTCGGAGGCCTGCGCGCCGGCAACCGCTTCTGCGTGCAACCCATGGAGGGCTGGGACGGGGACGCGGACGGGCGGCCTTCGGAGCGCACCACGCGCCGCTGGAGCCGGTTCGGCGCCAGCGGCGCGAAGCTCATCTGGGGCTGCGAGGCGGTGGCCGTCCGCCCCGACGGCCGGGCCAACCCCCACCAGCTGCGCCTGGGACCGGACACGGCCGGCGCCCTCGCCGAGCTGCTCGCCGTGCTGCGCAGGGCGCACGGGCCGGCCGACGACCTGGTCGTGGGGCTGCAGCTCACGCACTCCGGCCGCTACTGCCGGCCGGAGCGCAAGGACCGGCCGCAGCCGCGGATCGCCTACCACCATCCGATCCTCGACGCCCGCACCGGCGTGGGCCCGAAGGACGACCGGTGCGTCTGGACGGACGCGGAACTGGACGAACTGCTCGGGGCCTACGCCCGCGCGGCGCGCCTCGCCGGCGAGGCGGGCTTCCAGTTCGTGGACCTCAAGCACTGCCACGGCTACCTTCTCCACGAACTCCTGTCGGCCCGCACCCGGCCGGGACGGTACGGCGGCGACTTCGACGGGCGCACCCGCTTCCTGCGCGAGGCCGTCGCCGCGATCCGCCGCGAGGCCCCGGGCCTGCGGATCGGCGTGCGCCTCAGCGGGTTCGACTCCATCCCCTTCCGGGCGGGAGCGGACGGCACCGGGGTGCCGGAGCCCTGGGACGGGCCGTACGCGTTCGGGTTCGGGGTCCGGAGCGACCTCCCCACGGAGGCCGACCTCGAGGAGCCGCGGCGCTTCGTCCGCCTGCTCCGGCAGCTCGACGTGGCCGCCTGCAACCTGACGGCGGGCAGCCCCTACTACAACCCGCACGTGCAGCGGCCGGCCCAGTACCCGCCGTCGGACGGCTACCAGCCCCCCGAGGACCCGCTCGCGGGCGTGGCGCGGCAGATGGCGGCGGCGCGCGACCTCCGCGCGGCCGCCGCGGGGCTGCCCGTCGTCGGCTCCGGGTATTCCTACCTCCAGGAGCACCTGCCGGCCGTGGCGGCCGGCGCGGTGGCGTACGGCTGGACCGACGCGGTGGGCCTGGGACGCATGATCCTCGCCTACCCGGAGTTCGTGCGCGACTGCCTCGACGGCCGCGCCCCCGATCGCCGGCGCCTCTGCCGGACCTTCAGCGACTGCACCACCGGGCCGCGGCTGGGCATGCCCAGCGGGTGCTATCCGCTGGATCCCCTCTACCGGGAGAGCCCCGAATGGCGCGAGATCCAGGAGTGGAAGAAGGCGGCGGCGGGGCGGTAGGCCTCAGGCCCCCGCGTCCGGGATGGGACCCTGCAGCAGGGGGTCGCCCGTCGACTCCATCCACGTCCGCAGGCGCGCGGCGCAGGCCTCGCGCACGGCCGAGTGCGCCGGCAGGCCGGCCAGGTTTCGCCGCTCCCACGGGTCGGCCACCACGTCATACAGCTCTTCCGCCGCGCGGTCCCGGGCCTGGGCCTCCACGACCTCGGGCGCCGTCGCGGACGGCGCGGCGGCGATGTCGGCGGGCAGCACCAGGTCCGGTCCGGGCTCGAAGTTGCGGATGTACTTCCAGCGCTCGGTGCGGACGGCGCGCCGGGGGTCGTACGCGTCGTGCCACGTCTTCTCCGCGAAGATCTCCTCGCGCGCGGGCGGCTCGCCGCCGCCGGACCGGAGATGGCCCCAGAAGGAGCGGCCCGCGATCCCGGCCGGCGGGGCCGACCCGGCCGCCTCGACCAGGGTGGGCAGCAGGTCCACGTTCGACAGCAGCGCGTCCACGCGGGCCCCGGCCCGGACGGTGCCGGGCAGGCGCGCGAGGAGCGCCGTCCCGATCCCCGCGTCGTAGAGCGTGGACTTCGCTCGGGGGAACGCGATCCCGTGGTCGGTGGTCAGCACCACGAGCGTCCTGCGCTCGAGGCCCGTGTCCGCCAGGGTGTCGAGGAGCAGCCCGACCTGTTCGTCGACGGCGTGCACCAGGCCGCCGAGGTCCGCCAGGTCCTGCCGCACGGCGGGCACGTCCGGCAGGAACCCGGGGACGTCCACGGCCTCCGGCGCCTGCGGCTCATACCGCGGGTTGCGGAAGGGGCGGTGCACCTCCGAGAGCCCGGCCACCGCCAGGAAGGGGCCGCCCCTGGTCGCGTCGCGCGCACCGTGCAGGAACTCCACGAGGCTGGGGATGACGGCCGCGGCGTGGTGCGGGCCGCGGACCTGGTGCAGGTGGTCGTACCCCGAGCGGCGTGGGTCCTTCTTCTCGTGCTGGAAGCCGAAGAGGTACGTCGCATAGCCCGCGTCGCGCATGCGCTGGGGCAGCGTCGGCGTCCGGTCCGGCATATCCCACCCGCGGTTGACGAGGCCCATCAGGCCGTTCTCGTGCGGATAGGTCCCGGTGAGGATGCTGCCGCGGCTCGGGCTGCACAGCGGGGCCGTGGCGAAGTAGCGCTCGAGCACGGTCCCCTCGGCCGCCAGCCGGTCGATGTGGGGCGTGCGCAGGCCCCGCACCCCGTAGCACGGCAGGTGCCGGCCGAGGTCGTGGCAGACGATCAGGACGACGTTCGGTTGGTCGGGCACGGGCGCACGCGCGGGCAGAAGCGTCACCCCCGAGGGCGCGCGGGATCGGGGAAGCCGTGGGCCTTCCGGACAGGGGGCCCGGCAGGTGCCCGGGTTCGGAGCCGGCCGGTGAAGTCCTCCCGGGGGCGCGGGGCTCGCCGGGCGGGCGGCCTACGCCGGCCGTGCGTCGAGCCCGGCCCGCAGGACCCGCACCATCCGCGACGCCAACGCCGCCCGCGCTTCCGGGGTCGCCCCGGCGCCCAGGTCGGCCAGCGCCTGGACGATCCACGAGGCGACGATGACCCCGTCGGCCACGGCCGCCGCCCGCACCGCCTTCTCGACGCTGTTGATCCCGAACCCGACCAGCAGGGGCAGCGCCGTGCGGGCCCGCACCCGGACCACCGTGGCCGGCACCCGGACCAGGGTATCCTCCCGCGCGCCGGTGACGCCAACGACGGAGACACAGTAGATGAAGCCGCTCGCCGCCCGCGCCACCCCGGCGATGCGTTCGTCCGTGGATGTGGGCGCCACGAGGAGCACCAGGTCCATCCCCTGAGCGCGGCAGGACGCGCCCAGACCCGCCGATTCCTCCAGCGGCAGGTCCGGCACGACCAGCCCGTCGGCCCCGGCCCGGGCCGCCTCCGCGCAGAAGGACGCCGCGCCGCGCTGCAGGATCGGATTCACGTACGTCATCAGGGCCAGGGGGCAGGCCACCTGCCGTCGCAGGTCGGCCACCGCCTGCAGACCCCGGGCCAGGCGGTACCCGCCGCCCAGGGCGCGCTGCCCGGCCGCCTGGATCACGGGTCCGTCCGCGAGCGGATCGGAAAACGGCATCCCGAGTTCGATGGCGTCCGCGCCGGCCTCCGCCATGGCCCGCGCGACGCGGACCGAGGTTTCCAGGTCCGGATCGCCGAGCATCACGTAGGGCACGAGCGCCTTGGCGCCGCGAGCCCGGACGGCCGCCAGGGAGGCGCCCAGCCGCGGCGCTGCGGCCTCGGGCCGGCCCCCTGGGGCACCGCCCGCCCCGGGGCTCCGCGCCCCCAATCCCTCGTTCAACGGGAGGCCTTCGCGGGAGCGGCCCCGCCGGCCGTGGCCCCGTCGGCCCTCTGGGCCTGCGCCTGGCGCCGGGCCCGGGTCGAGACGTCGGTGCCCATGACGACGGCCACCAGCACGAACGCGAGGAGCCCGTCCCAGGCGCGCAGGGGCGCGTGCAGCGCCCAGACGATGCCGAACGCGACGGCGAGCGCGACCAGCTGGTAGACGTCGCCGACGAAGAAGCGCCAGAGATAGCGCCCGAAGTCCGCCACGGGCCTCATGCGACCTGCCCCCTCGCGGCGCCGGCGGCGGCCGCGAGCCGCCGGCTGCGCCGGAGCAGGGCGACCGCCGCCAGGGCGAACAGGGCGTTGGCGACGGCGATCCAGGCCACGGAGACGTCCCCGCCCCACCATGGCACCCCCGCCGCCTCGCCGAGCCAGAGGGTGCCGAAGCTGGTCAGCATCGTGCCCACCAAGAACTTGAGGACGACATCCGGGACGGCGGCCAGGGTCCGCCGCGCGGCGACCGCCCCCAGGATGCAGAGCAGCCCGGCCACGACCGCGCCCAGCGTCGCCGAGTCCAGCGCGCCCACGCGGGAGTGCGCCGCGCCGGCGGACCCGAGGCCCAACACGATGAAGACGACCTCCGCGCCCTCCAGCAGCACCCCGTTGAAGGCGGTGGCGAAGGCCACCTGCGGGCCGCCCCCGTCGGCGCCCTCGTGGTGGCCGGGCTTCGGGGGCAGCGGCGCCCCGATCCGCAGCACCGCCTTCGTCAGCCACTTGACGCCGAAGAGGAGCAGCAGCGCGCCCACGATCCCCCGCAGCAGGGGCAGCGGAACGAGGCGCAGGACGCCGTACCCGAGAACGGCCACCACGGCCGCCAGAACCACCGCGGCGACGGCCGTGCCGGCGAGCGCCGGCCGCCAGTTGGCCAGGGCCACGGCCGCGACGACGATGATGGCCGCCTCCACGAATTCGACGAGCGCCCCTCCGAACGCGGTCAGCGCGACGCTCCAGTCCATCGCGCAGCCCTCCCCTCGGCCCCGGATCCCCCGGGGCCCCCGTTCGCCCCCAGTTCGCTCCAGGTCGCATACGGCGCCATGACGGGGGACACCTTCCGGGCCGGGCGCCGGATCGCGGAGCCGAGGGGCGGCGACAGCCGCCGCCGGGGAGGGCCGCGGCAGGGCCGCGCTTGGGCCGGCGCGCGGCCGCGAAGGGGGGACCCGCCCCGAGCGGCCGCGTCAGGCGCCGGCCCGCGAGCCGATGGCCACGCCGGCGCCGAAGACGAGCAGGCCACCGACGATGACCTGGACGATGGAGAGCCACATGCGCGTCCCGAAGTAGCGGTTGCGGATCAGGGCGATCGCGACCAGCTCGACGCCCACCACGAGATAGGCGATCAGCAGCGCAGCCTTGATCGAGGGCAGGAGGAACGGCAGCGAGTGCCCGACGCCGCCCACGAAGGTCATCAGGCCGATGATCGAGCCGCGGACCAGCGGCGAGCCCCGCCCGGTGAGCTGTCCGTCGTCCGACAGCCCCTCGGCGAAGGCCATGCTGATGCCCGCGCCGACGGCCGCGGCGAGGCCGATGGCAAAGGTCGTGTGCGTGTTGTGCGTGGCGAAGGCGGTCGCGAACAGCGGGGCCAGCGTCGACACCGAGCCGTCCATCAGGCCCGCGAGGCCCGGCTGGACCACCTGCAGCACGTACGACTGCTTGTGGCCCTGCGCGGTGCGGGCTTCCTCCGGCGCGTCCACCCGGGCTGGGGCCGACGAGTCTTCCACGACCTACCCCCCGCTCCGAAGGCATCTCGGGTCCACGCGCTCAGCGCCCGGGCGCGATCGCGGCAGCCCCGGCGATGGATGCGCCCGCGAGGCCCCGGCCGTCGGGGCCGTGCCGGCCGCGGCCCAGGGCCGCGTCTTCCGGTTCGTCGTCCGCCTCCGCCGGTCGCGCGGCCGCCTCGGCCCCCGTGCACTCCGGGCATAGGCCATGGAGCAGCTCGGTCCGCCCGAGGATGCGGAACCCGGCGACCTCGGCGGGGAGCGGGTGGCGCCCGTGCGGCTCCGGGGCATCCTCGATCCGGCGGCAGCGGACGCACACCACCTCGGCGTGGGGCCGCGTGTCCGGATCGAAGTGGACCTGGCCGTCGCCCGCCTGGAACCGCCGCAGCTCCCCCGCGTCGGCCAGGTCGTTCAGCGCCGCGTAGACCGTGGTCAGCGACAGGTGCGGCAGCAGCCGGGCGAGGCGCGCGTGCAGCTGCTCGGCCGTGGGATGGCTGGTGTCGCCCATCAGGGCCTGGTAGATCAGGACCCGCTGGGACGTCACCTTGCCGCCCCGCTCCCGCACGCGCTCCACAAGGTCTTCGACCGCGCGCAACGTCGATGCACCACCCTGCCCGCAACCGGCCTTCGTTCGGACGGGGACCGTATCTGAAATGATTATAGTCTAGGGACGGTGGGAGTCAAGGCGCCGCGGAGGGGGGAAGCGCGCTTCCGGTCGGCGGCCCCGGGGGTGAGGGCGGGCTCAGGACGCCGCCTCCGCGAGCGTGCTGCTCGCCTGGAGCGGCACGCTCCACTGCGGCCACGGCGCGAGCGGCGCCACCCGGATGGCCACGATGACGGTCACGGAGGAGAGGTCCGCCGGACTGAGGCTGGGCGAACCGACCACGGTGACCGAGGCCTCTCCCACGGGCGGCGCCGGCTGCACGAGTTCCTGCGGGTCGGACGCCGACTGGCACAGGGTCGCGGAATCGACCGGGACGTCGGGGGCGCCGGCGGCCACGGCGCCCTCGACGGGCTGCGGCGAGCCGCTCTCGCACCCGCCCGATCCCAGGAGCGCCGTCTCCACGATGGCCGCGCGGGCGCCGGCGCGGGCGCCGTCGACGAGACCCTGATACTGGAAGACCAACCAAGCGCCGGCCACGAGGCCCACCGTCAGGAGCATCAGGACGAGGGCCACGAAGGCGAACTCGACCAAGGCCTGGCCGCCGTCATGGCCGCCCCGCGCCGCCCGTCGCTGGGGCCGGCCCGAACCCGGCGCCGCGAGGTCCGGGGCCCGCCCGGGCCCGTCACTGGACAAGGACCGCACCGACCCCGGGCACCTGGCTCGCGTCGAACGTGATCGTCACGTTGGCCGTGCCGGCCGTCGCAAAGCGGTCGACGACCACGACCCCGTCGACGGTGATGGTGCCGCCGCCCGTGCCGCCGCCGCTGACCAGCGTGCCGCCGGTGCCGGTGGTCGGGGCGTCGTAGATCGCACCCGTCAGCTGGATCGTCCCGGCATCGCTCGAATTGTCGTCGAAGCCGATGTCCGCGGCCGCGGAACGATCCTGATAGAGCAGGAGGTGCGACCACGCCCCGCTGGCGGGCCCGCTGAAGCTGACGCTCCCCTGCCCGCCGATGTGGATGCCGTCGCCGGCGACCACCGGCACACCGGCGGTCTGCTGGGTGCCGCACGGCGTGCTGCCCGGGCCCCCGGGGCCCCCCGGGCCTCCCGGGCCCCCGGGCCCTCCCGGGCCCCCGGGCCCCGTCGGGGGCGGCGTCCAGTCGTCGTAGAGCATGATGTCGGAGCCGCTGACGGTCTGGCCCGCCCCCGGGCACACGAACAGTCCGTCGTTGAAGATGTATATGCCGGGAACCCCGGAGCCACAATCGGCGAAGGTCGCCGCCCCCGTCACGTAGACGGCGTAGTCATAGACTCCCGGCACGTAGGCGCTGCCGGAAGGGGAGGTGAAGGTCTGCGCGGACTGGCCCGGGCAGGCGGTGTCCGCCGCCGTGGGCGCCCCCAGGTAGCGGAGCGGGTCGGGCTCGTAGGGCAACGCCCCATACATCCCACCGGAGTAGGAGATCTCGCCCGACGTGTGGCTGGGACACGTGGCGCTCGTGGCACCGGCCGGATCGAAGCACGAGTCCAGGGGGACGGGGGCGACGGCGTCCAGCTGCCCGGTGATGACGGTCGAACTGCTTCCGAAATTGTCCACGGTGTCCGCGTAGCAACCGGCGGTCGAGCAGTTGCCCGTCGAGTCGTCCATGATGTTGCCGTTCACCTGGAAGAGGCCGGACCCGCCGCCCCAGATGGTGTGGTGTCCGGAGGGGGCGAGGGCCACGATGCCCGCGGCGTGGCCCGTCGGTGGCGCCTGTGCGCCCGCGCCGATGACGGCGCCGGCCGCCGCCCGCGCCGTGAGCCGCCCGAAGCCGATCACCGGGGCAAGGAAGGCGTTCCACTGGGGCGCGACCACCACGTGGACGCCGCAGGCGCCGGCGGGCGCGTCGCCCGAGCTGGACGGAAGCGCCGGGGACCCGCCGAGCGCCGCGCCCGACTGGTCCAGATATGTGCCCGACCACCGCCCGACCGCGTCCGGGGCGTTCTCACCCACCAGGTCGTCGACCGTCGAGGTCACCTGCGCGTTGGATACGGTGCCCTGCTGGCTGCAGTTGGGCTCCAGGACCTGCGTCGCCGCCAGGCTGCCGAGGTCCGCCGCGTTCTGGGCCTGGCGCAGCTGGACGAACCCGAAGCCGCCGTCGACCGCGAGCGCCCCCGCCGCGCAGACGACCCCGAAGAGCAGGGCAAACAGGACGAGCGCCTGGCCCCCTTCCGGCATCCGGAGGGTCCTCGCGCGCGCCACGCCCCGCAACGCCCTCCGCTGCCCCGCCCCGGCCGCGCCCTCCATGGCGTCCGCCGCCCTTCCGCTGGCCGTCCGCGCCCGTAGCCGCACCGCGCCTCGACCGTCAGGCCGCCGAGCCGGCCACCGCCGCCGCGGCGCGCGCCGTCAGCGTGATCTGGGGCTCGCCCGGCCACCACGCCGGCGTCCCCCCGTAAACCGTCACGATCTCCAGCGCGACCCCGGACTCCGCGCCGGTGCCCGCGGTCACGGCGACGCAGGACGCGGGCACGCCCGCCCCGGAGCACTGCAGGGTCCCACCCTCCGCGTCGGCGGCCTGCACGGCCGCCGTTTGAGGGTCGAGACCGCGGTCCGCGGCGGCCGCCGCCGCGACGGCCCCCGCGCGCGCGGCGTCGGTCAGGGCGATCTCCTGGGCCATCCACTGACCGCCCACCAGGAGCAGCAACAGGACCGCGGCCAACAGCGGCAACAGGAGGGCCATCTCCACCAGCGCCTGGCCGGCGGAGCCCGCCGCGGCGGGAGCGGCCTGCGGTGGGGCGGGCCGGTGGGTCATGGCTCCCCCGCGGGGAAGGGCCGGGCCTGCCTCCGGGCGGCCCCCGCGCGCACCCGCACGGGTCGCACCGCGCCAGCGGCGCTGCCCGTCGTGGCGGGCGGTCCCCACGGGCGCGCACCTCCCCTGTCGGTATCGGGCGGCCCGGGCCCGGCGTTGAGCGGGCCCCCGCGCCGCCGGGCGGGAAGCGGCAGGCCCCGGGGGCCC
>JAJYVV010000073.1 GCA_021791815.1 Bacillota bacterium | reverse complement strand
CGCCGGGCCGCCGGGCGCGGAGGTGTGGGACGGCTGAGCGCGCTGGCCGACGGGCACCGCATCCTGGGCCTCGCCTTCATGGTCGGCACCGCGGTGCTCGCGGTGTGGGGCTTCCTCTGCCACCGGCGGCGCGCTCCGCTCCCGCCCGCGTACTGGCACGGGCTGCGCGCGGGGGGGGCGGCCGTGGGCCTCCAGGTGCTGAGCGGCCTGGCCCTGCTCGCCGGGGGCCGCCACCCCAGGGACGAACTGCACCTGATGTACGCGGGGCTCGTCACCGCCGGGATCGCGCTCGCCGAACTGCTGCGGCCCGGCGCGTCGCTCGGCCGCATCCTGCGCGAGGAGGGCCGGTTCAGCGAGGCCGGCACCTACGCGCTGCTGACCGCGATGGTCTCCCTGCTCACGCTGCGCCTCTGGATGACGGGCTAGCCGTCGCTCGGCGCGGCCCCAGGAGGAGGAGTGCCCGGATGGCCGGGCGAGCCATTCCCGGCGATCCCGCGGATACCGGCGGTGAGGACAAGGCCCGCGCCACCCGCGAACTGCGCGGGCTGCGCAGGCAGATCGGCCGCCTGCAGGAACGGCTGTATGCCGATGGCCGCCACAGCCTCCTGGTCGTCCTGCAGGGCATGGACGCCTCGGGCAAGGACGGCACGGTGCGCCACGTGTTCCGCGGCGTCAACCCGCAGGGGGTCGAGGTCCACTGCTTCAAGGAGCCGACCGCGGAGGAGGCGGCCCACGACTTCCTCTGGCGCGTGCACCGCGCCGTCCCGCCGCGGGGGCGGATCGGGATCTGGAACCGGAGCCACTACGAGGACGTCCTCGTGCCGCGCGTCCACGGCCTCGTCCCCGAGGCGGTCTGGCGGGCGCGGTACGCCGCGATCAACGATTTCGAGCGGCTGCTCTCGGCATCCGGCGTGCACCTGCTCAAGTTCTGCCTGCACATCAGTCCGGAGGAGCAGCGGCGGCGCTTCGAGCGGCGGCTGCAGGATCCGCGCCACCATTGGAAGTTCTCGCCGTCGGACCTCCGGGAGCGCGAGTTCTGGGACGCCTATCAGGCGGCCTACGCCGATCTGCTCGAGGCGTGCGGAACCGCGGAGGCCCCCTGGACCGTGGTCCCGGCGGACCACCGCTGGTATCGCAACCTCGTCGTCGCCCGCGCCGTGGCCTCCGCCCTGGACGCCCTCGACCTGCGCTACCCGCCCCTGCCGGCCTCGGGCCCAGGCCCCGAAGCCCCGCTGCCGGCCCGGAAACGGGCGGGTCCGCGTGCGGACCCTGCCCGGCGGGGGGCGAAGGCGGGGCGGTCGGGCCCCCGGGGCGGCGCGAAGAGCGGCGATGACGCGTGACATCGGGGGCAACGGTGACGGTGGGCCTGTCGGGACGGGCGCCGGAGGCGGAGCGGGAGGCCGTCCGCGCCGCGGCGCGGGCCGGCGGGCGGGAGGCGGACCTCCGCCTCTTCACGGGCCGCGCGGACTTCCTCGCCGCGCTTCCCGACATGGAGGTCCTGGCCGGCGGCGGCCTGCGGTCCGGCGACCTCGCGTTGGCCACCCGCCTCCGCTGGCTGCAGGTGGGCAGCGCCGGCGTGGAACGGCTGCCCCTCGCCGAGATCGCGGCGGCCGGCGTGTTCCTGACCAACGCGCGCGGGCTGCACGCGGACGCGATGGCCGACCACGCCCTGGCCTCGCTTTTGGCCCTCTCCCGCCACGTGCCGGCCTTCGTGCAGGCCCAGCAGGAGCGGCGGTGGGCCCCGCGGACCGGGGACGTCCTGGCGGGCCGCCGCCTCGGCATCCTGGGTTTCGGCGAGATCGGCCGCGCGATCGCCCAGCGGGCCTCGGCCTTCGGGATGGAGATCTGGGCGACCCGTCGCCGGCCGGCGCCGGACCGCGCCGTGGCCCGGATGCTCGGGGGCAGCCGCGCGGAACTCCTCGAGCTGTGCGCGGCGTGCGACGACCTCATCGCGGTGCTGCCCTCGACGCCCGCCACCCGGGGCCAACTGGACGCCGAGGCCTTCGCCCGCATGAAGCCCGGCGCGCGCTTCGTCAACCTCGGGCGCGGCGACCTGCTCGACGAGGCGGCCCTGGAGGCGGCGCTGCGCTCGGGGAGGCTCGCGGGGGCGGCCTGCGACTGCCTGCCGCGGGAGCCGCTGCCCGCGGACGCCTCGCTCTGGACGGCGCCCGGGCTGCTCATCACGCCGCACGTCGGGGGCTCCCGACCCGACGCGGGCGAGCGCGCGGCGGCCTTCTTCTGCGCCAACCTGACCCGCTACTGCCGCGGCGAGACCCTGCACAACCTCGTGGACCTGCACGCCGGGTACTGAGGCGCCCGCGCAAGCCGCCGGCATCACGCGGATGTCGCGCGGGCGCTCCGCCGCGGCCACGCGCGGGGCGCCACGACCCGTACCGGCGCCCGGTCGCCCGCAGCCCGTCCTCGAGGCGCGTGGACGCCGGGAACCCGATCAGGCGCAAGGCGCGTGCGGCATCCAGGCCCCGCCGGGGCAGGCCGTGCGGCCGCGACGGGACCCCGCGGATCTCGCCCCCCAAGGCGCGGATGGTGGCCGGGCGCCCCGTCGGGGGGGTCCGCGCAGAGACATGCGTGGCCCGCCCGGTGGCGAAGCTCGCACCACGCCGCACCCCCGGGCGAGGAGGACCTCGGCCAGGCAGGACCCGTCCTGGCCCGTCACCCCCGGGATTCGGCGGGCTGGGCATCTCCCGCGCCCCCACGGCCGGCGGCCCCGCCGCCCGGCCTCCGCCAGCAGGACCTCCGCGCCGGCCCGGGCCGCCCGGTACGCGGCGACCGCTCCGGCCGGTCCGCCGCCCACCACAGGGACCCTGGCCCATCCGGTCCCGGCCGCGTCAGGGGGCACCGGGGTCTTCCGCGGGCAACTCGTGCACCCGGACCCCTCCGCTCAGGTCCGCGGCCCGTCCGGGCGAGACCGCCAGGAATTTGCCTTCGGCCCGCGCGAGCGCCTCGCGGCTGCCGGCGCGCACCAACTCCGCCGCGCAGAGCCAAAGGCGGCCGCGGCGTTCCACGACGCGGCCCTCCGCCAGGATCGGCTCCCCCACGCCGACCGGCGCTCGGTAGCGGATCGAGGCCTCGGCGGTGAGCGTCACGGCGCCCTGGCCGTACGCCGCATACCACATGCAGTCGTCGAGGATGGCGAGCACCATGCCGCCCTGCAGGATGTCGCGGAAGCCCTGGAACGCCGGGGCCACCGTCCAGGCGGTGCGCGCGCCGTCGCCGTCGACGTGGAACCGCAGCCGCATCCCCTGGAGATTCCGCTGGCCGCAGACCACGCAGTCCCAACTGCCGAGCACCCGGGCCACGCGGCCCCTCCTCCCCCCCGCCCCTACACGTCCGCGAGCACCCGGGCGCCACGCCGGGCGGCCTCCGCGGCGAGCCGCTCGTGGTCGACGCCGGGAAACGCACCGCGCTCCATGACGATCCGCCCGTCGACCACGGTCAGCACGACGTCGGAGTCCCGCGTCCCGTAGACCATCGACGCGGCGGGCTCCGGTGCGGGCGTGCGGTGCAGGCCGCTCCGTGCGACCACGACGAGGTCGGCCGGCGCCCCGGGCGCGATCGTCCCAGAGCCGGCCGGCAGTCCCAGGGCGCGGGCGCCCGCCACCGTGGCCAGGCCCAGCAGCGTGGCGCAGGGCATCGCCGCCGGGTCTTCCCGCACCGCCTTCTGCTGCCAGGCGGCCAGCCGGAGTTCATCCCAGAGGCCCAGGACGTCCGTGCTCGCCGCCCCGTCCGAACCGACGCCGACGCGGACGCCGGCAGCGAGGAGGGCCGGCACGGGCGCGATCCCGGACCCGAGCTTGGCATTGCTGATGGGGTTGTGGGAGACCGCCACCCCGGGCCGCGCGAGCAGGGCGATGTCCTCCCGATCGACATGGACGCAGTGGGCGGCGAGGCAACCGGCCTCCAGCGCACCGATCTCCGCGAGGAACCGGACCGGCGTGGCGCCGCCCCGCCGGCGGCGGCACTCCTCGACCTCGGCCCGGGTCTCGCTGACGTGCGTGTGCAGGCCCACGCCCTCCCGCCGCGCCACCGCGAGGCAGGCGGCCCAGACCTCGTCCGGGCACGTGTACTCGGCGTGCGGGGCGATCATGGCCCCGAGGCGCCCGGAGGGGTCCCGCCGGGCGCGGCGGCAGAGCGCCTCGCCCTCGCGGAGCGCGGCCTCCCAGGGCCGCCCCAGGCCGATGATCCCCCGGGAGAGCACACCGCGGATGCCGGACTCCAGGACCGCGTCGGCCACCGCGTCCATGTGGTCATACATGTCGGCGAACGCGGTCACCCCGGAGCGGAGCATCTCCAGGCACCCCAGCAGGGCGCCCACCCGGACGTCCTCGTCGGTCAGGCGCGCCTCGGCCGGCCAGATCCTCTCCTCCAACCAGCGGCGCAGCGGCAGGTCGGCACCGTAGCCCCGGAGGAGCGTCATGGCCACATGGTTGTGGCAGTTGACGAGGCCGGGCAGCACCACGCAGCCCGAGGCGTCCACCCGGCGCACCCCGGGCGGCGGGACCCGGTCGGGAGCGCCGACCGAGGCGATGCGCCCGGCCTCGACGACGACGGTGGCGCCCGGCAGGTCGGGCCCGCCGTCCATCGGCATCACGAGCGCTCCCTCGATCCACAGGCCCGGCGCGCCCTCCGCCATGCTCGACCCCGCCTCCCCCGCCGCTGCGCCCGGCGCCGTCCTTCCCCCCGCCCAACCGCCGTCCGCTCAGCGCCAGCTGCGCATGTAGGTGCCCTGCTCGGGGGTGAGCGCGTCGATCGCCGCGCCGGCGGCCTCGAGGCGCAGGCGCGCCACCTCCAGGTCCACCTCCTCCGGGACGGGCACCACGCGGCCCGCGGGCTCCGGCCCTCCGCCGCCACCCGCCGTCTCGGCCACCCGGCCGGCGGCGCGCTCGAGGCACAGGGCCTGGATCGCGAAGGAGATGTCCATGATCTCGATCGGGTGTCCGTCCGCGGCGGCGAGGTTGACCAGGCGCCCCTCCGCCAGGAGATGCAGGCGCCGCCCGTCCCGCAGGCGGAATTCGGTCACGGCGGGCCGGACGGTCCGCTCGGACTCCGCCAGGGCGCGGAGCCCCTCCACGTCGATCTCCACGTTGAAGTGCCCGGCGTTGGCGAGGACGACTCCGTCGCGGCAGCGTTCGAGGTGCTCCCGGCGCAGGACGCCCCGGTTGCCCGTGCAGGTGACGATGAAATCGGCCTCGCCGACGGCTTCGAGCGCGGGGCGCACGCGGCAGCCGTCCAGCACGGCCTCGTTGGCCGCCACGGGGTCGACCTCGGCGACCAGCACGCGGGCTCCCAGACCCTGGGCGCGGCGCGCCACGCCCTTCCCACACCAGCCGTACCCGCAGACCAGCACGGTCGCCCCGGCCACCAGCCGGTTGGTCGCGCGCAGGATGCCCTCCCAGGCGGACTGCCCGGTGCCGTAGCGGTTGTCGAAGAGGTACTTCATCCGGGCGTCGTTGACCGCGATCACCGGAAAGCGGAGCACGCCTTCGGCGGCCATCGCCCGGAGGCGGTGCAGCCCGGTCGTGGTCTCCTCGGTCGCGCCCCGCACCCGGGCGGCCTGGGCGGGCCGCTCGGCGTGCAGCAGGGCCAGCAGGTCCGCTCCGTCGTCCAGGATGACGTCGGGGCGGCTGTCGAGCACGGCGTTGAGGAACGAGCGGTATTCCTGCGGGCTGCATCCGTGCCACGCATACACGCGCGGCCCCGCGGCCGCGAGCGCGGCGGCCACGTCGTCCTGCGTCGAGAGCGGGTTGCTGCCGGTGATGGCCACGCGGGCGCCCGCCCGGTGCAGCGCGAGCGCAAGGCACGCCGTCTTCGCCTCGAGATGCAGGCAGATGCCGACCGTGACCCCGCGCATGCGCCCGCGCTGGGCGATGCCGCCGGCGACGCGGGCCAGGACGGGCATGTGGGCCTCCGCCCATTCCACCTTCAGGCGCCCCGCGGGGGCGAGCCCCGCATCGCGCACCGTGCTCGCCGCCACCGCTTCCGGCCCGTCGGCGACCCCGCCCTCGCCCGGAAAACCGTTCCTCGCCACCGTGCCGCCTCCCGAAGGTCCGCCCCATCCTGGGCCCCGTGGCACGCGGTCACCCGGCAGGGGGCCCCGACGCGCCGTCGGCCGGCCCGGGGCGCAGGGGACCCGGGGCCGGGGGGCACGAGGCGCACGGAGCGCGGTCGAGGCGCTGGATGGTCGCGACGAGCAGCCGCCGCACGGCGGCCATGGACGACGTCATGGCCGCGACCACCTCGGAGTGGTCCAGGGGGCGTCCCGCCAGGCCGGCCGCGTAGTTCGTGGCGATCGCCACCGACGCGTAGCAGAGCCCCGCCTCGCGGGCCAGGACCACCTCGGGAACGCCCGTCATGCCCACCAGGTCGCCGCCCAGGGAGGCATAGGCCCGGATCTCGGCCGGCGTCTCGAACCGCGGGCCCTCCGTGCACACGTACGTGGCGCGCGGCGCCAGGGCCAGGCCCAGGTCGCGCGCCGCGGCCGCCAGCAGGCCGCGCAGCTCGGGGCAGTACGGCTCGGTCATGTCGGTATGGCGTACCACGCCGTCCTCACCGTCGAAGAAGGTGGACGGCCGCCCCCGCGTCCAATCGAGGAATTGGTCGCAGAGGGCCAGGCTGCCCGGCGCGAGCGCCTCGCGCAGGGATCCGCACGCGGCCGTGGCGAAGACGCGCCGCACTCCGAGCCGCCCCAGCGCCCACAGGTTGGCGCGGTAGGGGATGCGGTGGGGCGGCACCGTGTGGCCGCTGCCGTGGCGCGGCAGGAAGGCCACGGCGCGCCCGGCGCACCGCCCCCGGACGAGCGTCACCGCGCCGTAGGGGGTGCCGAGGGTCACCTCGTCGGGACCCTCGATCCAGTCCGCCCCGTACAGGCCCGTCCCACCGATGACGGCGATGTCGCAGTCCACCCCGTGCCTCCCTTGCCGCGCGTCGGCGGGCCGGGCTCCGGGGCGCCCCGGTGCCGGCTCCCGCCCGACTGCGACCCTTCCCCTCCGCACCGCGGATCCCGGGCGGAGGGAGGGCGGAAGCCGCTTCACGGCGACTCGGGCCGCGTCACGTGGGCGTGGAGCAGGCGGATGGCCCCCAGGACGCCCGCCCGCCGCCGGGCGGGCAGGCTCTCGATCACGGCGCCCACATACGCGGCCCGCGCCCGCAGGACGGCGTCGATCACGGCGCGGCCCCGCTCCGTGACGTGGAGGCGCACCACGCGGCGATCGCTCCCGTCCTTGCACCGGCGCACCAGCTCGGCCCGCTCCATGCGGTCGGTCAGGTCGGTGACGGTGCTGGAGGCGACCTGCAGGCGCTCGCACAGTTCCCCCATCGTCATCTCCCCGTGCCGCAGCAGCTGGTTGAGGGCGTCGAACTGAGGCAGGGTAATCCCCATCTCCGCCAGCACGCGCCGCCCCCGGTGGCGGATCGTGGACGAGATCTCGCGCAGAAGGCGCTCCAGCTCCGCGTTGGCGTCCGTCTCGGAGGGCGGCCCGCCCTCCGCCGCGTCCCGACCGCCGGCGGGGCACCCGAAGCCCTCGGCGGCCGGCGGCGCCGAGGGCCCGCCTGCGTCGCGCAACCCGGCCTACCCCTCTCCGTGCGCCCAGCCGTCCGCCGCCCGGCGGTACTCGACGAGGTCGTCAGGCTGGAAGAAGAGGCCGATCTCGCGTGCGGCCGATTCGGGACCGTCGGACCCGTGGATCAGGTTGTTGCCGATGGTCAGCGCGAGGTCGCCGCGAATGCTGCCCGGCGTCGCCTGCGCCGGATCCGTGGCCCCCATCAGGCCCCGCACCTGGGCGATCGCGCCCGGGCCCTCCCAGACCATCGCCAGGATGGGACCGGAGGTCAGGAACGCGATCAGGCCGGGAAAGAACGGCCGCTCGCGGTGGGGCGCGTAGTGCGTCTCCGCCAGGGCCCGCCCGGCTTGGAGGAAGCGGGCCGCGCACATGCGCAGGCCCTTGCGCTCCAGCCGCGCGACGATCTCGCCCACCAGTCCGCGCTGGATTCCGTCCGGCTTGATCAACACGAGCGTCCGCTCCATCGCCACTCTCCTCCGCCCCGGCCCGGTCCCGGCTTCCGTCACCGCGCCCCGGCATCCAGCGCCGCGACGGGATTGCGCAGATCGCCGCCGAGACCCTCGATGCGCACCGTGAACTCGTCGCCCGGCTGCACCCCGCCGAGCCCCGACGGCGTGCCGGTCATCAGGACGTCCCCCGGAAGCAGCGTCATCGCCTGGGCGGCGAACCAGAGCAACTGGGCCGGGTTGGCGATCAGTTGGCTGGTGCGGGCGTCCTGGCGCACCTCGCCGTTGAGCAGGCCCTGGATGCGGGCGTCCGACGCGTCCATGTCGGTTTCGATCCAGGGGCCCAGCGGGCAGAACGTGTCGAAGGACTTGGCCCGGGTCCACTGCACGTCCCGATTCTGGACGTCCCTGGCGGAGACATCGTTGCCCGCCGTGTAGCCGAAGATCGCGCCCGCCGCCTCCTGCGGGCTGGCCGGCCGGTACAGGCGGCGGCCGACGACGACGACCAGTTCGGCCTCGTAGTCCACCCGGCCCACCCCGGGAGGGAGGCGGATGGGATCGCCGGGACCGACGACGGCGGAGGGCGCCTTGAAGAAGAGGATGGGCTCCTTGTCGGGCGGCGCGTTCTGGAGGTTCCGCGAGATGATGGACCGCAGGGTGGCGTCGGACCCGTGCTCGTCGGCGCGGTGGTCGGCGTAGTTCAGCCCGACGCCGAGGACCTTCCCCGGCACGACGGGGGCCAGCAGCCGCGCGTCGGACAGGGCGACGTGCCCCGTCCCCTCCGTGCCGCCGTCCCACGGAGCCGCGGTCCACGGGAGGATCCGGTCCCCCTGCAACCGGCCCCATCGGGGCGCGGCGTCGCCGACCTGGAAGCGAGCGATGCGCATGGCCGCCTCCCACATGAAAAGGCCCGCCCGTCGGCGGGTGCCCTCCGGAACCCCCCACAAGCCCCGGGCGCACCCGGGCCGCCAAGCGGCGGGCACGACGCGCCTCGCCCGGCCTGGCCGGGCGGTGCGCGCCTTCGGGAGGCATTCTGCCCGATTGCGGCGCATCCTGCCATTGGGTCCGGCGGCGCTCGCCCGGCGGCCGAGGCAGCCCGCCGTCGGCTCACCCGGCGCGCAGGGCCACCTCGCGGATGCGGCCGCCGGCGATCCGGAAGGCGCGCAGCACGGGGCTCTCCGGCCGCCGCAGGGAGCAGATGAGGTAGTAGGCGTCGGGATAGTGGGCCAAGCGGACGTCCGTGGGGGAGGGATAGGCCTCCGTCGCCGGGTGGGAATGGAAGATCCCCCAGAGGTCGAGCCCCTCCTCCTCGATGCGCATGGTCACGGCCAGGAGGTCGCGGGGATCCACATCGTA
The DNA here is from genome assembly GCA_021791815.1 of Bacillota bacterium. Classification (GTDB taxonomy): domain Bacteria; phylum Bacillota; class Sulfobacillia; order RBS10-35; family JAJYVN01; genus JAJYVV01. The sequence goes on along the minus strand of JAJYVV010000073.1, from coordinate 8,226 downwards.
GCGCACCGGGCTGCGGAGCGCGTTGCGCGTGGCGTGGAACCGCACGGCCCGCTGGTCGCGGCCGGCAATCAGCCCGCACGCTTCGAGCGGGCGCTCCGCCAGCGCGTGCGCGACCATCTCCGCCTGCAGCTCGGCGCCGACCAGGACAGCCTCGGCTTCCGCGCCGGCCCCGTTCATGCCGGCCGCTCTCCCCCGCCGGCTGGGCGCGCCGGGCGCTCGACCGCCCCGTCCCGGCGCAAGGCCCACGGCATGAGGCTCGTGTACCGGTCGCCGCCGTCGGGGAGGATGGCCGCCACCCGCCGACCCGCGCCGAGTTCGGCGGCGACCCGCAGCGCGGCCCAGACCGCCGCCCCGGCCGAGGGCCCGGCCAGGAGGCCCTCGCGACACGCGAGCCGGCGCGCCGTCTCGAATCCGTCCTCGTCCGGACAGGCCAGCACGCGGTCGATGAGGCCGCGGTCCAGGATGCCGGGAACGAAGCCTGCCCCGAGGCCCAGCAGCCGGTGGGGGCCGGGGCGCCCGCCTCCGAGCACGGGGCTGCGGGCCGGTTCGACCGCCACCACGAGCAGATCGGGAAGGTGGCGCTTCAGGTAGCGCGCGGTGCCCGTGAGCGTTCCGCCCGTACCCACCCCGGCGACCAGGGCGTCGATGCGCCCGCCGCACTGGGCCAGCAGTTCGGGTCCCGTGGCCGCCTCGTGCGCGCCGGGATTGGCGGCATTCTCGAATTGGCGGGGCCAGAACGCGCCGCGCTGCCGGACGATCTCCTCGGCGGCGAACACGGCTCCGCCCATCGCCTCGGCGGCCGGCGTCAGCACCAGTTCGACGCCGAACCAGGCGAACAGGGCCCGGCGCTCCGCGTTCATGTCGTCGGGCATGGCGAGGACGAGGCGGTACCCCCGGACGGCGGCGACCATGGCGAGGCCGATGCCGGTGTTGCCGGACGTGGCCTCGACGATCGTGTCGCCGCGGCGCAGCCGCCCGTCCGCCTCGGCGGCGTCGACCATGGCGAGGGCGATCCGGTCCTTGACGCTGCCCGCCGGATTGAACCACTCCAGCTTGCAGACGACCTCGGCCGAGGTGGCGGGCAGTTCGCGGAGGGCGACGACCGGCGTCCGGCCGACCAGCGCCAGAGCGTCCGGCAGGATCCCGGCGCCACGGTCGGCCGGCGTTCCCCCGCCCCCCGCGGAACCGCCGGCCGGGGCCGCCCCCGCCTCGAATCCTGGCTCGGCGCCGTGCGCACTCAGCGCCCCGTCACCTCCTCCACCTCTTCGACGGGCAGCCGCTCGTTGAGCCATCCCACCAGGCCGCCCTCCAGGTTGTACACCTTGGCGAAGCCCTCGCGCCGCAGCAGCTCGACGGCGAGGGCGGAGCGCTCGCCGATCCGGCAGACGAAGATCATCTCCTGGTCCCGATCCATCTGCTCCCGGGCGCGCACGAGACTCCCCACCGGCACCAGCTCCGCGCCCGGAATGCGCACACGCCCGTACTCCCCCGGCTCGCGCACGTCGACGAGCAGCGCACCCCGCTGGGCGCGCTCGTAGGCCTCCCGCGGCGAGAGCCCGAAGGCCCCCGCGGCTTCGGCCGTGTCGCCGTGGCCGTCCTCTCCGGACGGGCCCGGGACCCCGCAGAACCCCTCGTAGTCGATCAACCCGTGGATGGTCGGGTGGTCGCCGCAGATCGGGCACTCCGGATTCCGCTTCCACCTCAACTGCTGATACTCGCCGGCCAAGGCGTCGAACAGCACCAGCCGGCCGCTGAGCGGATCGCCCACGCCCAGCAGGACCTTGACCGCCTCGATCGCCTGCAGCGTGCTCATGTGGCCGGCGAGCGCCCCGATGATGCCGCCCTCGGCGCAGGAGGGCACCGACCCCGGCGGAGGCGGGGCCGGGAACAGGCACCGGTAGCAGCCCCTGCCGGGCAGGAACACGGTGGCCTGGCCCTCCCACTTCAGGATCGAGGCGTCCACGAGGGGCTTGCCCAGCAGCACGCAGGCGTCGTTGACCAGGTAGCGCGTCGGGAAATTGTCCGACCCGTTCACCACGAGGTCGTAGTCGGCGATGATGCGCATCGCGTTGTCCGACGTCAACCACTGGGGGTGCGCCTGGACCCGCACCTCGGGGTTGATGTCCTCGAGGTGCCGGCGGGCCGACTGGACCTTCGGCCGCCCGACGTCGTGCGTGAAGTGGAGGATCTGGCGGTGCAGGTTGGACACGTCGACGCGGTCGCCGTCCACGATCCCGATGGTGCCCACGCCCGCCGCGGCCAGGTAGACCGCGGCCCCGGAACCGAGGGCGCCCGCGCCGATGATCAGCACGCGGCTGTCGAGGAGTTTGCGCTGGCCCATCAGGCCGACCTCGTCCAGCCGGATGTGGCGGCTGTACCGCTCGAGCTGGTCGCGCGTCAGGATGGGCCGGCGCGGCGCGGCACCGTTTGCCGCATGCGCCGCCGCGTCCCCGGGTCCCCCCTCGCCGCCGCCCGCCATGGCGGGGATCAGCGCGACCTCGTCCCCGGCGGCGAGCGGCGTCGCCTCCGCCTGCAGGCTGCGCGCCTCGACCTGATTCACATACACGTTGAGATGGCCGGGGAGTTTCCCGTCGGCCCCGAGGATGCGCTCGCCCAGGCCGGGGAACCGGTCCGCGAGGGCCCGCAGCAGGTCGCCCACCGAGGCCGCCTCGGCCTCGACGTGCGCGTTCTTGGCCGTGTACTGCCGGTACGGCGTCGGGATGTAGACGCGGACGGGCACAGCAGACACTCCCTCGCGGCCGTGCTCATGCGGTCCGGCGGCCCGCGCTTCGCCGGTCGGGTCGGCGCCGCTGACCCGGCGGACAAGCGCCGGCGCACGACGGCCGACAGGTCGGCGCGCCGGCCTGGAACCCCTGCCGGCGCTTCCCCCTAAAACCGGGCACCTTCCTGCCTTTTGGGGCATTCTAGTAGGCGGGCGGCGACCCCGTCAATGCGCGCCGACGCGGCCGAGCGGTCGGCCGCCGTGCCGTCGCCACCCGGAATGCCCATCCCGCCGAGACGCCCGACCGGGGTCGCGCGTCTCGGCGTCGGGCCCGAACGGCGGAGCGGCCACTTCCGCGCCGGTCGAGACTTGTGCTAGGATGCGCGTGCTGGCGCGGAACGCAAGGATGGGACCGCGCCCCCGAGCGACGCGACGGGCTGTGGCGCAGCTTGGTAGCGCGCCTGAATGGGGTTCAGGAGGCCGGCGGTTCGAATCCGCCCAGCCCGACCACCGAAAGCGTCAGACCCGCAAGGGCCAAGTGGACGCCCCCGAGTGCTGGCTCGGGGGCGTTTCGTCGCCCGTGTGATCCTGGCCATCCGCGCTTGACCCGGACGGCAACAGGATCCGGGAGGGTCCCCAACGTCCGGCGGATGCCTGCCGTCGTCACGCGATCCAGACGGATGGCGGACGTCAGGCGCGACCCGGTGACGGCAAAGTGCGGATCTTCTGCTCGTTGCACAAGGTCACCTGGCTGGTGATGAAGGCGTAGTGTCGTGGGCCGCTCTGGTCGGCGAGGCAACCCGCAGGGCCGCCACGGCAAGTCGGCTGGCGCAACTCCCATAGCGTGGTCAGGACTACGGGCGTTCGGTCTCCCTGCGCGTGGTCCGTAGTCGCCAGCGATGGTCAGCCGAGAAAGGACCGGGCCGCCGCCACGACGCCGGCCGCCACGACGATGGCTTCCTCGGCATCTTCCGTGGTGAAGTACTCGGCCGGGATGGCACCGGGCAGCGCGTCGGGATAACGTGTCTCGATGTTGAGGCGCTCCAGTTCTCTCAGTGTCCTTGTCTTGATCCCCTCCAGCGTCACGCCGAGGCGCGACAGCATGCCCTCCAGTTCGGAGAGGGAATGCGTTCTGGCCACAACCCCACCAGTAGCGATCTGCGCAGCCTTCATCGCCTTCTCTGCCGCCTGTTGCGCCATGAAGCAAGCGACGTGCGGATGCGGACGGGCGTTTGTCCGCGCGGCGGCCAAATCAGCCTCTGCCTGGGAAAACCATCGACGGGCCTCCGAAACACTGCTCAATGTAAAACCACCCCCCGGCCCAGCACCTCGCTGCGCACGAACTCCCGCTCCCGGATTTCCTCCCATTCGCCGGGGGAATACACCGCAATGTCCAAAGGATAGGGGAACCGCTGCACCTCCTCGGCATCGGCCAGCCGTCGGTGGAAGCGGATGTTCTCCACGCCGGGCATGACGACGACCAGGTCTACGTCGCTGTCGGACCCGACGGAGTCCTCGCCGGCGGCCAGAGAGCCAAACAGGATGATCTGCTGCGCCCCGCGCCGCACCAGCGCCATCGTCAGGCGTCGCACTTCAACCATCCGCTCTTCCCGCCACTGAGTTTGGCGCGCACCCAGTGGCGGTCTCTGCCGTTCCACGCGCGGCCCTCCTCACACCCGCGACCGCCAAGGGCAGTATACCAGCGCGCCCGCCTACTCCCCCCGCCGCCCCACGCACACCGCCCGCCGCGGCACCTCCTCTACGCGGACCATCCTGCCTCCCCGCATCGTCCCTGGCCCCAGGAGGCGGTCCCGACCCCGATGCCCCGGCACGGCGCCGGCGGACGGCCGGACCACGCGGGCCGTGTGGCCGCTGCCCGCCCGGCCCTCCCGTCGCGCACCCCGCCTCCCCGGGGTGTCGCGCCCAACCGCGCACCGCGCTTCCCCGCGGGACGCGGGATCCGCCGCAGCCGTCGCCCTGCCCGATCGGTCGCATCCCTCCATCCATGGCGTGGTTTGCGCGTCCTTCCCCGCATCCCACGCCCGCTCGATGCGAAGTTTGATCCGCCAGGTGCCCGCATCATCGGGCGGACACCCGTGGATCGCCGCCCCGGAGGCCGGAACGAACGCGGCACCCCACACCCGCGGTTGGAAGCGGTACCGGTGAACACCCGGATGCCGGCGTCTGCCGCCAGCAGACGCTACCGTTGTGGCATTCCGCATCGGTGCTGGTGTGTGGGCTCGGATAAACCACAGATCTTCCGCAAGGATCGCGACGCGTCGTCTGCATTTTGTTGGACACCGGGCAACGACGCCGTTCAACAGGTTATGCAGTTTCTACGAAGGAAACCGTTGACCCCGTTGCGAATGGGACGCGGCGGTTACCGCGGAATCATACGTGGGAGGTTGGTCTCATGCGCGGCAGGGCTCTCGGGCTTCTCGGGTCCATCGGCATCGCGGGCACGCTGATCCTCGCGGCCTGCGGCAGCGCCGCACCGGCGGGGGGCGGCACCGGCGGCGGCACGGGCGGGACGGCCCAGACGACGGGCGGGACGACGGGCGGGGCCGCGGCCACGGGCGGCAGCGGGAGCGCCACCAACTGCAGCCCCGGCAGCGCGATCAAGTCCGACGGCGGCTGGACGATGGTCTGCCTCAAGTACAACGAGCAGGTCTTCGGCGTCAGCGGTGCGGCCTGCGCCGGTGCGGCGCAGCAGTGCGGGTTCGACCAGGGCGGCAACACCCTCGACCCGACCGACCCGGCATGGCCCAAGGAGAACACCGAGGTCACCGCCAGCGGCGTCAAGTTCTGGTTCCCGCCGACCGGCGGAGGCAAGACGGCCGTGAAGTCCGCGATCAACGTCGGCCCGGAGATGGGCGGCACGGTGTCGGTCCCGGTGCCCGCCGGTAAGTACAAGTCCCTTGGCCTGCTGGCCGGGGCCGGCAACAGCAACTCGTCGCAGATGCTGGACATCACGTACATGTACAGCGACGGGAGCAAGGACCAGACGCAGCAGAACATCGACGACTGGTGCAACACGAGCCCCGTCGGCCAGCCGGGCTATGTTCCGGCCGATCGGTGGAACAACGCCGGCGCGCCGACGACCCCGAACTGCGGTGTCTTCACGTACGTCGTCCCGATCCCGGGATCCAGCAAGACGCTGAAGAGCATCACGCTGGTCGACGACTCCGCCAACGCCACCAACTTCGAGCCGGAGATCCTGGCCCTGTCGCTGCAGCAGGCCTGAGGGCGCCCGCGATCGCAGGCGGAAGGGGGAGGACCGTCCGGTCCTCCCCCTTCCGCGTTCGGCGTCCTGGCGGCGTCGGAGCCCCACCCCGCCCGCAGCGGTCGCCGCCGCGTTCCGCTTCCCGCGCGGCCCGACGGGACCCTCCGCCTCCGGACCGCAGGACCGGACGCGCGGGCAGGGAAGCGGAGCCGGCGGCCCATGCCCGCCGGAGGATCGGTGCGCGTGGGCGGAAGGGAAGAACGCGCGTGGCCAGGTTCCCCATCGCCTGCCACCTCATCCAGTTCGGCCGGGAGTTCGCGGAGGACCCGGAGCGCGTGCTGCGGGTCATCGCGGCCGCGGGGTACGACGGCGTCGAGGGCATCCGCGCGGAGGACCCCGCGCAGCAACTCGCCCTGTGCGCGCTGGCGCGGCAGTGGGGCCTGCAGCCGGTCAACGCCGGGGGCGGGACGTTCCTGCACAAGGCCCAGTGGAACGCGGTCCTGGGCAACGACGCGGCGGAGGTGCCCGCCCTGCGGCGCTCCGCGCGGGGCGTCCCGCTCACCCCTGACCAACTCCGCGAGGGCGCGGAGACCCTGGCGGAGCCCCTGGCCATCTGTCGGCGCCACCGCCTGCGCGGATTCCACCACGCGCACATGGGCACGTACGTGGAGACGGTCGAGGACGCCGAGCGCCTCCTCGCCGCGGCGCCGGATCTCTGGCTCCTCTATGACACGGGCCACCTGCTGGCCGCGGGTTCGGACCCGCTCGCCGTGTTCCGCAGCGATCTGGCCCACAGGATCGCCCACGTGCACCTCAAGGACTTTCACGCCGACGACCCGGAGCGCTGGGACCACCGCGCGGGGCGCTTCGGTGAGCAGGCCCGCTTCGCGGAACTGGGCCGCGGAAGCGCGCGCTTCGACGTGGCCGCCGCGCTCGGCGCCCTCGAGCGGACGGGCTATCGCGGATGGGTCTCCGTCGAGTTGGACCGCCCGTGGCCGACGCCGTCGGCCGCGGAGGCCGCCGCACACAACCGGGCGTACCTGCACTCCCTGGGATACTGAGGTCGCCGGAGGCCGCGGGGCGGGGCGGCGGGCATCCATTGGGCTGAGGGTCCGGCCCGGACCGGCCTGCCGCGCCTCCCGGATGTCATCCGGCGGTCGGGCGCCGGGGCGCCGCCCCCGGTGCAGGCCCCCGCGCTGGGCGGAGCGCGGGCCCGGCGACCGCTCCGGGCGCTGCAGCTGCGGGCCCCGCCGCCCTCCGGCGCGTCGGCCCGTCCGGGCTGGCGCCATGCCTGGGCCTCCCTGCGCGCGCCGTGGTGCCACGGAGCGCGCTTGCGGGCTGGCGCCGGTGGCTCCAGCCGGACTCCCCGACCCCCGATGCGCGCGGGCTCTCGGGCCCGGTCCGTCGGCAGGGGTGGCCTTGCCACGACCGCCTCCGCCGGCCTTCGCTGGGCGCGGAGGCCCCCCTGGGCGTCCACCCGACCCGCAGGCGCCGGCCGCGCCCGGCCCATGTCCGGCGGCATGCCATGCCGCACGCGGGTCAGACGCCGTCCTCACGCGGCCGTTCGCAGACCAGGGAGTATCGCCAGAGCGCGTGCCGCTGGTATGGAAGTCCCTGGGAGCACCGACCGGGCGAGCCGCCGCACCGCGCCATATGGCTTGCGCGGGTCTCTTGCGGGCGCGGGCACCTGCCCGCAACCCCAGGCCGCCCGGTAGACGCGGTGCAGGAGGGCACCGGCGACCTCGTAGGGCAGATCGCCCGGGCGAAGAAGGCGGCGCATGCGTAAGCGCGGGCACGAACTCCATGTGGTGCAGCGAAGCCACGGGGCATAGGTCATGAACTCGCCCGAGAGAGCGGGCGCTCTGGCCTCCGTCGTGGGCCCGCGCCTGTTCCCTGGTGGGCGCGTCCGCATCGAGCGCCCAGACGCCTGGACCGGTTTGGGCGATCCGGCGCGCCAGCGAGCCGTCGCCGCTGCCGACATCCAGGGCCAGCGCGGCCGCCGGCGGCACGCAGCCGGCCGCCTTTCTGTGGTACGCGACGTTGCGATTCCATGGGCCGGTGGCCATGGCCCCTCCCTGCGGCAGCCGGCTCCTTCCGGGCCACGGCGGGCGTGCCTGGCCACGTCGAGCTCCAACGTGCGCGGCCCAGGGGAAGCTTAGGAGCCGGTCATGATCAAACCACCGGGTTGACAGATCGCGGAGGAGGTGCGATGGTAGCGTCGGGGTGCTAACCGTTGGCGCCGGGGCTGGAGCCGCCGTTCTGGATCGGCGACCGGGAGTTC
>JAJYVV010000072.1 GCA_021791815.1 Bacillota bacterium | reverse complement strand
CGCCCGCTTGGTCGCGATCCGGGCCTCGATCTCCCCCCAGGCCGCCCCTTCCCGGGGCGCCAGCAGATCCAGGCGGAGCGCCTGGGCCTGCTCTTCCTCGCGGCGCCGCCGGTCCTCCTGCTCGGCCGCCTCCAGGGCTCGGCGGCGCCTGCGCTCGGCGCCCTGGCGTTCCGCCTCGTCGCGCAGCGCCGCCACCGTCCGGCGCTCCCCGCCCTCCCCGTCGCCCGCCCGCGTCTGGCGGAATCGCCCCTGCAACTCGGCCGCCACGCGGCCGGCATCGCCCGTCGCCGCCCGCAGCAGCAGCGCGTCCTTCTCCTCGACCGGAAGGCCGCCGACCCACCGCGTCAGCGCCTCGTCGGCGCCGTCCCGGGGCATGGCCGGCCTGCTCGCCTCGGCCGCGGCCGCCAGCAGGTCGCGGTCGAGGCGCAGGAACTCCGCGAGAGCCTCCAGGCCCGCGCTGAGCCCGTCGAGGTCCGGCGGGACCGGCGGCTCCACGGCCTCGTCGTCGAGCATGTCGGCTTGCAGGCACAGCAGCCACGCCATGTACAGGGCGCGCAGATCTCCGGCCGCCAGCTCGGCGCGCACCGGCAGGATGGACCCCAGCCAGCCCTCGCCGTCGAACTCCAGGTCGGCGCCTTCGTCATCGGACGTGAGGGAGAGGATGACGTGGGCGCCGGAGGGCCAGGCCTCCGCCGCCTCCGCCACACAGTACCGCCGCAGGGCGGCGGGATCCAGGTCCGCGGAAGGCAGCCGCAACATCACCCGCCGCGTGCCCCAATTCGAGAGATAGAGGTGCGCGTCGAAGTACCGCTCCATCAGGGCGCGGGGGTCCCCGCGGAAGTCTCCGAAATGATAGACGTTGGTCAGCCGGGTCGCCGTGATCTCCGCGCGCGTCGACAGGGCCCGCAGCTCGCCCATCTGGGACGCGGTGAGCGGCCTGTCGAGGGCCATGAACTCGTAGTACTGATACTCGCTCAAGCGGCGCCACCCCCGTCGTCGTCCGGCGCCGCGCGCCGGCCCCAGGCCGATCCCGGGGGATGTGGTGGATTCGTGGGGACCGGTCCCCGGCCCTCTCCCTCGCGCCGCCCAGGCAAGAGCGGCCGGGCCCCCCGGCTACGCCTCGCGCGGACGGTCCTCCAGAAGGGCCGCCGCCAGCGCCGAGGCGGCGGCCGCCAGCGCCACCAGGATGAACACGGGGGCCTCCCCCCCGCGACCCACCGCCGGAGCGACGAGAGCCGCCAACACGCTCGAGCCCGCGATGCTCCCCAGGTAGCGGGACGCCGAGTACGCGCCGGCGGCCGCGCCGGCCTGCCGCGGCGGGACGGCCTCCAGCGCCGCGGTCTGCATGCCCGAGCCCGCCAGGCCCAGTCCGGCCCCGGCGCAGGCCAGGCAGGCCACCAGGGTGGCTGCCTCGTTCCACGCGCCGCCCGCGAGCGGCGCAAGGCCGGCCGCGAACAGGACCAGTCCGGCCAGGGTGGGCCACCGCCTCCCGAAGCGGTCGGCCAGGCGCCCCCCGGCGGGCGCGCAGGCGGCGGTGAGGGCGGACAGCGCGGCCAGAACCACGCCGACGCGGGCCGACGTCCACCCCGGCCGCCCGGCGAGCAGCAGTGGAACCGCCAGCAGCGTCGAGTACATCGCGAGATTGCTCAGGCACACCGCGGCCGTGGCGGCCGCGAAGGACCGCCGGGCGAAGAAGCGCGGCTGCAGGACCGGATCCGGATGCCGGCTCTCGTGCCAGAGCAGGAGGCCCAGCGCCACCGCCACCGCCGCACCGCCGGCCGGGAGCAGGCGGGCCGCGCGCGCGGTCCCGGCCCCGATCCGGCCCAGCGCCACGGCCAGGCCCGCCAGCACCGCGGGCAGCGCCACGGCTCCGCCCACGTCGAACGGGCGGCCGGGCGGCGGCGGTCCGTCGGGCGGGAGGGCCCGCCAGCCGACGATGAGCGCCGGCACGAGGATCAAGACGTTGACCAGGAAGATGGCCCGCCAGTCGGCCAACCCGACGAGCACACCGCCGAGCGCCGGCCCCACCGCGGCGGCCGTGCTCGTCGCCGAGCCGACCAGCCCGAACCGGGCCCCGCGCCTCCCCTGGGGGATGGCGGCCCCCAGCAGCGCCGTCCCGTTCGGCAGCGCCACCGCCCCCGAGGCCGCCTGCAGGGCGCGGAACACGAAGAGCGCCAACAGATCCCCGGACAGGGCCGCGCCGAGGGACGACAGGGCGAAGAGGGCCATCCCCGTCAGGATCATCCTCCGGCGGCCCAGCCGGTCCCCCAGTTTCCCGGCCACGGGCTGCAGGGTGCCCATGGCGATCAGGTACATCGTGACGAGCCACGCCGCGGTCGCGACGCCGGCGTGGAAGCCGGCGATGATCCGCGGCAGGGCGACCGCGATCATGGTGGAGTTGAGCGGCGCGAGCATGCTGCCCAGCGCCACCGTGGCGACAAGCGCCCCCTCCCGCCCCTTGGGCCCTCCCCGGGCGGCCCGTGCCGCCTCCTCGGTCCCGGAGGCCGCCGCCGGATCGGCCCCGGTCATGAAGGATCGATCACGCGGACGGTGCCGGCCGCCCCGTCCACCTCCACGACCTGGCCGTCGCGCACCGCCGCCGTGGCCCGCCCCGTGCCCACCACCGCGGGCAGCCGGTGCTCGCGGGCGACGCACGCCGCATGGCTGAGGACGCCCCCGGTGTCGGTCACCAGCGCGACGGCGCGGGCGAACAGCGGCGTCCAGGTGGACAGCAGCGTCTCCGCGACGAGCACTTCACCAGGCTGCAGGGCCGCGGCGTCCCGGGAGGTGCGGACCACGCGCGCCGGCCCGCGGGCCACCCCGGGTGAGCCGGCGGCCCCCCGAAGCACCCCGGGTTCGTCCGACCCGGGAGGCGGCCCCCCGAAGAAGCGGTCGCCCGCCCCTCCAGGACGCGCGGGCGGAGGGGTGCCGAGCGTGGGCGGCGGAACGAGGGTCCGGGCCCGGGCCATCTCGCGGGCCCGTTCGCGGGCCAGGTCGCGGCGGTCGGCGGCCCCCGGCTCGGCCAGGGCCTCTCGCAGTTCGTCCAGCCGCAACAGGAAGACATCGTCGGCCCGTTCGAGCGCGCCCGCCGCGGCCAGCCGCCGGCCGGCCCCCCGCAGGACCCGCCGCATGCGGTGGGCGCCGCGCTGATCGATCCAGAAGTTGTGCTCCTCGCTGAGGTACGCGCCGTCCTCCGCGTCCCGCAGCGCGGCCTCGAAGCGCGCCGCGACCGGGCCGGGGTAGCCCCGCAACCGCCCGCGCACCTCCGCGAGGCGGCGCTCGCGGTCGGCCGCCAGGCCGGCCTGCTCCGCCTCCAGGTCCCGCTCGGGCTGCGCCAGGTGGTCGCGGAGCGCCCGCAGGACCGGCGAGGGGTCGTCCACCCACGTCGGCGCGGCGAGGTCGTCGCGCTCCGAGCGCTGGCCGAACTCCGCGATGTAGGCGGCGGTGCGGGCGGCGAACGCGCCGCCGCCCTCGGCCGCCGCGATGGCCGCCAGGGCGCCGCCGCCCTCCCCCGGCGGGCCCTCGAGCACCGCGCGGACGTGCGGCAGCCCCGCCGCGGCCCGGCCCAGCCGCCAGAGGGCGACGTCCGCCTCCAGGTTGCTGTTGGGGATGCCCCTCAGCAGGGCATAGGCGTCGAAGGGACCCGCCTCGGGAAAGACCTCGCGATACAGGTCGTCGAACGCGCCCACGGCGTCGTGGGCGGGCACCGCGACGCGGAAATGGATGTCCCACAGTCGCCGGTACCGCCGGAGGCTCTCCTCGAGGTGCTCCTGCAGCGCGCGGGGACTGGCGGAGTCCGGGTCGAAGGCGTCCCACCACGCGTAGTGCCGCCGGATCTCGGGTAGCCATTCCCGGTCCCACACGTCGCGGAGACGCCCCTGCGGTACGGCGGGCGCGGGAGCGCCCTCCGGGGCGGGCTCCATCGCCGTGTACAGGTAGCCGTGGAGACGCCCGCGGCGCATGCGCACGGGCCTCCCCGCGGCCGCGGCGGCGTCGTTGAAGCCCTCGAAGGTCGGCATGTCCGCGCTGAGCGGCGTGACGGGGTCGGGAAAATGCATCCGGTCGTGGACCCAGAACAGCGCGGGATCCGGCGCCTCCCAGGCGACTGGCGGGAGTTCGTTCATGCGAGCACCCCCGCCGCGGGCCGCGCCAGCGCGGTGACGGGACGGCACTGCAGGAGGAAGAGCCGCCCGTCCCGGAAGGCGCACTCGACGTCGACGGCCCGGCCCCACGCGCCCTCCAGGGTCACGACCGCCCGCGCCACGCGCGCCGCCTCCAGGGGCTCCAGCGCGGGGCGCCGGCGCAGGAAGGGCGGCGTGTCGACCTCCGCGGTGCCGCCCTCGGGAAGGGCGACGGTCATGCGCGCCTTGTCGCCGACCCGCACGTCCACCGCCGCCGGGTCGCCGCGGGGGACGCGGTAGACGTCGGGGGTGGCCGTGCCGCCGACCAGGCTCTCCCCCAGTCCCCACACCCCGTTGATCACCACCGCGTCGCGCTCGCCGCTGACCGGGTCGACGCTGAAGGCGACCGCGGCGGCGTCGGCGACGACGAAGCATTGCACCACGACCGCGACCCGCGGCGAGCCCAGGCCGTGGCGCCGCCGGTACTCGATGGCCCGGGCCGAGGCGGCGGACGCGCGGCACGCCTCCACGGCCTCCCCGACCGGGCCGGCGCCGCGCACGTTCAGGAGCGTGTCGTGCTGCCCCGCGAACGAGACGACGGCGCCGTCCTCGTCGACGGCCGACGACCGGACGGCCACCGCCGGCTCCGTCTCGCCGCACCGGCGGCCGAGTTCGGCATACGCCGCGGCGATCGCGGACGGACCGGCCTCGGCCGCCACCGCGAAGCCCGGCGGCACCGAACACCCCGGGAGCGCTCCGCATGCGTGGGCGAGCCGGCACAGCCCGGCCCCCTTGCCGCCGACGACGGCCGTGTCCCGGGCCGCCCGCTGGTCGAGCCACACGATCTCCACTTGCCCCACGCCCCCCGGGCGGTCGCTTCCCTGGACCTTCACTCCGCCGTAACCCAACCATAACGGAGTCGGTTCGGGGGGATTCGGGCCGGGAGGGAACTTCCCTTCCGCTGCGGGCCGAGGGGGCATCGGTGCCCGGGGGGCGGCGACGTCCCGCCGGCCCGCGGCGGCCATGCGGCGCCGGACAGGCCTGCCGCGCGCCCGTTGACCTTAGTCCACATCTTAGTCATACTGGCGGTATGGGTAGGATCGTCAATGTGCACGCGGCCAAGACGCACCTCAGTCGCCTCCTCGAGGAGGCCATCCTCGGCGAGGAGATCGTGATCGCGCGCGACGGCGTGCCGCTCGTTCGGCTCGTGCCCGTGCCCCCCGCGCTGCAGCGGCGGACCCCCGGCCACTGGCGCGGCCGAGTGGCCATCGGCCCCGACTTCGACGCTCCCCTGCCCCCCGATATCGCCGATGTCCTGGGGGGGGAGTGATGCGCCTTCTGCTCGATACGCACGCCCTCCTATGGTGGACGCTGGACGACGGCCGCCTCTCCGCGTCCGCCCGCGATGCCATCGCCGATGCCGCCAACGCCGTCTATGTCAGTGCGGCCAGCGCGTGGGAACTGGCCATCAAGGCGGGGCTCGGACGCCTCTCCCTCCCGGCGGCACTGGGCCCGCTGCTCGCGGACGAACTCCGGTTGAACGGCTTCAGCCCGCTTGCCGTCAGCGTGGCGCATGCGCTCGCCGTGCGCGACCTCGCGGCGCACCACCGAGATCCCTTTGACCGCATACTCATCGCCCAGGCCCGACTGGAGGAGTTGACACTGGTGAGTGGCGACCACGCCATGCGTCCGTACGGCATCCCGCTGCTGTGGTAGGCGCACGTCAGCGCTAGGGTGGCAGCTTGGCGATGCCCGTACGGACGCCAGGATTCGTAGACTTCCGCCGGCTCTCCCCCATCCGACGCCCAGATCGCGCCGGCGATTCATTGCCGCTGGACACGATGCACCTCGCGGCCCGGCTCGTCCCGGCGGCCAGGCTGCAAGGCGATGGTCCGCGCCGACATCCCGGCGAGCGGGACGCCCGGCGGGAACGTGGCTGGAAAGAGGTAGCTGCCGCCCGCCAGGATGACGGGAATCGATCCGGAAGCAGACGTCTCCGGCATGGTGTCGATCCGGGTGAAGATGGCCCGTTGGCCCGGGCTCAGAGCCTGCAGCGGCCTGTAGCCCGGTTGGGCCGGCAGCGGGATGTTGCTCCACGCCTCGACGGATCGAGACTCCACGTAGGACGGCGCCGTGATCAGGGCCCATCGCTCCGCCGCGCAGAACGGGCAGTACTCGCCGCCGATGTACAGGACGGTCGGCGCCCCCCGGGGGCGGTCGGCTGGGGCGACCAGCACCCGCGGAAGGGCGTCCCGCGCGCCGGCGGCGTCCACGCAGCCCGGGGTGCGTGGGCGACGTCTCGCGACAGCGCTGGGAGCACAGGCGCCGGACGCATCGGCCAGGCGAGGCCGAGGGCACGACCCCCACGGGGCCGACGACGACGCCGAGATCACCGCCACGGGCCCCGTGGGCGGGAAGGCGGCCGGTGGCGACGTCGGGTGCGCGGCCGTCGCATGCGCCGCCGCCCCCCCGCGGACCCATGCCGGCCTCCCGGCGTGAGCCACGGTTCCATGGCCGACGGGATTCCTGGGGCGCCCCGGCTGCCCGTCCCGTGGCGCCGAGGCCCCTCGACTCCCCACCCCGGCCGGCAGGGATCGGCCCGCCGTGGGCCAACCCCAACGGGCCCGCGCGGCACCCGAACGCCGCCCTGGTCCCGGCCGGGTCGACCGAAAGGAGGCCCCGCCCTTGCTCCGGATCGCGTTCATCGGCACCGGGGGCATCGCCGGCCGCTACCTGCGGACGCTCGCCGCCGAACGCGACGCCGGCCGCGCCACGCTGGCGGCCGCCTGCGACCTCGTCCCCGAGCGCGCGGCCCAGGCGGCCAGGCCCTTCGGCGCCGCGGCGCACACCGACTGGCGGCGGATGCTGGAGGCCGAGCGCTACGACGCCGTGTTCGTCTGCGTGCCGCCGTTCGCCCACGAGGGCCAGGAAGAGGAGGTCGTGGCGCGGGGCAGCCACCTCTATGTGGCGAAGCCAGTCGCCCTCGGCCTCGACTACGCCCGCCGGGTGCTCGACGCCGTCCGGCACGCGGGCGTGCTGGCCTCCTCCGGCTACATGTGGCGATACAACGACATCAACCCACGGGTGGCGGAAGCCCTGGAAGGCCGCCCCCTGGGCCTCGTGCTCGGGGCCTACGTGAACCCGCTGCCCGGGAGCCCCTGGTGGCGCGTCAAGGCGCAGTCCGGCGGGCAGATGGTGGAGCAGACGACCCACGTCTTCGACCTCGCGCGCCTCTTCGCCGGCGAGGTGGAGACCGTCTCCTGCCTGGGGACGTTCGGCATGCTCGCCGACGTGCCCGGCATGGCGACGGAGGATGCGTCCGTCTGCAACCTGCGCTTCGCCTCGGGGGCGGTGGGCAACATCGCCTCGTCGTGCGCCGCCGAGCGCGGCGGCCGCGTGGACATCGAACTGATCGCCCGCGGCGCGCTGGTCCGGTACCACTGCCCGGGGAGCTTCCGGGCCTGGGTGGACGGCCGGGAGATCGCGGCCCAGAACGAGGCGGACCCGTACGACGCGATCGTGCACAGCTTCATCGAAGCCATCCGCACGGGGGACGGAAGCCGCCTGCGTTCCCCGTACGGGGACGCGGCCCGCACCCTGGCGGTCACCCTCGCGGCGGAGGCGTCTCTCGCCAACGGGGGCATGCCCGTCCGGGTGGATCCTGTCTGACCGTGGCCGGGAGGGAAGGACCGTGCGCTTCGGCGCCATGCAGGGCATCCTGCGCCGCTCGGGCCGCGCGCTGATCGAGGCGGCGGCGGCGATCGGCTTCGAAGGCGTCGAGCTGGACCTGGGTCCGGGCGACCCGGTCCTGAGCCCCGCGGGCCGCGCCGACCTCCGGCAGGCCGCCCGGGACGCCGGCCTCGCCATCCCCTCGCTGTGCCTGGGCGCCCTGAACGGGTTCGGCTTCAAGAGCGCCGACCCCGACGTCCGCCTGCGCGCGGCCACCCTGATCGGGGATGCCATCGATACCGCGGCCGACCTCGGCGCCCGCGTCATCCTGATCCCGTTCTTCGGCGACTCCGAGCTGCACACGGCGGAGGATCGGGAACGCGTCGTGCGCGGTATGGCCGCCGTGGCCCCGCGCGCGGAACAGGCCGGCGTCCGCCTCGGAATGGAGAACACCCTCGGCGCGGGCCAGGACCTGCAGATGCTCGCGGCCATCGGGTCCCCCGCCGTCGGCGTGTATTTCGACGTCTCGAACGCCATGTGGTGGCACCACGACAGCCCGGAGGAGATCCGGCGCCTGGGCGCAGCGATCGTGCAGATCCACTTCAAGGACGGCAGAGGCGGCCACAGCAACGCCATGTTGGGGGAGGGCCACGTCGACTTCCCTGCGTGCGTCGCCGCGATGCGCGCCATCGGCTACGAGGGCTGGGTGGTGCTCGAGTCCGCGGCCCCCCGCGACCCCGTCGCCGACGCCCGCGCCAACCTGACCTTCGCCCGCTCCCTGTTTTCCTGAGGCGGTCCCTTCCGAGACGCGGCCCCGGCTGTTCGGAGGCCCGCGCGGACGGGCCACGGCGGCTTTGGGGAGGCGCGTGCGGGGACGGCGGGCCGCTTTGGTTGGCCGCCCCGGCACGGGGCGAGGAAGGAGCGGGCCGCACACCGCCGGCCCTTGCCCCGCCCCCGGGCGCCCTCGCCGCACGCCCGGAGCACCGGGACGAGATCCGCGACCACGTCCGTCGTGCGCGCGTGCC
The DNA here is from genome assembly GCA_021791815.1 of Bacillota bacterium. GTDB lineage: Bacteria > Bacillota > Sulfobacillia > RBS10-35 > JAJYVN01 > JAJYVV01. Next base: position 8,936 of record JAJYVV010000072.1, on the reverse strand, counting down.
CACGGCTCGACGGACGGGTGGACGCCGCGATCCGCGGGGGCCCCCGGCCCGCGGGGCGATGCGCCGGGGGCCTCCACGCCCGCCGTCGCCCTGCCGGTGACCCGGGGGCCCCTGCCTGCGCGGGTCCGTCGCATCCGGGCCCGGGCGGCCGTCGGCCGACCCAGGTGCCGGTTCGTCGCCCGCCTCGGTCGCCGCCCAGCGGGCATGGGTCGGATCCTGGGACGCCCTCCGCGGCGGGCTCCGCCCGGGGCGCATCCGGGTATCGGCCGGTTGACCCCGCGTGTTCCGCCGGCAGCGAGCCCGAGGCCGCCTGGACGCGGATCCTTCCGCCTCCGCCTCCCCGCGGTCACCGGGCGCCCGACCGGCGGGCATACCACCGCGGAACCGGCCTCTCGGCACGGCGGCGGTCGTCGGGCACCGCGCCCCAGACCACGGCCCAAGATGCGGTCATGGCCAACCGGACGGCGTAGAGCCGCCGGAACCCATCCGGCGGACCGCCGAACGCGACGTACCCATCGAGGTGCCCCCGGCAGAAGGGCACGCGGACCGGGCGGCTGAAGGAGCCCAGCTTCCGGAACTCGCGTCCGGTGCCGTGCATACCTCCGGGGGAAGGGCCACCTCGGAGCTGACCTCGCCGCACCCGCGCCCGGCGGAGGGCCTGGATGCTCCGCGACACCGAGGGGACGCCTCCCCTCCGCCTCGACCAGGGCGCCGACAGCCGCAGGTGGAGGCGGAGGGCAGGGGCGACGAGCGGTGCGCCGCCACCCTTCGCGGCACGGGAACCGGCGTCAGCTCGCCGTCACGATGAGCGTGACCGTGTTGGAGTAGCTGCCGGAGGGGGTGCCGGACGGGATGTCGATGTTGACGCCGATGGGGAACGACCGGTTCGCGGCGCCTCCCAGCACGAAGGACGCCGCTCCCTGGGTGAGGGTCGCGGCGCCGAACACCGAGGCGGGGCTGGCCGGGTTGGTGCTCAGCGACTCCGCCGTCCCGCCGAAGGCGCAGTTGTTGTCGGCGCACTGGGCAAAGTAAAGAGCGGAGCCCGACATCGTGGCGCCGGCGGCATCCGTGTAGTCGGTGTCGTACGCGGAGAGCGAGAACTGGGTCTGGCCCGGGGCGGTGATGGCCAGGGTGGCGGTGTTGCTCGGGAAGCACGTCCAGTAGGCGTTGCCCGGGTTGCACGAGCCCACGTCGAAGGCCAGCGCGGTGCCCGAACTGTACGTGACCTGCAGCGCCGTGCCCTCGACCGTCACGGTCGTCTGGAGGGTGGCCTGGCTGGGGGCTATCCCGCCGGCCAGGGCCCCGGTGCCCCAGCCGAGGACGGCGCCACCGAGCGCTCCGGCCAGCCAGAAGGAGGCGCGGCGGGGCATCCGCGCCGCGCGCGGGGGGCCGCCCCCGAACAGGGCCTTGCCACCCCGCCGAGAGGGCCCTCGCATCCAGCGCATGGCCACGCGGCTCGCCCACCCTTCGGGTCGACGTCCCGACCGGCCGGCCCATCCGGACGGATCCAGCGTGCCAGACCCGTCCGGCCCCCGCACTCGCGCGGCGGCTGCCACCTGGCTGCCATCGGCCTGCCACGGCGCCGCGTCCCGGCCGGGCCGCGCCTCTTGTGATAGCCTCGTCTGGGACGCACGTCGCGGCGCCGCGGGACAGGGGGGCGGATGGCATGGGGGATCCGGGGCGCGTGGTGGTCGTGGGCGCGAGCGTGTGCGGCGCGCACGCCGCCGAGACGCTGCGGGACGAGGGCTGGGAAGGCGAGATCGTGCTCGTGGGCGCGGAGGGGCGGCTGCCCTACGACCGGCCGCCCCTCTCCAAGGCCGTGCTGCAGGCGGAGGCCGACGCCGACGTCGACGACCCGACCTTCAACCCCGCGTCGGCCTACGAGGAGAAGCGCATCCACCTCGAGTTGGGGAGGCCCGCCGTCGCCGTGGACCCGCGGGCCAGGACCGTCACCCTGGAGGGCGGGCGGAGCATCCGCTACGACCACCTGCTGCTCGCCACCGGCTCGCGCGTGCGCCGCCTGACCGTCCCCGGATCCGACCTCCCCGGTGTCCTCTACCTGCGCACCTACGACGACGCGATGCGCCTGCGCGCGGCCATCGCGGGCGCCCGCCGCGCCGTGGTCGTGGGCGCCGGCTTCATCGGCTCGGAGGTCGCGTCGTCGTGCCGCAGCCGCGGCCTCGACGTCACGGTGCTGGAGGCCCTGCCGGCGCCGCTGGCCCGGGCCCTCGGGGAAGAGGTCGGCGGGTATCTCGGCGACCTGCACCGCAGCCACGGCGTCGACCTGCGCCTGTCGACCGGCGTGACCGCCTTCCGCGGCAGCGGCCGTGTCGAGCAGGTCGTGGCCAGCGACGGCCGGGCCCTCGACGCCGACCTGGTCGTCGTCGGCGTCGGTATCGAACCGGAGGTCAGCTACCTCGCGGGCAGCGGGATCGCCGTCGACAACGGCATCGTGGTCGACGTGCAGGGGCGCACCGGGACCCCCGGGGTCTTTGCGGCGGGCGACTGCGCGAATTGGCCCCACCCGGCGAGCGGCCGCCGGTTGCGCGTCGAGCACTGGGAACACGCCTGGTACCACGGCGAGGCCGCGGCGCGCTCGATCCTCGGCAAGGGCGAGGCGTACGACCCCCTCCTGTACTTCTGGTCGGACCAGTACGACGTCGAACTCCAATACATCGGCCACGCCGCCCGTTGGGACCGCGTCGTCGTCCGCGGGCGCCCGTCCGACTTCTCCTTCGCCGCCTTTTACCTCGACGGCGGGATCCTGCGCGCGGTCATGACGGTCGGCCGGCCCGAGGAGGAGACCGAGGCGGTGCGGGAGTTGGTCCGCGCGCAGGCGCGCCCGAACCCCGGGGCGCTGGCCGACGAGGGAACGGCGCTGCGGGATGCGGCCGGCGGCTGACCGCCGCCCGTCCGGCGACCGGCCGGGGGGGGCGGGTCGTGCCGCGCCCGCCCCAGGGCGCCCACGGATTCTCGGACGCGGGCGGCGGCGGCATCGCGCCGGGGCCGGCCGGGTGCGGCGGCGCGCCCGACGGACACCGACAGGGTCAACCGGCGATCGTGGCAAACTCACGCCGCGGTCGCCGGGCGGTCGGCGGCCGGGGGTGCCGGATGACGCGGCTCGAAGGCCTGACCACGGACGCGTGGGGCGCGCGCTCGGACGCGCCGGTCCCGGACGCGGAAGCCGCCTCGGCCGGGGCGCCGTCGTCTGCTCGGGAGCCGCTGTGAGCGGGGCCGCCGGCCCCGAGCGCCCCAGCCTCATCGAGGCCGCCCTTCCGCTCGACGCCATCGCCGCCGCCGTGGCGCGCGACGCCGCCGTCTCGCCGCTGCACCTCTGGTGGTCGCACAAGCCGGCGGCCGCCTGCCGGGCCGCCCTCTTCGCCGCCCTCGTCGACGACCCCGGGTATGGCCTTGGGCCGGAGGAAGGCGCCGCGGCCCGGGCGGCGCTCTCGGACCTGACCGCCCGCGTCGCCGCCGGCGACGCGGCGGCCCTGGACGAGGCGCGCCAACGGCTCGCCCAGGCCTACCCGGGCGGCCTGCCCACGGTCGTCGATCCGTTCTGCGGCAGCGGCGCCATCCCGTGCGAGGCGCGGCGGCTGGGACTCCCCGTCTTCGCCTCCGACCTGAACCCGGTCGCGGTGCTCGCCACCGCGGCGCTCATCGACTTCCCGGGCCGCTTCGCCGGCGCCCCGCCCGTGCATCCCGCGACCTCCGGGCCCTCCGTGTCCCGCGTCCCGGCGCGGGCCGGCGACCCCGGGCTGGCCGCGGACGTCCGCTCGTACGGCCGCGTGGTCCAGCGCGAAGCCCTCCGCCGGGTCGGTCACCTGTACCCGGCGGCCCCCACCGGCGAGCCGGTCCTCGCCTGGATCTGGTGCCGCACGGCGTGCTGCCCGAACCCCGCCTGCGGCGCCGAGATGCCGCTGGTCCACTCCTTCTCGCTCTCCACGCGCCCGGGGAAGCCCGCGTGGGTGCACCCGGCGCTGGCCCCCGCCACCGGCGGCGGGCCCGGCGCGGCGCGCCCCATCCGGTTTCGCGTCGGCCCCGCCGCCGGAGTGCCGGAGCCGCCGCCGGGCACGTTCACGCGCGGCGGCGCCCACTGCCTGACGTGCGGCGAGCCCGTCCCGCTTTCCGCCCTGCGCCGGCAGGCCCAGGCCCACGGCCTCGGCCTGCGGCTGCTGGCCATCGTCGGCCAGGGGCGCCCCGGCCGCCGCTACCTCCCGCCGGACCCGGAGCACGAGGCGCTGGCCGCCCGCGCCGCCCCGGCCTGGGCGCCCGACACGGAGATCCCCGCGCGGGCGCTCGGCGTCGGCGTGGCGCACTACGGGTTGCGGCGCCACCGCGACCTCTTCACGCCGCGGCAGCTGGCCGCGCTCGGCGCGTTCAGCGACGCCGTGCGCGCGGTCCACCCGCGGGTCGAGGCCGACGCGCGCCGCGCCGGCCTGGCCGCGGACGGCCTCCCGCTCGCCGAGGGCGGGCAGGGCGCGGCCGCTTACGCCGACGCCGTCTGCACCTATCTCGCCTTCGCTCTCGACCGGGCCGCCGTCAAGTGGTGCTCCCTCGCGCGGTGGCAGCGCAGCCGCGAGAACATCGAGCACCCCTTCGCCAGCCCCGGCCTGCAGATGGCCTGGGACTTCGCCGAGGCCAACCCCTTCTCGACCGCCACGGGGAATTGGCTGGACGCGGTCGACGCCGTGGCCGACGCGCTGGAGCGGGCCCCCCGCCATGGCCCTCGGCCCACGTGCCGGCAGATGGACGCCGCGGCGCCGGACGGCCTGCCGGCGGGCGGCCTGGTGGTGTGCACCGACCCGCCCTACTTCGCCAACCTCCCCTACGCCGACACGTCCGACCTCTTCTACGTCTGGCTCCGCCGCACGCTGGCCGACGTGTTCCCCCACCTCCTGCGCACCGTGCTCACGCCCAAGGACGGGGAACTGGTGGCGGACCCCCACCGCCACGGCGGCCGGGCGGCAGCCCGGAAGCGGTTCGAGGAAGGCATGCGGACCGCCCTGGCGAGTTGGCGCGCGCACGCGCGGCCGGACCGGCCCATGACCCTCTACTACGCGCTGCGGCAGGCCCGCCCCGAGGCCGGCGGTCCCGGGGACGGGGCACGCGGGGCCGAGGGGTGGGCGGCCATGCTCGAGAGCCTGCTCTCCGCCGGCTTCCGCATCACGGGCACCTGGCCGCTGCGCACCGAGCACGCGGGCCGGCGCCGGAGCCTGGGCAGCAACGCCCTCGCCTCGACCATCCTGCTGGTCTGCCGTCCGCGGGCCGCCGCCGCCCCCGAGGCCTCCCTCCGCGAGGTGCGGCGCGAACTGCGCCAGGAGCTGCCCCGCGCGGCGGCGCGGTTCACCGCGGCGGGCGTCGCGCCCGTGGACCTGGCCCAGGCGGCGATCGGTCCCGGCATGGCCGTGTTCTCCCGCTACCGCCGCGTGCTCGCCGCGGACGGCACGCCCGTGTCGGTGGCCGCGGCCCTGCGGCTGATCAACGAGGAGCTGGACGCGGCGCTCGCGCAGGGGGAGGGGGACCTCGACGCGGAGAGCCGCTTCTGCCTGGCCTGGTTCGAACAGCACGGGGCCCGCGACGGGCCGTACGGGGATGCGGACGTCCTCGCCCGGGCCAAGAACACCGGCATGGCGGCCCTCGAACGGCTGCGGCTCGTCGAGGCGCGCGCGGGCCGCGTACGGCTGCTCGCCCCGGCCGGGGCCTCCGCGGGCGCCCCCGGCGCGGCGTTGCCCTGTGCCTGGCTCGTCCTGCACGGCCTCACGGCCGCACTGCAGCGGGACGGGGAAGCCGCCGCCGCGGCATGGCTCCGCCCGGCGCCGCCGGAGACGGCGGCTGCCCTGCGCCCGTTGGCCTACCGGTTCTACGCGGCGGCCGAACGCCTGGGACTCCAGGCCGAGGCGCGGTCGTGCGGCGCGGCCGTCGCGGCGTGGGACGAGATCGAGACGCTGGCGCGGAGCGGCGCGCGCGCCGTGCCCCGTCCGGAACCTTAGCCTTGGGGGTTGGGCCTTGGCACGAGCGGAGGACGAGCGCTCGGCGGTGGAGGCTGCCGGGCTGCGGCCCTGGCGCGAGGTCGTCGCCCCCCGCCCCGAGGTCCGCGGCGGCCGGTACCGGCAGGCCGAGTTCGCCGCCGACCTCGCGCAGGTGGCCGCCGGCAGGGCGAGCGCCGAGTACCAGGACGCGGCGGAATTCTTCTCCCGCACCTTCTTGACCGAAGGCCTGCGCGGCCTGCTCGCGGCGGCGGTCCGGCGCCTCGGGGGTGGCGACGGCGAGCCCGTCATCCAGCTGCGGACGGCCTTCGGCGGCGGCAAGACCCACGCGCTGCTGGCCCTCTACCACCTGTGCGGGGGGGCGGCGGGACCGGAGGAACTCCCCGGCATCCCGGAATTGCTCCGGTCCGCGGGCGCCTCCGCGCTGCCCCGCGCCCGCACCGCCGTCCTGGCCGGCACCGACCTCAGCCCCGCGCAGCCCTGGCCCTGCCCGGCCCTGGGCGGGCGCCCCGTGCGGACGCTCTGGGGCGAACTGGCGGCGCAGCTCGGCGGGGTCGAGGCCTACGAGGCCTTCCGGCCGGCGGACGAGGTCGGCGTGCCGCCGGGGGCGAGCGAACTCGTCCGCCTGCTCGAATCGCGCGGGCCCGCGCTGATCCTGGTCGACGAACTGGTGGCCTTCGCGCGGGCGCTCCACGGGAGGGACGGCCTGCCCGCGGGCTCGTTCGACGCCAACCTCACGTTCGTCCAGAGCCTCACGGAGGCGGTCCGCCGCTGCCCGGCGGCGCTGCTCGTGCTCACCGTCCCCGCCGGGGACACCGAGCAGGGTGGGCCGGCCGGCAAGGCCGCCATGCAGCGCCTCGAGGCGACGCTGGGGCGGGTGGAGGCGGTCTGGCGGCCGGTGGCCGGTTCCGAGGGCTTCAAGATCGTGCGCCGGCGCCTGTTCCAGCCGGTCGGCGACGAAGCGGCGCGCGACGCCGCCTGCCGGGCGTTCGGCCGCATGTATGCGGAGCGCGCGGCGGACTTTCCGCCCGAGGCGCGCGAGGCCGGCTACCTCCTGCGCCTGCGCGCCGCCTACCCCATCCACCCCGAGCTGTTCGACCGGCTGTATGACGACTGGTCCACGCTGGAGCGCTTCCAGCGGACGCGGGGCGTCCTGCGCCTGATGGCGGCCGTCGTCGGCGAACTCTGGGCCCGCAAGGACGCGGGGACGATCATCCTGCCGGGGTCGCTGCCCCTCGATGCGCCGGTCGTGCGCGAAGAACTCACCCGCCACCTGGAGGAGGGCTGGAACGGCCTCGTCGACGCGGAGGTCGACGGCCCGGCGGCGGAGCCGTGCCGGATCGACCGCGAGAATCCGCGCCTGGGCCGGGCGGGCGGCGCCCGGCGGGTGGCGCGGGCCATCTTCCTCGGCAGCGCCCCGCCGGTCCCGGAGCGGCCGGCGCGGGGTGTGGCCCACGCCCGGGTGCGGCTCGGGGTGGTGCAGCCCGGGGAGTCCCCGGGCCTGTTCGACGACGCCCTGACGCGGCTCCGAGACCATCTGGCGCACCTGCATGGCGACGGGCGGCGCCTGTGGTACGACACACAGCCCAACCTCCTCCACGCCGCGCGGGAGCGGGCGGGCCGCCTCGAGCCGTGGCAGGTGGACGAGGAGGTGCGGCGGAGGCTGCGGACGCGCGACCGCGGCGACTTCGCCGCCGTGCAGGTCCACGAGCCGGGCGGCGACGTGCCCGACGAGCCGGCGGCGCGGTTGGTGGTGCTGCCCTTCCGGGAGGCCCACCGCGGCGGGGGCGGGCCGTCCTCCGCCGACCCCTCCCCCGCCCTCGCGCTGGCCGGCCGGATCCTCGACCGCCGCGCCGGCGGGCGGCGGCAGCACCGGAACATGCTCCTCTTCCTCGCGGCCGAGGAGGCGGCCACCGCGGCGCTGGAGGAGGCGGTCCGCCAGTACCTGGCCTGGCGCTCGATCGTGGCCGACGCCGACCGGGCTGCCCTCGAGGTCGACGCCTTCAGCCTGCGGAGCGCGCGGGACGAGGCCCGGCGCGCAGAAGGCGCGCTGGACCACCGCCTCCAGGACGCCTTCTGCTGGCTCCTCGCGCCGTCCCAGGACGGTCCCCAAGCGGTGGGCTGGGACGCCGTCCGCATCGGGGGCACCGACCCGTACGTGGCGAGGGCGACCCGCGCGGCGCGGGGGGACGAGCTGCTCATCACGCGATGGTCGCCCGCGCTGCTGCGCCGGGAACTCGACCGCTGGCTGTGGGTCGACAGCCCGCACGTGGAGCTGCGCCGCGTCTGGGACTCCCTCGCCACCTACTGCTACCTCCCGCGACTGCGGGATGCGGACGTGCTCGCCGCGGCCGTGGCCGAGGGAGCACGGGACCGCGCCTTCTTCGCCTACGCGGCGGCGGCCACCGACGACGGCGGCTACGTCGACCTCCGGTTCGGCGACCCCCGAGGCGCGGACGTGCGGATCGACTCGGCGGCGGTGCTGGTCCGGCCGGAGGTCGCGCTGCGGCACCTGGCCGAGGAGGCCGGCGAGGCACGGGAGGGCGGCGCGGCGAGCCCCGCACCCGTCCTGCGCCGCTTCTCCGGATCGGTGGCCCTGGACGTGCTGCACGCCGAGGCCGACCTGCGCCGCGTGGTCGCGGAACTGCTGCAGCACGTGGGCGGCCTCCCGGGCGCCGAGATCTCCATCACCCTCGACATCTCGGCGCGGCTGCCGGCCGGGTTCCCGCCGGACATCGTCCGGGTCTTGAAGGAGAACAGCCGGGCCCTGCGGTTCCGGTCCGCGTCGTTCGAGGAGGGGTGAGCCGGGGCGCATCCGCGGGGCTACTTATCCAGGCGTGGGCGGTCTGCGTCGTCCCCCGACCAAGAGCCTCTACATGACCCGAGATTATCGTGGGCGGGGGATAAGGCCGGCTTTGGTGGCTCCGGAATGAACACCGATGCAAC
>JAJYVV010000263.1 GCA_021791815.1 Bacillota bacterium | reverse complement strand
CAGCCAATGGGGCCTCCCCCCGCAGCCCCTTCCCGGGGCGTGCGCTCACGCTCTGTTCGGGAAGGGGGCAGGGGCCCGGCCCTGTGGCAAGCCACGCTGCTCGGTGGACACGGAGGCGCCTGCGCGCCAGGGGGACTCGCCGTCCCCCGGCCGGTCGGGGGCAGGACCCACGCCCCTGCGGGGCGTACCACCGGAGCCGTCGGGAAGTGGGAGCCCACTCGATCACCGTCCCATGCCGATCACCTGTCCCGGTCCTGCGCCGCGCGTGAACCATTGTGTTCACCCAGGCGATCGGCATGCCCGGATTCAGTGATCGGCTTGAGCGGACTGCGCACCTGGCGTCCGCGTGCCGGGAGACGCCGGCGTGCTGGCCGATGGGATCCTGCGCTGGCCCGCGCCCAGGCGTCGGCATCGTCCCGGCCCTCCGCAGCAGCGTCTTGCAGTAGTCGGTACGGCCGCCGCCCGCCACCGACGACTCCCAGTCGATAAGCGGACGCGAACAGCAACCCAAGAGCCCGTCACGCTTGCGAAGATGCCCGTGGATGATCACGCGGCCGTGAGGGCGGCCGCCGCCCAAAAGCTTTCCGCCCGCCACATCCTTGACTGCCTCTCCGTTCCCGGCGGCCAGCCCACGGCGTGGAACAAGATGCCCACCGTTGACGTCTTCATCGGCGGGCGCGCATCTTGTTAGACATCGGTTGCCCGCAGGCTATCGCCTAGTGGAGCCGTGAGAATCGGCGCACAATCTGCTTCTGGCGCCACGCCGGAGCCTGCGGGCCATGGGGCACAAGGAACACTAGCCTGGAGGGGCTGCCGAGGCGGATTTCGCAGCCCTCAAACTGGATGCCACCAGGGTACGAACGAAGTGCTTGCTCACTACAGGGGCGAATGGGATGGGCTCTCGCGGAGAATGATTCGGTGCGCAGCGGCTGGTTCGATGCTGGCTGTGTTCTTTAGCACCTCAGCCTGCGGATGCAGTCACACAGTGCCCACACGGGCAGAGTCGGCGCTGGAGCAGCTACATGCCTCATCGCGGAAGGCCGCCGCTCCGCCTTCTGCGCAACACCCCTCTTCATCGTCGTCGGCAGTCCCGTCGTCGAGCTCATCTTCCGGTAATGAGTGGCGGGAGATCACCAACACCCGATACGGCTATCTGGTTTCAGTCCCTCCGAACTGGACCGCTGGGAGCATTGACGGCAAGCCACTGTCCGCTACCGAAGATCTCATCATGTATCCCACCAACCAATCCACGGACCAACCAACCGTTGAGGTCCTCGTCTGCAGCGGGCCAAGTTACTGTCAAGACGGAACCGCATTCCAGGTAACCAATACAGTTCCTGGTTCCATAAATAACCTTGGAGCCAGCCCAAGAGTTTATACTCACCCGCCAAACCGTCACGGCCACTAAAGTATGGCGCGAAGATCACGTCGTCGCGCCCCACGATGGCCACACCTACGATGTTGCCCTGGTCCTGCCCATGGGCCAGACAGCTCAGCCAGTCGAGTTCACGCAGGTCCTGCAGACCTTTGCCTGGGTGTAGGGCGGACGGGGGCCGGGACGAATCGCCAAGCGCCACCGGCCTGGCCGGGACCGGTGGTGCGCCGCCGCCGGCCGCCGTGAGTCCTGCCGGCACACCGCGGATCTCCCGCCTCGCCCACCCCGCTGCGCGTGGCGATGGGCGGCGTCGACCGGGGGCATGCCGCGGTGCGCGCTCTGCTCGCCAAACGCCGCCGTCGACGGATCGCTGGGCGCGTCGGGAGGGAAGGGATGCTCGCCCAGCTCCGGGAAGGGAGGCAGTCCGCACAACGAGGGAGGGCGGTTCGTGGCCGAGGTGCCCAGGCAGCCCCGCAACTTCAAGGATCGTGCCCTGATCTGGATCTCCGGCCTGCTTGCCGGCGGCCACGTGCCCCTGGTGGCGGACTCGCCTCGCCTGGTGCGGGCCATAGACCGCCAGCTGTTCGTCATGGCCCCCAGCGAGCAGGAGACGGACCGCACCTTCCTCGCCGAGGACGGCAGCATCTGGTCCTTCGAGTTCCAGTTCCGCGACGGCGAGGACGACGCCGCGCGCATGGCCGTCTACCACCTGACGCTGCTGCGGCAGCACCCCGGCCGCCGCGTGGCAACCGTGATCTACTGGGGCCACCGCCTACCGCCCGCACGGCCGCTGGTCCTGCAGCAGGTGACGTTCCACCCGCGGCAGGTCTTCCTGCGGGACCTCCTTGGCGAGGACGAGTTGGCGCGGTGGCGCCTCCGGGCGGAGGACGGACCGCTGGGGCGCGAGGCGGCGCTGGAGCTGGCGATGCTCCCCCTGATGCAGCACATGCCGGGCATGCGGAACCTGCTGGAGGCGGCCCTGCCGCTGACGGAGCATCTGGAGCCGGACTTGCGCGCGCCCACGCGTGCGGCGATGATTTGCCTGGGGTATGGCGAGCTGCAGTCGCCCACGGACCGGTCGTGGGCCAGGGAGGAGCTGCTGGGCGTGCCCGTGGTGGGCCAGGAACTCTTCGAAGACCTCATCCACGACGGCGAGCTGCGCGAGGCGCGGGTGGCGCTGCTCGATGCCTTCACCGCCCGCTTCGAGGACCCGCCCGCTGCGATCCGGGAAGCCGCAGCCAAGACCAGCGACCTGGACATGCTCCGTCAATGGCTCCGGGCGGTCGTCCGGGCGCCGGATGCCGCAAGCGCGACGACCGCCGTCCTCGGCAACCACTGATGGTGTGCCCGCCCACGGCGGGCCCTTTCCGCTCATGGAAACCGAGCGGCACGCCCCTCCATGGACCGAGATGACCGGCCGACATGGGCGTATTTCAAATTTCGGGGACAATCGGTTGACGGTTCTCGGGCGTGTGGGAATTAGGCAACGGCAGCGTCGGCAGGGACCTGGGGGGAGGGTTCGGCTGACGACTCTGCCGGGCGGTCGTGAGGCGAGGGAGCGGACGCCAGCAGGGAGGCGGGAGCCGGGGCGGGGTGCAGGAGCTGCGCGATCCAGGGGCGGGGGTCCGGCGGCATGACGCCGAGGGCAACAAAGGGTGCCTCTCCGCGATGCACGCCGCGGGGGAAGGCACGGACGTTGTGGCGATAGACCAGGAGCGGCAGGAGACTGGCGGTCAGGCCGCGGTGGGCCTGGATGTGCAGACGCAGGCCGGAGTTGAAGGA
>JAJYVV010000262.1 GCA_021791815.1 Bacillota bacterium | reverse complement strand
CGCGATGGCGCGGACGACCACCCTCTTCGACGACCTGCTGGCCGAAATGGTGGCCAAGGGCAGGGCCGAAGGCAGGGCCGAGGGCAAGGCCGAGGGCAAGGCCGAGGGCAAGGCCGAAGGCAAGGCGGAAGGCAAGGCGGAAGGAGAGGCCGAGGGAGAGGCCCGGGCCGTCCTGCGGGTCTTGCTCGGGCGCTTCGGAACAGTCGACAGCGCCCTGACGGCGCACGTCCTCGGGCAACGCGACCTGCAGACGCTGGACCGCTGGCTGGACCTGGCCCTCGCCGCCTCGTCGCTCTCGGAGTTTGCCCGGGCCGTCGCCCCCACGCGATAGGTCGGGGTCGGACCGGAATCGGTGCGCCGCGAGCGCGCGAGCCCGGAGCGGCACGTCGGCTTCGGCAGGGCCCCGGCGGCCGCGCCGCCAGCGCGGGCCCGGTACGCGCGGGAGCGGCAGCCCCGCTGCCGCTCCCGCCACCTCACCACCGCGCGGCTGCCCCATTCCGGCGGCTCCGATCCGTCCTGCCGCCCGGCTCCCAACCCGGTCCTGCTCTCTGGGCTGCCGGTCGTCATTCAGCGCCTCCGGCAGTGGGCGGACCTCACCCAGGTGCCGACCCACCAAGCGGCCGCCGCTCTCGCCGACGCTAACGTCCTGACGGACTGGATGCGAGGTGAGTCAGGCCCCGTTTGCTTCGTCTCTCGGCCCCAGATGCACGGATTTCAGAGGGATGGGTCTCGTCCCCATCTCTTCCAGCCATCGTGCTGGTTTTTAGTGGCCAAAGATGCCGGTTCTGAAGTGGCCGTTGACACCAGCCCGTGGTGGGGCTGGTTGCTGGCCGTGCGTGAGTCGCACAGGCACTCGTCCCGAGAGGCGCACTGCGACTCCCTGCCGGCGGTCCGCGGTCTTCGGGTGCCCTCTATCCCCAGCAGGGGCGGCACAAACGGCGGTTATCAAAGTTTGGCAGGCAAAATGGGCGCCTGCCGACACCACGATGGAGGACAGCCCATCGCCGCCGCGGCAGGAACGCGGACGGCGCCGAGGCACAGGACGCCCCGGTGGTCGACGGCGGGCCCGCGGCGCTCGACGCCACCTTGCCCCTGGCGGACATCCTCGACGCCCTCCGGGCGAGCGGGACGCGGCCGTCCTCTCGCCTGCCGCGGGCGCCTACCGGTCCAACGCCACGGCGTTTGCCGTGCGCCACCGTCCGCGGGGCATGGCCGCCGGCTTCCTGCACGTGCCCGCCAGCCCGGCGATGGTCGCACAGCGGCAGGCCCGGATGGCCGCCGAGGGCGGCGAAGCGTCGGATGCGCCGTCGATGGCCGTGGAGCATCTTCGCCGCCCTCCGGCTGACGGTGGAGATGGTCGCCCGGGCCGGCCAGCCCGCCCTCGCCACGCTGACCCGAGCCCCGGGGCACACCCTCCCGCGCCGGCTCATGGCTCGCGCCACACCTCGGGGTTCACCAGATAGGGCGGCCGCCGGCCGGACAACACCGCGGCCACGCCCTCCGCCGCCTTGCGCCGCACCTCGATCTCCGACTCCTCCGAGTACCAGGCCATGTGCGGGGTGAGGATCACGTTGGGCAGCCCGGCGAAGGGGTGTCCGGGCGCGGCCGGCTCGGTCTGGCGCACGTCGAGGGCGGCCCCCGCGATCCATCCTTCGCGCAGGGCGCGCGCCAAGGCGGCCTCGTCGACCACCCCGCCTCGGGCGGTGTTGATCAGTACCGCGTCGGGGCGCATGCGCCGCAATTCCGGCTCGCCGATGAGGGCGCGGGTGCCCGCCCCGAGCGGGACGTGGACCGAGACGAAGTGCGCCTCCGCGAGCAGGGCCTCCAACGTCCCTGCCGGCTCGGCGCCGGCGGCGCGCACGGCCTCGTCGGCGACGAGCGGATCGCGCGCGACCACGCGCAGGCCCACGGCGGCCGCCTTGGCGGCCAGCGCCTGCCCGATCCGGCCGAACCCCACCACGCCCAGCGTCCGCCCGCGCAGGCGGCGCACCGGGCCCGCCGCGCGCGCGGCCCACCGCCCCTCGCGGACGCAGCGATCCTGGGCAGCCACACGGCGGGCCGACGCCAACAGCAGCGCCAGCGCGTGATCGCTCACCTCGTCGACGCAGTAGTCGGGAACGTTGCAGACGGCGATGCCGCGCGCGGTCGCCGCGGCCACATCGACGCTGTCCACCCCAACGCCATAGCGGGCGATGACGCGGCAGCGCGCCAGGGCGCCGATCCCCTCCGCCGTGAGCGGGTAGCCTTGGGTCAGGACGCCGTCGGCGTCGCCCGCCGCGTCCGCCAGGCCGGCGGGCCCCGCGGCGCGCCCGGCCGCGTCGAGGAGCTGCGCGCGCGACAGGGCCACGCCTCCCGCCACCCGCCCCAGCGCCTCCGCCTCGATGGCGGTGTCGGCGTATTCCGAGTCCGTCACGACAACTTTCCACGTCGGCGTCACGGTGGCCCTCCCGCCGTCCGGATCGGCGCTCCTTCTTCACCCCAGCCCGGGCTGCCTCCGGGCCGCCGCATCACGCTGCTTGGCGGCCCGGCCCCCGGACCGCCCCGGCCCGCCCGGAGGACGACGATGCGGTCCGCCCGCCGTAAGGCCGGCAGCCGGTGGCTGGCCACGAGGCGGGTCGGGCCCCCCGCGCGTTCCCACCCTCGGCCAGAGGAGGCCCGCCGTGCGGAGATGGAGCGATGCCACACCCGGTGGTCGAATGGCGCGCCGTTCCGCCAGGGCGAGATGTCCGTGGTGCGGCTCGCTCGCGGCGGCGGTTGGCGCGCACCAGGCCCGTCCCGCGTGGCTCCGTTGCCCGGGGGCGCGTGCCGCATCCGGCAGAGCCGCCCGAGAGGCTGCCGTGGTCGATCACGCAGCGCTGCGTGTCCGATCCGAGAGCATCCGCGGGGGAGGGCCGCCGGGGTCCGCGCGCGACGGACGGGACCATCGCGTCCCGCGGACCCGCCGCGTCGGTTCTTCAAGGCGCGGTTGCCCGGAGATCCGCAAGGAGCGGGGAGAAGGCCGACCGCAGCCGGCCCTCGGTCTCGGGCAGAGGTGGGGCCGCAAGGCCTGCCCTTTGCCCATAAAGAAGCGGTTGACAATCTGCGCCACGTTCGCTACGGTGGGAGTATGGCACCGCACCGGACGATCCTCCAACGGCTAGCCGAGCCCGATGCGGTCGAGTTCGT
>JAJYVV010000071.1 GCA_021791815.1 Bacillota bacterium | reverse complement strand
TCCTCCTTGCAATCGCACCGCTGGATGACCTCGTCGACCAGTTTCGCTGGATACACGCGGGCAAGGGCACGAAGGCAAAAGGCATCACGTTGCGCGGGCGTATCGGGGACGGCTCCAGCCTTATCCACACATCAGGCATACACCGCCTCCCAGCCTGTGTCCAGGACGACCCACGCCCTTCAGACGCCCTGACGCCCGATTTCAACCGGCTTTTCCGCCCCTTGCTCTTGATCCCAGCCTCTCTCTACCCCAATCTCCTTATTCGAACGGTATTGAGCTCGGCCTCGTACCGTTCCCCTGCTCATAGTCTTTTGTTTCCAACCGCCGAAGCGGCCCGTTTCCGACCCGAGGGTTCCTGCTTCGCAGCGGCCGGTTTCACCAGGCCGTTCTCCTGGCCAGAGCCTTCCGCTCCACAGGTGTTCACCGTCTCCGGGGAACTCCCGGCGACAGGGGACGCGAGGTTCCGGGCCGCGTTCAGGTCCCGGTCGAGCTCTGCCCCACACGCCTCGCACTGGAAGATCCGTTCAGCAAGCGACATCTCTGGCTTGACGTGGCCGCAGGCCAAGCACCTCTTGGTGGACGGGTCAAAGCGAGGGGCGACGATCAGCCGAGACCCATACCATTCTGTCTTGTACGCCAGCATCCGTCGAAACTCGCCCCACCCCGCATCCGCAATGGCCCGTGAAAGGTGCCGATGGCGGATCAGGCCGCGCACGGAAAGGTCTTCGACCACGATGACCGACTTGGTTTGCGCCAGGCCAGTGGTCGTCCTGTGCGGGAAGTCCGCGCGACGACAGCGGATGCGGCGGTGGAGCCAGCCCGCGTTGCTTGCGGCTATGCAGCCGTTGCCGTTGTCGCAGGCGGAGTTG
This sequence comes from Bacillota bacterium, assembly GCA_021791815.1. GTDB lineage: Bacteria > Bacillota > Sulfobacillia > RBS10-35 > JAJYVN01 > JAJYVV01. The sequence continues at coordinate 17,076 of JAJYVV010000071.1, read as the reverse complement.
CGCTCTGGCCAGGAACTTTGGAGACTCCGACTCTGACCCACCAGATAGCACCGCAAAGGACTTGAGCCCCAGGTCGATCCCAACCACGGGGCCTGCTACGGGCTGTGGGCGCTCCACCTCCACTGCAAGGGATACATACCAGCCGTCCGCCTTGCGACTGACCGTTGCGGAGAGAATGCGGCCACGGAACTTCTCGGTCGTCTCCTTGGTGCGCACGCAGCCCACGCGCGGCAGCACCGACCTGGGATGGACCTTGCTGCTGCCGGTGAGTCGGAAGGAGTCCCGCCGCCCGTGCTTGCGGCGGAAGCGCGGATACCCGACACGGCGTCCCTCCTTGCGGCCACGCCAGAAGTTGGCGAAGGCGCGATCCAGGTCGCGCAATGCCTCTTGGCCGCAGCATGGAGAGACGCCGTAGACCCACGACCGTTGCGCCTTCTCCGCGTTCCACCGCCGGTGTAGCTCCGCTGCGTGCGGTACAGGCTTCCCGGCGTTGAGCAGGCGCCTGCACAGGGCCAGCCCCCAGTTGAAGGCATAGCGTGCCGTGCCTGCCGCTCTGGCCAGCAGACGCTGCTGCCGCACCGTCGGGTCCAGTTCGTATCGAAACGCCTGGTTGACCGTCATCCTCGCTCGCCGCCTTCCGCGCCTTCTCAGCCCGGTTACGAGCCGACCGGCGGCCATACCATCGCGCACACATGCTGGTCAGCACGTCGGGTCGTCCTTGGTCTCTCCCGGATCGACCCCAACAAGGCGCCGACCCTGGGCGGCAAGGGCAGACTCCACGTACTCCGCACCGAAGCGCATCCACCGATCCCGATGCTCCACCGCCACGATGGCGACAGACGGGTCCGCCAGCACCTTCATCAGCTTGGCGCGGTGGCCGCCCCACCCCGAGCCCACCTCTGTGACCGTGCGCACAACGGACAGCCCTTGGTCAGTCCCAAACGCGACCACCCGAGCCACCTGTCCATCGAGCTCTGAACGCTGGTCTGACGAGGATACCCGTGCGTAAACCGCCACCCCGGTGGGGGCCGCCTTTGGCGCCATCGCGCGCGCCGGCGCAACCGTTCAGGGGCGCCACGGCGGGGGCGGCGGCGGCTTCCGTGTCCCACCGCCGGTCAGAACCCGATTGGCGCGACGGCGATCGCACCCCCCTGGGTGGGGAACGCCTTCTGCGCCTGCAGCGCGCTGCCCACCTCGGCCGCACCCGCGGCCTCGATCCCGTCGACCTGCGTCACCGCCTGCGCGGTGGCCGTGGCCACACTGGTCCGCCCCTGCTGGGCCGGCAGCGTCTGGGCGTTGATGGCGTTGCCCGCGGCGGCATCCTGGTAGGCGAAGACCAAGCCGAAGTACGGTTGATTGCCCTGCACCTGGCGGACGAAGACGTCGAGGTCCTTGTCGGCCAGCGGCGGCGCCTCGGCCTTCAGCGCCGCGACCCACTCGGGCCAGAGCGCGATCTGGTTGGGGCCCATTCCGATGAGGTGCATCATCTGTCGCTGCCACTGCGCCCCGACCGCCACATATTCGAAAAAGCTCCATGCGATGTCCGGACGCGGCGCCAGCGCCGAGATGGCAAAGAAGTCGCTCGCCGCATAGGCCGTGGCCGCCTGGGGATAGATCGGCTCGTCATAGAGCTGCCACTTGAGCTTCGACCACGGGCCCACCAGCTGGGCGACAACGTTGGTGGCGAAGTTGCTGGTCACGAGGCTCCCCGTGGTGAAGTCTCCGCCGGATACGGCCGTGACCTTCTCCGTGTTGAGGCCATAAATCCACTCCAGACAAGCCACGGAACCCGGCGCGGACAGGTAGCACTTGGTGCCGTCCGTCGGATCGACGTACTCGCCGCCGAATCCTTTGAGATAATGGGCTTGGGGGTTGCTGCCGTAGTAATCGTATCCGTCCCAGCTCCAATTGTAGCCAACGCGGGACCTTGCCGGACTCGTGCTGCGCAAAGCGGACGACTGCCAGAGCTGGCCCCACTCCTGCCACGTCCACCCGCTCTCGGGATAGGTCAATCCAAGGCCGTCCAGGACTGAGAGGTTGACCGCCGGAGCGGTCAGGTGGAGATACGAGGGCAGCCCCCAGAGGCCGCCCCCCTGCTGAAACAGCGCCAGATCCTTCTGCGGATAGTTGGCCAGGTTGACGTTGCTCTGCTTGACGTAATTGGTCAGATCGAGCAGCAGGTGCTGGGAGGTGAAGAGGGGCACGACCCAGTCGGCGAAGACGTCGGGACCCTGCCCTGCGAGCATGGACGTGGCGGTTGCCTGCTGCCGGCCGAGGCCGCTCATCAGATCGATCTCGACGCCGGGGTTCTGGTCCAACCAGGGTTGCCAGGTCTGCTTCATGAGCGGGATGGTGGTCTCCTGGATGAAACCGGGTCGGATGCGCAGGATGTGCGGACTGGCCGCGGCCTTGACCGGGGCCGCGGTCCGGCGCGGCGACCCCGCTTGGAACCACGCGCAGCCACCGAGCGCGGCCGCTGCGGTGGCGGCACCCGCGGCCAGGATCCCCCTGCGGGTCGCGCGCCGTCCGGCGTGCGGCGGGTCTGGGCCATCCCCCACCCACGCGCCCTCCCTTCGATGCGCCGCGACCTTCGGGTCACTGTTCACGGAGCCGTGCCGGGGGTCCTGCCGCGGGCCGCAGGGCCGCCAGGGCCCGCCGCGAATGCCCATGGCGGCGGGAGGGTGAGGGTCATGCAGACCGTCCGGAAGCCCCAGGCGCTCGGCGCGGACGACGTCGCGTTCTTCGAGGCCAACGGGTACCTGCGGCTGCGGGGCGTGTTCGACGCCTCCGAGGTCGCCGACCTCAGCGAGGAACTCGATGAGGTCATCTCCCGGTTCGCGTGGACCGACAAGGGCTGGAGCGGCCCCTGGCGGGAGAAGTACCTGTCGCCGGAGGAGAACGCGAAGTCCAAGCTGACCGCGCTGCACGAGATGGAACTGCACTCGCCGGCATGGGCCCGCGCGGTCCTGAACAGGCGGCTCGCCGCCTCGGTGGCGGACCTCATCGGCCCCGAGGTCGAGTTCCACCACATGACCCTGCACGCCAAGGGCCCGGAGTTCGGGACGCCGTTCCCGATGCACCAGGACAACCCGTTCTACGAGCACAGCGACGGGCGGTACCTCGACGCCATCGTGCACGTCGACGCGGCGACGGAGGAGAACGGCTGCCTGAAGTTCCTGGCCGGCAGCCACCGCCTCGGCCCGTTGCAGCACGTCAAGGAAGGCTCGCCGCACCTGCCCCCGGACGAGTACCCGATGGAGCGGGCGGTGTCCTGCCCGGCGGACGCGGGCGACGTGGTGCTGTTCAGCATCTACACCGTCCACGGCTCGTCGCTGAACCGCACCCCCCGGTGGCGCCGCGTGGTCCGCATCGGCTACCGCAACCCGGAGAACCTGCAGGTGGCCGGCCAGGCGATGGGCCGCCCGGGCGTCATGGTGCACGGCCTCCGACCCAAGCTGGCCGGGGTGACCATCGATCCGTACGGTCCAATGAAGGTGAACCGCTGAGCCGGGCGGGCTCCCCCGAGGTATACTGCGGGGGCGATGATCGGCCGGGGGCGCACATCCCCTCGCACAGAGAGCCGGCGGCGGGTGCGAGCCGGCGCGGGGCGTGCGCCGCGACAGCCGGGAGCCTGACGCGGCGCACGCCGCCGGCCGCCCGCCGTTATGGGGCGCGATGAGAGTGGTTCCGCGGCGGCGGCCGCGGAACCTCGAGCAGGGTGGCACCACGAGGCGCGCCTCGTCCCTCGACAGGGACGGGGCGCGCCTTGCCGTTGGTGCGCGGGACGCGGCGCCGGGAGGGGGTGGGACCCGTGGACGCGGGCGGAGACGATCGGGCGGGGCCGCGCGTCCCCACTTCGTTCCGGGAGGCGATCGCCGTGGAGCGCACCCTGTGCGCGGACCTCGCCGCAACCCTGCCCCCGCCGCCCGCCGCACCGCCGCGGCTGCTCGTGGCCGGCTGGGTCGCCCACATCCGGCGGCTCGGTGGCCTCGCCTTCCTCCTGCTCCGCGACCGCACCGGCACGCTGCAGGCCGTCTGGGAGGGTGCCGCCGGGCACCTGCCCGCGCGAGAGGCGTTCGTGGAGGTCCGCGGCGTGCCCCGCGCGGAAGCCCGGGCACCCGGCGGCGTCGAACTGGTCGCCGAGCAGATCGAGGTGCTGGCGGTCCCCTCCTGTCCCCCGCCCTTCCCCCTCCATCGGGCCGACCTGCCGGTGGCGCTCGAAACGCTGCTCGAGCACCGCGCCGCGGCCCTGCGCCATCCCCGCGAGCGGGCGGTCTTCGCGGTGCAGGCGGCCCTGACCCGCGGCTTCCGGACGCACCTGGACCGGCTGGGCTATAGCGAGACCCACACGCCCAAGATCGTCGGCACGGCGACGGAGGGCGGGGCGGACGTGTTCGCGGTCGACTGGTTCGGCCGCAGGGTGCACCTGGCCCAGAGCCCGCAGCTGTACAAGCAGATGCTGGTGCTCGCGGGCTTCGAGCAGGTGTACGAGGTGGCGGCCGTGTACCGCGCGGAGCCGCACGACACCGCGCGCCACCTCAACGAGTACGTCAGCATGGACGTCGAGACGGTCCTCCTCGCCGGAGGCACGGAGGAGGCGCTGATCGCGCTCGAGCGCGAGCTGCTGGGCGCCATGTTCGGCCAGGTCGAGTCCGACGCGGCCCCGGCCCTGGACCTGCTGGGCGTCCGCGCGCTGCCCGACCCGGCGAGGGCCCAGGTCCTGCCGCTGCAGGAGGCCCTGCGGGTCGTCGGCCGGCCGGACCTGGACCCGGAGGGGGAACGGCGACTGGCCGAGCGGGTCGGCGACATGGTCTTCGTCAACGAATGGCCGGCGGCGGCGCGCCCCTTCTACGCGATGCCGGACCCGCGCCGGCCCGGGTCGACCCGGTCGTTCGACCTCATCCTTCGCGGCCTGGAGGTGACGACCGGCGGCCAGCGGGAACACCGTCCCGCGATGCTGCGGCGCGCGCTCGCCGCCCGCGGCATGGACCCCGGGCCCTTCGGCGCCTACCTGGCCGCCTTCGAGCTCGGCGCGCCGCCCCACGGCGGCTTCGCCATCGGCCTGGAGCGGCTGACGGCGCGCATCGCGGGCCTGGACAACGTGCGCCGGGCCAGCCTGTTCCCCCGGGACCGGACGCGGGTGACCCCGTGAACGGACGGGGCCATTCCCGGCGAGAAGGAGGGCGGGACCGTGCGACCCGCCGGGCGGGCCATGCCTCCGGAGACGGTATGGCCGTGCTGCCTGCGGTTCCTGGCCCGTACCAGCCGCCCCGGGCCGCTGCCGCAGGGGAGGGCTCGCCGCGCCTCCGCAGGAGGAGTATCCGCCGGAGCGCGGGTCGTGCCGCCCGGCCACCACGGCCCACGAGGTGGTGGTGCGCATCTGCATCGTCCATGCGGCACCCTGGACGGGACCCCGCGGTGGGCCGCCGGAGGCATACTGCGGAGGCGGACGCCCGCCCACACCGACGCCGACCGGGCGCCGACGGTCTGGACGGAACTGCGCCCCGGCGAACCGTATGCCGTGGGGCGCGGCGCGCCCACCCGTGCCCCCGGGAACGCACGCGGGTTGCCCCGGCAGGGCCTTTCGCGGCGGCCGGGAATCCCAAGCAGACCCGCCGTCCGGCGCGTGCCGGGCGGTTCCGCACTTTGCGGCCGCGGGAGGCCGCCCGGCGAACGGCCCGAAGGGAGAGTCGCCTTCGCATGCCGACCCCCAGCGAAAAGGAGGCCGCGGCCGCCTTCGTCCGCAGCCCGCGGCAGGGCCGCGCCGCCCGGCGGACCGGCCGCGCCTTCGTCGAGGCCATCGCCTCCTACGCCCCGCCGGCCGGCACCGCCGCCGTCTGGTACCTCGGGCAGGAGTCGGTCGTCTGGAAGGCGGGCGGCGCCACGGTCTGGATCGACCCCTACCTCAGCCCGAGCCAGGGCCGGCGGTATCCCCCGCTGTGCGCGCCCGGCGACGTCACGGAGGCCGACCTCGTCCTCGTGACGCACGAGCATCTCGACCACCTGGATCCCGCCACCTGCGCGGGGATCGCCCAGGCGGCGCCGCAGGCCCGCTTCGTCGCGCCCCCCGCGTGCGGGCCCCTGCTGCTGGAGGCGGGGGTGCCCGCCGGGCGTGTCGCCACTCCCCGTACGGGCGAGCCGCTGCAGTTCGGGCCCTGGCGGGTGACGGCCGTGCCGGCCGCGCACGAGCAGGTGGACTGGACTGCCGAGCGCGGCCACCGGTTCGTGGGCTACGTGGCGGAGTGCGACGGCCTGGCCTGCTACCACGCGGGCGACACCACGGCCTGCGACGAACTGCTGGCGGCCCTGCTGCCCTGGGTCGGCCGCCTCGACCTGGCGATGCTGCCGATCAACGGACGCGACTACTTCCGGCTCGCGGCCAACTGCATCGGCAACTTCACGTTCCGGGAGGCGGCCGAGGTCGCGGTGCGCCTGGACCCCGCCCTGACCGTGCCGCTGCACTACGACCTGTTCCATGGATGGAACGACGAGCGGCCTGGCCACTTCGTCGACTACCTCTTCGACCGCGCGCCGTACCTGCCCGCGGCGGTGATGTCCCCGGGCCAACGCCTCCTCGTCGCGCCGCGCTGAGGGCGCGCGGCGGCGCCGGCGGGGCCATCGTGCAGGGGGTGCCCCGGATGTGGAGCCCGGTTCCCTGGCGGGACGTATCCATCACGGACGGCTTCTGGGCGGAGATGCAGCGGCGGAACCGGGAGCGCACCCTCCCGGCCGAGTACCGGCAGTGCCGCGACACGGGGCGCCTGGACGCGCTCCGCCTCCGGTGGCAGCCGGGCCAGCAGCCGCGGCCGCACTTCTTCTGGGACTCCGACGTGGCGAAGTGGGTCGAGGCCGCGAGCTACAGCCTCGCCACACACCCGGACGCCGAGCTCGAGGCGCACGTCGAGGAGGTCGTGGGACTGCTGGTGGCGGCACAGCAGCCCGACGGCTACCTCAACAGCTACTTCACGGTCGTGGAGCCCGAGGCGCGGTTCACCGACACCCGCGACGCCCATGAACTGTATTGCGCGGGGCACCTGCTGGAGGCCGCCGTCGCCCACTTCCAGGCGACCGGGCGCCGCAGCCTGCTGGATGCACTCTGCCGCTACGCCGACCTCATCGGCACGGTGTTCGGCAGGGGGCCGGGCCAGAAGCCCGGCTACCCCGGCCACGAGGAGATCGAATTGGCGCTCGTCCGCCTCTGGCGGACCACCGGGGAGCGGCGCCACCTGGACCTGGCCCGCTACTTCATCGACGAGCGCGGGCGGCAGCCCCTGTGGTGGGAGGTGGAGGAGCAGGCCCGCGGAGGCACGCCCGGGCACTTCGGCGGGCTGACGAAGACGATGCGCGATCTGCCGCGCACCAACCAGTCGCACGCCCCGGTGCGCGAGCAGTACGAGGCCGTGGGCCACTCGGTCCGCGCCATGTATCTGTACTGCGGGATGGCGGACGTCGCGCAGGCCACCGGCGACGGGCCGCTGTGGGCGGCCTGCGAGCGCCTCTGGGACGACGTGACGGAGCGGCACATGTACGTGACCGGCGGGATCGGCTCGACGGCCTCGTACGAGGGCTTCACGGCCGACTACGACCTGCCCAACGCCTCCGCCTACGCGGAGACCTGCGCGGCGGTGGGACTCGCCTTCTTCGCCCACCGCATGCTGCAGCGCGACTGCGACGGGCGGTACGCGGACGTGCTGGAACGGGTGCTGTTCAACGGGGTGCTGAGCGGCGTCTCCGCGGACGGGGAGACGTTCTTCTACGTCAACCCCCTCGCCAGCGACGGCACCCGCCACCGCCAGGACTGGTTCTCCTGCGCCTGCTGCCCGCCGAACGTCGCCCGCCTCCTCGCCTCCCTGGGCGGCTACGTCTGGTCGGTGCGGGGCGAGGAGGAGGCGGCACTGCACCTGCCCGTCACCGGTTCCGCCCGGGTTCGGCTCGGCGGGCGGGACGTCACGCTCGAGCAGCGCACGGACCAGCCGTGGGGCGGCGCGGTCGCGGTGCGGGTGCGCCTCGGCGCGCCCGCACGGTTCGCCCTCCGCCTTCGCGTGCCGGGTTGGTGCGACGGGGCCCGCCTCCGCTGCAACGGCGAGCCGGTGGCCGCGCCCACGGAGCGCGGCTACCTCCGGCTCGACCGGGAGTGGCGGGACGGGGACGAGGTCGCCCTGGAACTGGCCATGCCCGTCCAGCGCGTGTACGCGCACCCCGAGGTGCAGGACGACCAGGGGCGGGTGGCCCTGCAGCGGGGCCCCCTGGTGTACTGCTTCGAACAGGTCGACCAGCCGGACGCGCCCCTGGCGCGGGCGCTGCTCCTCCCGGAGTCCGCCGCGCCGGCGTGGGCGGCCTTCGACCCGGCGCTCCTCGGGGGCGTGGTCGCGGTCACGGTTGCGGGGGCGGTGGAGGAGGCCGAAACCACGGCCGGGACGGGCCATGGCAGCCCCCTGTACCGGAGGGCCAGGCCCGCGCGGCGCCCGGTCGTCCTGCGCGCCGTACCTTACTTCGCCTGGGACAACCGGGCGCCGGGCGCCATGCGCGTGTGGTTGCGCGAGGCCTGAGGTTCCGCGCTTCGAAGCGCTCTGGTCGGGCATTCTGGCCATGGGCGGCCCGAGGGGCAGCCGCGGAGGGGGGTGCCCCGGAGGCGGGACGGGGGAGCGCGCCGGACGGCGCTCCGCGCAGGTCCCCCTCCGGGCGTCGCGATGGGCCGTCCGCGCGGCTGGACGGGCGCCTACCTGGAGATGGTCGTCGGGGCCGTGTTCGTCGGCTTTGCCGTGTCGGGCCTGATCGTCCCGGCCCGGATCGGCGACGGCGGCCTGTCCGGCCTCTCCATCGTGCTCCACTTCCTCACGGGCGTGGGCGTCGGCCCGCTCTACTTCGTGCTCAACCTGCCGCTCCTCGGGTGGGCGTGGGTCGGCCAGGGCTTCCGCTTCCTGTGGCGCACCCTGGTCGGTGTGACCCTGGTCTCGGGCGCCACTGCGCTCTTCGCCGCCGTGCACCCCCGCCTGGGCCTCGAACCGCTGGTCTCGGCCCTGTACGGGGGGCTGGGCATCGGGGTCGGCCTGGGCCTCATCCTGCGGGCGGGCGGCAGCACCGGGGGCTCGGACATCGTCGCGCGCCACATGAACCTGCGCCACGGTTGGTCCTACACCCAGACATACATCGTCACCGACCTGGTCGTCCTCGGCGCGGTGGCCGTCTGGATCGGGCTGCCCGCGGCCATGTACGGGTGGATCGTCACCAACGTCTCCGGGCGGGTGGTCTCGTACGTGCTCGAAGGCCCGCGGCGGGGGCGGGTCGCCCTCCTCGTCACCTCGCGCGAGGATGCGGTGGCCGCGCGGATCTTCCGGGAGCTGGACCGGGGCGCCACCCGGCTGCGCGCCACGGGGGTCTTCACCGGACAGGACCGCCCGCTGCTGCTCGTGGCGCTGGCCGAGCGGGAGGTGGTGCACCTGCGGCGCATCGTCGCGGAGGAGGATGCGCGCGCCTTCCTGGTCGTGCTGCCGGCCGTGGAGGTGCTCGGCGAGGGCTTCTGGGCCCTGCCGGGCGCGGGGGGGGACGAGCCGTAGGGGCGGCGCCCCGCCCCTCAGCCCACGAACTGCGAGAGGAAGCGCCGTCCGATGCGCAGGCCCTGGAGGAACCGCTCCTGCGACCCGTAGAAGACCGGGTCCTCGTGCTCGATGGTCAGGACGCCGTCGTAGCCGGCCTCATACAGGGCGGACAGGAACGCCGGCCAGCGCACGGCCCCGAAGCCGGGGATGCGGTACCGCCACCAGCCGCCGCCCGGCCGGTCGGCCAGCTGGCGGCCGTAGATGCCGAACCGGCGCCGGCCCGCTTCCAGGAATTCGGTGTCCTTGGCGTGGGCGTAGCGGATGCGCGAACCGAACTCGGCCGTCGCGGCGACCTCGTCGATCCCGAGCCAGACCAGGTGCGACGGGTCCATGCAGAGGCCGAAGCGCGGCGACGGCACCGCGTCCAGGACGGCGCGCCACACCTCAGGGGCCACCATGAGGTTTGCCCCGCCGGCCGGCCAGTTCTCCACGACCACGTCGACGCCCACGCGCTCGGCCTCTTCCATGAGGGGCGCGAGACGTTCCGCGAACCGGCCCACGTTGGCCGCCGTGTCGAGGCCCGGCGCCTTGCGGTGCGGGAGGCGCAGCGCGCCGACGCCCTCCGCGGCCGCCCACTGGAGCGCCTGGCGCGCCCGCCCGGACGCCTCGTCCAGCGCGGCGCCCTCGGCCTGGAGCAGGTCCGCCCCGACCGCGGTGCAGCCGAGCACCAGGCCGTTGTCCGCGGCGATCCGCCGCGCCTCGGGGGTGAACGCCGGGACGTCCACGGCCCCGAAGCCCTCCTCCCGGGCCCAGGCCGCCACGGTCGCGAAGTCCATCTGCACGTGCCGGGGTCCCGGGACGATGAATCCGATCCTCATCGCGCACGACCTCCACCCGAGGCGGGCCCTGGGGTCCTCCCCGCCCGCGGGGTTCCGGCCGCGCAAGAGGGGTCCTGCCGCGATCCGCCCGAGGCAGCCGAGCCCCCTAGTCCGCCGCCCGGTAGAACCACAGTTCCGCCGCGCGTTCCGGCAGGCGGAAGACGAACCCGGCCGCCGCGGCCGCTCCGGACATCCGCCGGCCCTCGCCGGTCTCGCCGTTCTCGAACACGTAGAGGCGCTCCGGTCGCAGGGCCCGGAGCCCGACGGCGAGCTCGCCCGCGGCGCAGCCGGGCAGCCGGATGCCCTGGACCAGCCCGCGACCCTCCTCGGGCCGGTCGAACTGCCGGACGACCCAGCGGCGGGGATCGGCGCTCCACGGCGTGAGCGCGTAGGCGTCGCCGCGCAGGACCAGGTCCGCCGCCCTGCGCCAAACCTCGACCATGCGCCGCGTCATCCCGAGATCCAGGTCGTCCCGCCGGATGTCCACGGCCAGGGCCAGCATGGGAGCGAGCGCGCAATGGAACGCGAACGGGTCCGCGTCCCGCTGGAACCAGCGGTCGCCGTCCGGGCCGACCGTGTCCCAGGAGAGCGCCGCGTCCTTGAAGTAGGGGATCCAGGCGGACAGGGTCTGCTGGAAGCCCAGCTTCGCGGCGTGCAGGCCGTAGCCATAGTCGCTGTAGTGCAGGGGCACGGAGCGGCGCATGGTCTCGAGGTCGTTGCGCCGGCCGCCGGAAGCGCAGGAATCGATCCACAGGCCGGGGTGCCGGGCGAGGAGGTCGTCCCAGAACCGCAGGTAGCCCTGGACGTGGAGGTTCTCCCGCATGCCCCGCCGGTCGTCCGCCTCGTTCTCCCGCCAATGGCGCAGGGGCTCGAAGTTGAAGTCCTGCCGGTACACCCGCACCCCCTCGCGCCCGACGAGCGAGGAGACGTGCCGGGTCAGCCATTCGCGGCATTCGTCGTTCCCGAGGTCGAGGAGGCGGTTCTGCTCCCACCCGTCGCCCTGGCTCCCGGTCGCGGCGACGCGCAGCAGCCATTCGGGGTGCTCCAGGTCGAGCCGGCTGCCCCGGACCACGCGCTCGGGTTCGAACCAGAGGAGCAGCTCGGCCCCCCGGTCCGCGGCATGGGCCGCGACCGGCGCGAGGCCGGAGGGGAAGCGCTCGGGATCCGGCTCCCAGGTCCCCGTGTTCCACCAGTGGCGCTCGCCCCGGGCGTCGCGGCAGGGGTACCAGCCGGCGTCGATCCACCACACGTCGTAGGCGAGTCCCCGCTCCTCGAAGCGGCGCATGAAGCGCAGCTGGTTTTCCTCCGTGGCCTGCGTGTACTCCTCGCCGCCGTCGTTGCAGGAGCACGCGAGGCGGGGGCCGAGGGGCCGGCCGCCGGGACGCGGCAGCACGTGGTCCAGGTACCAGCGGCGCCAGAGGTTGGCGGCCCGGTCGGGGGCGCCGTCCCAGGCGAGCACGGCCATGCGGGGCGTGCGGGCCGCCTCGCCGGGACGGAGGCGGAAGCGGGTGGTCTCCTGGCCCGCCCGCACGTGGACACCGCCCGGCTCCCCCGAGAACGCGGCCGCCCACTGGGCCGGCCAGCCGACCGCCAGCGCCAGGCCGCCGCCGTCGAAGGCCAGACGGAAGTACGGGAAGGCGCCGTCGCACGGCCTGCCCCCGCGCGGGGCGAAGGAGAGGCCGGTCCCTTGCTCCAGGGCCGCCTCGGCCGGAGCATACCCATCCGGGCTGCAGAAGTCGCCGTTGCAGTGCCAGAGCCGCGCGCCGGACCCGGCGAACCCGGCGTCCAGCGGCCGCAGGTCCTGCACCAGGGGCGAGGGGCCGTCGCCTTCGAAGCGCAGCCAGGCCGTCCACTCGACCACGGGGTGTTCCCGGTAGAGCACGCACTCGACGCGCAGGCCGAGGCCGCTCGTCCCGTCGCGGCCCTCGAACTCCAGAACGGTCCGACCGGGCTCCTCGCGCAGCCGCCGCTCGGGCCGCCAGGAGCCGGGCAGGCCCCGGACCGCGCGGCCATCGCAGGTGAACGAGACCGGCAGCGACTCGGGGCTCTCGAACCAGCGGCCCGTCCACGACCGGAGCCTTTCCATGTCCGCGGGCGTGGCCGCGGCGGCCGGACTGCTCAGGGAATCCAACGTCGGACCCCTCCCCGCCCCGGCGGGTGGGCCGGGAAGCCCCGGCCCGCTCGCATCCCACGTCCGAGGCCGCCCGCCGCGATTCGCCGGGCGGCCGCAAATCTCTGCCGCCGCGGGCCCGGCCGCACCCCTACCGCGCCGGTCCGAGAACGCGGCCCGGAGGCCCGTACCGCTGGAGCCGTCCGTCCTCCAGCACCGCGACCAGGTCGGCCCGCGCGGCGAGATCCATCTGATGGGTGATCAGGATCACGGTCCGCCGCCCGCGGAGCGCGAGAACGTCCGCCAGCATGGCGCGCTGCAGGACGGGATCGAGGCCCGTCGTGGCCTCGTCGAGCACCAGGATGGCCGGGTCCTGCAGGTACACGCGGGCCAGGGCGAGGCGCTGGCGCTGCCCGCCGGAGAGGTTGCCGGCGCCCTCCTGCAGGGTGCGGTCCGCCAGCTCGGCGATCCGGGCCCGGGCGAGGGCGGACCGGACGGCATCGTCGGTCGCCCCCGGGCGGCCCACGCGGACGTTCTCGATGACGCTCTCCCGCAGGAACAGCGGATCCTGGGGCGCGACCCCGACCGCCGCGCGCAGGGAGGCCAGGTCGTAGGTGCGCGCGTCGCACCCGTCGAGCAGCACCACGCCCTCGTCCGGGTCGAGGTGCCGGGGGATCAGCGCCCCGAGCGTGCTCTTGCCGGCGCCGCTGCCCCCGACCACCGCGCACACCGCGCCGGCCGGGACGCGCAGGTGCACGTTCGCCAGGATCGGCCGCCCGTCGTCGGCCCGCACGGTCACCCCGCGCAGTTCGACCTCGCCGCGGAGCCGGGCCGGGAGGCCGTGGCGCGGGGCATGAACCTCGGCGGGGGCGTCCAGCAGGACGAAGACCCGCTCCGCGATCACGGCGGCCCTTTGCGCCGCGATCGGCAGGTGCATCAGGCGGCGCACCGGGCCCTCCACGCCGCGCACGTACTCCAGGTACGCGAGGAGCGCCCCGACGGTCATGTGCCCGTGCAGGACGGCCACCCCGCCCGCCCCGAGCAGCACGACCGTGAGCCCCTGGTGGGCGACGATGTCGAGGAACCCCCCGGCGCGGTCGACGTAGAAGGCGCGCATGCGCAGCGCGACGCGGCGCCACAGGAGGCCGTGGAGGGACCCCACGTCCGGCCGCGCGTCCACCCGGTGCAGCATCGCCCGCAGGCCCGCCACGCGGTCGTTCACCACCCCCTGGGCGGTGATGTCGAACAGGGCCAGGCGCGTCAGGGCGCGCCGCAGGGGCCCGGTGGTCAGCGCCGGATACAGCGGGTAGATGGCGAGCAGCGGGAGCGTCCAGTGCAGGAGCGGGCCGTTCAGCCGGGCCAGCAGCAGGATGCTCGCCGGCAGCCGGTACAGGCTGGCGAGCAGCGACTGCAGGACCGTGATCAGGCCCTCGCCGACGTCGGGCCCGAATTGCTGCAGGGCCGCGGTGGCCTCGCCGGTGCTGACCCGGCGCAGGGAGCGCAGGCCCAGCATCCGGAGGTGCGCATACACCGCGACGCGCAGGCGGACCGAGAAGCGCTCCGTGGCCTGCAGGAAGGTGAAGGCCACCGCGTTGCCGGCGACCCATTGGGCGAACGCGACCGCGGCGTAGAGGCCGAGGATCCGGGGCAGCAGCGTCACCTGGTGGCCGAGCAGGACACGGTTGACGAACGCCTGGTGCAGCATGGGCTCGACCAGTTCGGCCGAGATGCCGGCGAAGGTGGCGAGAATCAGGCCGGCGATCCAGGGCCAGAGGGGACCGAAGGCGCGCGCCACCCGCAGCAGGACGCGCAGCACCCGCACGTGGCGGCCGAAGCCGGAGCGGCGGGCCCGGCGCGCCATGGCGCGCAGCGCGGGCCCCGCCGACGGCGGAGCGACGGGCGGGACCGGGTCCGGGGCGGACGTGCCCATAGGGAAGTCCCATATGCAGCGCGGCGGCGGCGCAGGCCGGCGGGCCCACGCCGGGCGGAGGCGCGGGAGCCGGCGATGCCGTTCCGGGTCCGCAGGAGGTGCCGGGGGCCCCGCCGCTCGGCTGTTTCGGTGGGCGCTCGGGGAGTGCCGGCCGAACCGGGACATCGACCGTGCCATGCTCCCGGCCCTGGGCGGGCCATCGGTCCACGGCGTACCGCACGCGAACGGGTGCACCACGCGCTGCGCTGGAGCGGGCAACGCGGTAGGGACGCACGGGCGGACAGGATCCCGAGTCCCTGAAGGCGATTCTCGGCCGGTCGAGCGCGCGGCACCAGGAGATAACCCGCAGGCGCCCCCTGCCCGCCGCGACCCTGCGCGGTCTGTGGGATGACTGCATGATCCGGTACGCGCATGAGACGGCCGCCACCGAGGGCAACACGTTGACCCTGCAAGAAACGCAACCCGTCTTGGAGAGCGGGGTTACGACGGGCGGCAAGACCCCACGTGAGGCCCTCGACATCCGGGGCTCCCTGCACGTACCCCGCGCGTTCCCGGAGGCGGGAGGCCGCGCAATGCATGCTCGACCGCCACCTGCGCGCCACAGGGCAGGTGCGGGAGGGCGAGCGGGAAGCCGCGAGGACCGCGGCGCCGAGCCCTGACCGCGGGCCTCGCGCGGCCCCCGAGCCCCTCCCCCAGGCAGGGCTCCTCCAGCGCGCTCGGTCCCGGTCCGGTCGGACCGCGACCGTGTGCGCCGGGGGACCGTTCCGCTGCGCCACCGGCGCCGTGGCCGGTGCGGGATCGCGCCGGAGCCCCGCGACCGCCTCGCCCCCGCGGGCGCCGCCTTCACGGCCCCCGGCCGGCGTCCCCACCGGGACCCGCGGCGCCCGCCGATCCTGCTTCGGGGCCGGCCGCGAGTGCGGCCCGCACGGCCGCCCGAACGGTCGCCCGCGCGATCCGACCTCCGGTGCGCAGGGACACCTCCTTGACCACGGCGCCCCAACTGGCCGGCCCCACCGGCAGGCCCGCGGCGCGGCGTTCCTCGATCGCGCACGCGACGGCGGCGGAGAGGTCCGGCGCCGCTTCGGACGATCCGGGGCCCGGCCCGTGCGCGAGCCAGGCCTCGTCCGCGCCGGGAAGCAACCGGAAGCGGAAGGCGCGGATCGACTCCGGCGGGGCACCGGCCGCGAGGGCGGCGGCCGCCCCCTGGGCGTGCGCGACGACGGCGGCTACGTCGACCCCGCGGTCCGAGGGGGCGTACGGCGCCAGATAGCGGGCCGCCGCCCGGAAGTGGCGCTCGGCGCCGCGGGGGTTGCCGCGCCGGAGCTGCACGTGCGCCGCCGCGACCAGGATCAGCCCCTGGAGGAACGGGTCGGAGTCCCGGGCCCACCAGAGGCCCTCCAGGTCCTCATGCGCCTCGAAGTACCGGCCGGCCGCGAAATCCCGCAGGTACGCGGCGAACGCCTCGGGCAGCGCCATGCTGGGTACCTGGTTCGAAGGATGTGTACACACCGCTCTCGCGGCGTTCCACACCGTCCGCCCGACCAGGCTTTCCCCCCTTTCGGCCTAGATCTGCCCCTCGCGGGGCGCAGGCGACAGGCGAACGCGGGCTGCGGGGCGCACACGCAACCCGCACGGCGGGCGTCCGTCGCCAGGATCGGTCCGGTGCCACCCCACCGCCCCTTCCCGGGTCCCCGGCGGCCTGTGAGCCGCCCCTGCGGGTTGCGGCGCCGAGCGGAGGCGAAGGGACGCGGTCGAGTCCGCTCGGCGGCGGCTGGCCCGTGATCCCGCCACGGCCACATTCGCGCCGTCCGCTGCGAAGCATCCTGGCATGACCGACGGCACGCGGGCGGCCGGGCCGGCCGTGGGGAGCTCCGCCGGGCGCCCGGGTGCGCCGGCCGGGCGGATGCTGCGCGCGTTCGCCCAGCCGGTGCCGCCGGCCGCCGGGCTGGCCGCCCTGTGGCGCCTGCGCGTGGACGACCGCTCGCTGCTCCACGCCGCCCTCGGCCTGGCCATCCTCGGGGCCGTGAGCGCCGCCTCGGCAGGCCTGCATCCGCGCCGTCGCGGGACGCTCCCCGCCCTGCTCGGCGGCGGCGCGGCTTGGACCGTCTCCGTCGCGGGCGCCCTGGCGCTGGTCCTCCCCTGGGCCCGGGGGCTGCCCGGCACCCCTGCGCACCTGGTGCGGTGGGTGGGCGGCGGCGCCGGCCCGCTCGCCGCCGGCCTCGCCGCACTCGCCGCGGGAGGCTGGCTCCTGGGCGCCGGGGCGCTCCGCCTCCGGCTGCGGGCCTCCGTGGACCCGGCGCATTGGGTGCTGGGCGCATGCGTGCTGGCGGGGCCCGCCGCCGTCCTGGGGACGGCCTGCGCCCTCGGGGGACCCTGGGGCGCCCGGATCGGCGCGGTCCTGTTGGCCGCGGCGGCGGGCGCGTTCTGGCCGAGCTGGGCGGCCGGGAGCAGGGCCGCCCAGGAACCCGTGCGCGCGACGGCGGAAGACGCGCCCCGGGCGCGCGGGCCGGGCGGGCGAGGAGCTCGTCGAGCGCCGAGCGGCAGTGCTCCGCGACCGCGTCGAGGCCGCTCGCGGCCCACTCCGCTCGCGGGGCCGCTCGCAGCACCGCGCAGGCGCAG
>JAJYVV010000070.1 GCA_021791815.1 Bacillota bacterium | reverse complement strand
CCGCCACCAATTGAGGCCGCCCCACGCCGCCCCGGGCCGCCGATCCTCGGACGGGCCACTCCCCACAGGGCCAGCCCTTGTTTCCGCCTGCCCGCGATCGGCCCCAGCGTGCCCCGGAGCCCTTCGCCGGCCACGCCACCGTCCTCCGGGTCCCGCATCCCCCTGCTCCCCTGTCCCCGCGACTCCCCCGCGTGGCCCCGGCCACGCTCCTAAACCCGCCGTTCCCACCCCTTCGCGACCATATGTTCTCTGCTTGGTCTTCCATTGCGAAATTCAGGATCATTCCAAAGGCCGGGCTCCTCCCCCTTTCCCGCAGGGCCGGAGTCGCTTCACGGAGCGCGACTCACCCAGATCGCCCAGCCCGCGCGCTCCCCGCCGGCCACCGCTCACCCCTGCGGACGGGCCCGCATATCCTCCGACGGCCGCCGTGCGCAGGGTTAGACGCCCAAGGGCGCAGCGACGTCGGGGGTTTCCTGCGGCCCCGTCCGGGCCGGAAGGGTCCCGGGGAGGTCCGCCGCCACCGAGGGAGGCCCGGTCGTGGGTTGGCTTCAGCCCCTCGCCGCCGCGGTTGCTGTCGCCGTCGGGATCGCCACCATGTGGCGTTGGGCGCTCCGCCCCTTGCAGCGCGAGGTCGCGCGCCTCGCGCACCGCGTCCGGGCGCTCGAAGAGGTGACCGAACAGATGGGCGGCCAGGTGCGGGGGGTCACGCAGGCCCTCGTGCCCGTGTTGGCCGAGCGCTACGCCGGCAACTCCCGCGCCGTGGCGGACCTGCTCGCGAGCTTCAACGGCACGTGGGACCGCGTGGCAGGCTGGGAGGAGCAGCAGCGCAATCCGCTGACGGATGCCGAATTGGCCCGCTTCCTCGCGTACCGCGCGCGGATCTTCGCGGATCGGCGCACGCTCTCGCCGGAGCAATGCGCCGACCTGGAGGCCCTCCTGGAGAAGATGGACCAGGACCGGCCGAGGCCGCCCGGCCTCGGGGCGCTGTTCGTCCTCAGCGCCATCCTGCGCACGCTGGCCCAGGAGCCGGACGGGGCGCTGGCCCCGGGCGCCGAGGACCGCGGGACCCACCTGTAGGAGGGGTGCCGGTCCGCGGCGCGGCCACCCGGACCGGGGGCGCTACGCGGGCGCTCGTCCGGGGCTGCTGGGCCTCGGGCCCCGGAGGCCGTGGGTCCCGACGTACGACAGCACGAACCCCCCGGCCACGAGGGCCATCGCAGGCAGGAAGAGCCAGGACCGCATGTGCAGCTGGTTGACGATGAGCGCCGCGACGCCCGTGTAGGCCACGACGCGCGCGGCGCCGGACGTGCGCCAGAAGCTCCACACCAGAAGGCCCGCCGCGACGATCAGCAGCGGCCAGGACGCGTCGCCCAGCGCCGCCACCCACCCCGGGGCGGCGGCGGCGCCCGACGTCCCAACGGCGGCGGCCCCCATCACGGGCATCATCATGGTGCCCGACGTCGCCGCCGCGCCCGCCCGGGCGGCCCCTGCGACCTCCGCCCCGGCCGCGCCCGTCACGCCAGCCGCCAGGGCGGCCAGCATCGGCATGCATCCGGCCACCGCGCATGCGGCGCCGCCCCAGCGCCCGGCCCATTCCCACCGCGCCATGACGCCTCACCCCCGATGCGGCTGGGCGCACCACCGGCCCTGAGGTCCCCCGGCCGCGCGCCGTGGCCTTCGCCGGTTCGTCGCGCCTCGATCTCCCCCCGCATTCTAGCAGGCACCGTTCCGCTTTTCATAGTCTTCTGTTTCCGCCCGCCGCTGCGGATGGTTTCCGGCTCGAAGGTTCCTGCTTCGACGCGGCCGGTTGCACCAGGCAGTTCTCCTGGCCAGAGCCTTCCGCTCCACGGGCGTTTTGTGTCTATGGCGACGAACGACGCAAGATTCCGCGCCGCCTCCGGCATCGGGATCGGTGGATGCGCTTGGGGGCGGAGTCTGTCGAGTCTGCGCTTGCCGCGCAGGGCCGGCGCCTCGCTGTGGTCGATCCGGGAGAGACCAAGGACGATCTCGTGCCGGACATGATCGACGCGCTGACCGGCATGTGCGCGCGTCTGTATGGCCGCCGGTCGGCCCGTGACCGGGCGGAGAAGGCGCTGAAAAGCGACGAGTGAGGTATGACGCTCAACCAGGCGTTTCGCTATGAGCTGGAGCCGACGGTGCGGCAGCAGCGTCTCCCGGCGAGGGCGGCGGGAACGGCCCGCTACGCCTTCCATTGGGGTCTGGCCCTGTGCAAGCGTCTGCTCGACGCGGGCAAGCCCGTGCCGCACGCACCGGAGCCGCATCGGCAGTGGAACGCGGAAAAGCCGCCACGGCCGTGGGTGTACGGCGTCTCCGGGTTCTGCGGCCAGGAGGCGTTGCGCGACCTGGACCGGGCTTGCGCCCACTTCCGGTGCCGCCAAGGTGGGCCGCCGCGTGGGGTTCCCGCGCTTCCGCCGCAAGCACGGGCGGCGGGCACCGGCAGCATCCAGGTCCATCCCCGGTCGGTATCCCTGCCGCGCATTGGCTGTGTGCGCACCAAGGGGACGACCGAGAAGCTTCGTGGCCGCGTCCTGTCCGCGACGGTCCGTCGCGAGGCGGACCGCCGGTATGTATCCCTGGCGGTGGAGGTGGAACGCCATGATCCGCAGCCCGTAATCGGCCCCGTGGTAGGGATCGACCTGGGCCTCAAGTCATTTGCGGTGCTCTCCGATGGAACGCGGCTCGAATCCCCGAAGCCCTTGGCCAAGGCACAGCGGCGATTGCGCCACCGGCAACGGCTTCACAGCCGCAAGCAGCGTGGCTCCCGCAATCGGAGCAGGTCGGCTGTTGGGCTGGCCCGGCTGCACCGCCGCATCCGCTGTCCGCGCGCGGACTTCCTGCACAAGGCGACCACGGACCTGGCGAAAACCAAGTCGGTCATGGTCATCGAGGACCTCTCCGTGCGCGGCATCATCCGCAATCGACACCTTTCGCGGTCCATCGCGGACGCCCGGTGGGGCGGGTTTCGACGGATGCTGGAGCACGAGACGGTGTGGTACGGATCCCGGCTGGTCATTGCCCCACGCTGCCATCCGTCCCCGAAGACATGCTCGGCCTGTGGCCACGTCCAGGACGGGATGCCGTTGGGTGAGCGGGTCTTCCTGTGCGATGCGTGCGGGCTGGTGCTGGATCGGCACCTGAACGCGGCGCGGAATCTCGCGTCGCTTGTCGCCGGGAGTTCCCCGGAGACGGTCAACGCCTGTGGAGGGGAAGGCCCTGGCCAGGAGAACTGCCTGGTGAAACCAGCCCCCTGTGCAACAGGGACCTTCGAGTTGGAAACCGGCCGCTGCGGCGGCCGGAAACAAAAGGCTATGAAAAGGGGAGCGGAGTCTGGTCCGGTGCCCGGTCGGGGGCGGGCGCCGCCGGGCAGAGGGGCAGACGGAGCCGCACGATCGTACCCGCGCCCGGGCGGCTTTCCACCGTGGCGGCGCCGCCGTGCCGCTCCAGCACGGAGCGGACGATGGCCAGGCCCAGGCCTGTCCCGGATGGGGCGGCCTCCGCCCCGTCGCCGGGCGGCACCCGGAAGAAGCGATCGAAGACGCGGGCCAGGTACTGTTCGGGGATGCCCCGCCCGTGATCCGTCACCGCAACCTCGGCCGCGTCGCCCTCGGATCGGGCGTCCACCGCGATGTCGCTGCCGACTGGGCTGTATCGCACGGCGTTGTCCAGCACGTTGAGTACCGCTCCGCCGAGGGCCTCGCCGTCGGCGAGCACCGGCAGGGGCGCGTCGGGCACGGTCCACGCCAGCCGGTGGTCGGCCGCCAGGCGCAGGGCGGCGGGCCGGACGGCCGCCAGGACCGCGCGGAGGTCCACGGGCTGCGGCGCGAGGCCGCCGGGGCGCTCCGCGCGCGCGAGGGCCAGAAGGCCCGAGACCAGGGCGGCCAGCCGGCGGGCCTGACGGTACGCCGTGCGCAGGCCGTCGCGCAGAGCCGCCGGGTCCTGGCCGGCCTCCCCCTGGAGCACCTCCAGCGTGCCCGACAGCGCCGCCAGCGGCGTCCGCATTTCGTGCGATGCGTCGTCGAGGAACCGCCGCATCTCCCGGTGGGTGGCGCGCTCCTGCGCGATGGAGGCGGAAAGCCGGTCGACCATGGCGTCGAACGCCCGGGTCAGGCGACCCACCTCGTCCGGGAGGGCTGGGAGGGGCGTGTGCGCCGCGCGGAGGTCGATGTCGCCGCCGGCGATGCGGTCGGCCGTGGACGTCAGCATGTGGAGCGGACGGAGCGCCCGGCGCACCGAGAGGGCCGCGCCGCCTCCGCCCACGAGCAGGGCCGCGACGCCCCCGGCGATGAGCAGGCGCACCTCGCTGGTCAGCACCGTGAGCGCCTCCGCCAGGGGGACGGCGAGGAGGAGGGTCGGATCCGCCGGGGCCGGTCCTCCTCCGCTGCCGGCCCCCGGCGCCGCCGGAGGCATCACCATCGCGCCGCCGGCCCCGCCAGACAGCGGGGAGATCACGACGAGAGCGCCGCCCGTGATGCAGTATCGCTGGGGCCCGAGCCGGAGGGTGCGCGCCGGGAGGCGGGGCGGTGGCCCCGGGTCCGGCAGCGGCCGCGGGGTGGCGCCGGGCGGAGGGGGAATCGCCGGCCCGGCCGCCGCCACCACGGCTCCCCCCGGCGCGACGACCCAGGCCCTGGTCCGGGGATCTACGACGGTGTCCACGACGTCCCTCGCGGCCCCGGCGGCCGGCGTGCCCGCGGCCAGTTCCGCGGAATACTCGACGCCGGCCTGACGGGCCGTGGCGGTCAGTTGGTCGGCCGCGGCCGCGACCAGGAAGTGGCGCAGGGCGAAGTACTGGAAGGCGGCCGACGCCGCGAGCACGGCCGCCAGGACGAACAGGTAGCGGGCCGCGAGCCGCCACGCCAGCGTCGTCCGCACTCCGCTTCTCCGACCCCCTCGCGCCCGCGACCCTCAGTCCCCCAGCCGGTAGCCGACCCCCCGCACCGTGACGATCAGGGCGCGCCCCTGCTCGCCCAGCTTCTCCCTGAGATAGCGCACGTACTGTTCGACGATGTTGTCGTTGCCGCCGAAGTCGTAGCCCCAGACCCGGTCCAGCAGGGTCTGCTTGGAGAGCACCTGGCCCGGGTGGCGGAGGAAGCAGCACAGCAGGTCGAACTCGCGCAGCGACAGTTCCACGGGCGCGCCGTCCAGTGTGACGCGGTGCCGCATGAGGTCCATCAGCAGCGGCCCGTGCGCCAGCATGTCGCCGGGGCCGGGCCCGAGCCGGCGCAGGTGGGTCCGGATGCGGGCGACCAGTTCGCGGAACTCGAACGGCTTCACCAGGTAGTCGTCGGCGCCCGCCTCCAGGCCCCGGACGCGGTCGTCGAGCGCGTCGCGGGCGGTGAGGAAGATGAGGAGGCGGTCGGGGTCCCCCTCGCGCAGGTCGCGCCCGAAGGCCATGCCGTCCTCGCCCGGCAGCACGACGTCGAGGACGACGACCTGAGGATCCCACTCGCGGAGAGCCGCCCGGGCGGCGTGCGTGTCGGCCGCCTCGCGCACGGCGAACCCTTCGTAGCGCAGCCCCAGGCGCAGGTAGTCGCGGATCGCCGGCTCGTCGTCGACCACCAGCACGCGCACGGGGGAGTCCGCGGTCGGGGCTGCCATGGCTGCCGCACCCCTCCCAGTGTCTGCGGGACGCGTCGCTTCGCGCCGCGGATGCCTCTGGCGCCAGCGTAGCGGCTCGCCCTGAGCCTGCGCCGAGAGGTCGCTGTGGGTTTGCTGAACCAGAGCGCGGTGCCGGGTTCGGCCGCCCACCGCGCCGCCGTCCATGCCTCGGGTGTCAACCGGCGTTCCGCCCCGGTCGCAGGCCGCGACGACCGAGGCCCCGCGCCGCTCGTCGAAGACGCCGCCCGAAGCGATCCCGCCTCCGTGGGCTCCCCGCCCGCGCGGCGCCCCATCGGCTCCGGTGGCCGCCTCAGCCTGCGACGGCCCCGCCGCCCGTGCCGGGGAGGCGCACGACCACCGCCCGCTCCGCCGCCGTACCCGCATGGTACATCTCCGCGTCCGGGTGGTCCGGGTCCGTCGAGGCCGCCGCCGCCCAGAAACCGCAGGAGGCAAGGTCCGGGCGCGAGAGCGGGAGGAAGCGAAACTCGATCCGGTCTTCGTGGATGGCGCAGAGGCGGAACCCCGGACATCCTACCGCCACGGCTCCGGGCGTGAGGTGGCGGACTCCCGCCCGCTCCGCGGCGGCGAGCACGTGCACGTGCCCGAAGAGGTAGGCGTCCACGGCCCCTGCCACAAGGACGCGCTCGAGTTCGGCCGCCGTCGCGCCGATGTGGCCCGGGCCCCACGCGGCGAGCGGCCCCGCCGTCCGGACGGGCGCGACGGGGTAGTGGCCCACCACCACCCGTGCCCGCGCCCCGCGCGCGGCCGGGTCGCGGAGGGCGGCGGCCAGGCGCTCCAGTTCGGCGTCGGGGTCGCCGGCCCGCAGCGTCACGCCGAGGAACCGGACGCCGCCCAGCGTGCGCCCAAACCGCAGCCCCGGCTCCCCGAAGGCGCGGCCGTAGGCCGTCTCCCGCAGGGGCACCGGCTCGTAGCGCTCGATCCCGGGGAAGCGGGCCTCCTGGGACGGGCTCGGGCAGAGGTCGTGGTTGCCGGGCAGGGCGTCCCAGGCAGGCCCCAACCCGTCGAGCCAGGCGTGCACGGCGTCGGCCTCGGCCGGATCGACCGCGCCCCGCGCGGTCAGGTCGCCGCTGACCACGACCCAGTCGGGCGCCGCGGCGCGGATGTCCGCGCGCAGGCAGTCCGCCCGGGCGCCCGCCAGAGCGAACTTCGCGTCGTGCTGGGTGCCGAGGTGCAGGTCGCTGCAGTGCACGAACGTCGCCAGGGGCAAGCGGTCCATCGGCGGCATCGCGCTCCTCATGGCGCCGCGGCCGGCCCCGCGGAGCGGGGCGCGCCCTTCCCACGTTGCGCGGGACGACGGGCGGAGTCCTTCCGGCGCCCGGGCGGGACGCGGCCGGACCTCCCGCCCGGGGTGCATCCCCGCTCGAGCAGGGCCGATGGCCGGGGCAAGATGATATTGGGTGGTCCCGCATGGCGCGGACGCTTGCGCCGTGGACGGCCGAGGGACTCGCCCGACCGCCCGAGGGGTGGCGGCTCCGAGATCGACGTGGGGCCCATCCTCCGGGCGAGCGGCTCGGGCGGCGCCGTGGTGGAGACGGGATTCCGCCTGCGCAACCCGGGTACCCTTCGGGGACCGGACGAGGCGGAGCGCCTCGCGCACATCGGCGAGCGCCGCCGCTGCGGCGTCCGACGCCGCGGGCGTCCGCGCGGTCGGGGCGGTGGCCGTCGAGCGCCCGGGGAGCCGGCGCGCTTCTGGATCCGAGGGGATACGGTCATCGAGGAGCCGGTTCCGCCGGAGTTCCGTTGGCGGCTGGAGGAGCCGTTCGGGGAGGAGAGGCCGGTCCGGAATGCGCGCCGTGCGCGACGGGCGACGGAGATGCCCGTCGCCGCCCGGCCGGCATCGACCCGACGTGGCGGCGGCCGGGCTGCGCGGGAAGAGGCGAGGCTCCGGGTTGCCCTCGCGGGCGCGGGCGGGCACCGGCAGACGGATCGGCGCGCTCCTGGCCTTCCGGAGGCGAGCCCGTGCGTGTCGCCGCCACCGCCGTCGGCGGCGATCCAGCGGTGCGCGGCGCCGCCGTCCGCGGACCGTCCCGGGCCTCGCCCCAGGGCGGTATGGCGGGTCCCAACGGGACACCCACGCACCCCATCCCGGGGCTGCGGTACAATCCGGCGGAACCCGTGGGATGCGGGCCTCTGCCGGTGGTCGCGGCGCCCCGGCGTCCGACGACGCGCGGAATGCGCCCGGCGCGCGGGCGCAGGCTGGCCGAGGAGCCGCGGGTCGGGCCGGAGCGCTTCAGCCCACCCGGGCGATGCTCTGCCCAAGGCCCGGGTCGTGCATGGCACGGCCGGGAGGGAGGCCTCGGCGGGGAGGGGAGCCGCGGGCCCTTCCCCCGGGACACGCCATGGTCAACGTCGACGAGGCGATCGACCGGATCTTCTCGCAACTCGGGCCCCTCGTCCCCGCGCAGGCGGAGGTCGTACCGCTGGCGCGGGCCCCGGGCCGCGTCCTGGCGGTCGACGTCGTTCCCGCCGCGCCGCTTCCCGCGGGCCCGAGGGCGGCCATGGACGGCTTCGCGGTCGACTCCGGCGCTCTGGCCGGGCAGGGCGGGCCGCCGCACCGCCTCACGGCGGCCCGCACGGTGCTCGCCGGCGAGGATGCCCCGCTGGCCCTGCGCCCCGGGGAGGCCGCCTTCGTCGCCACCGGCGCACCCCTGCCCCCGGGCGCCGACGCGGTCGTGGCCCGCGAACTCGCCCAATGGGGCCCGTCCAAGGACGGCGGCGAAGCCCGAAACGGCCGGGCCGAACCAGGAACGGCGCCCCCGTCCCCCTCCGCTCCACCCCGCGGGCCACACCTCGCCGCGCCCCGGCTGGGCTCCACGGTTCTGCTGCGCCGCACGCCCGCGCCCGGCGAGAACGTGATGCCGCCGGGCGAGCTGGTGGCCGCGGACCGTCCCGCGCTGCGCGCGGGCGATCTCCTGACGCCGGCGGCCGTCGGCCTGCTCGCGGCCATCGGCCGTCCGTCCGTTCCCGCCCGCCTCCGGCCGCGCGTCGTGCTGATCGCCACGGGCGACGAACTGGAGGCTCCAGGCGGCCCGCGCGGAGCCGCGACCGTCCCCGAGAGCAACACGGCCATGCTGGCGGCGGCCTGCCGCGAGGCCGGGGCCGAGCCCGTGGTGGCACCGGCGGCCCCCGACCGCGCGGGTGCCCTGAGGGCCGCCTTCGCGGCGGCCGTGCGGGACGGGCCGTCGCTGGTGCTGTCCACCGGCGGCGTGTCCGTCGGCCCCGCGGACCTGGTGCCGGGGGCGTGGCGGGACCTCGGGGCCGAGGAGCTGTTCTGGCGGGTGGCGATCAAGCCCGGCAAGCCCTTCTTCGCCGCCCGCCTCGGCCGGACGGCCGCGATCGGGCTGTCCGGCAGCCCCGCCGCCTGCTTCACGGCGTTCGTCGTGCTCGTCGAGCCGCTTCTCCGGCACTGGGCCGGCCTGCGGCGCCCGTTCCCGCCCGCGCAGCGCGCCGTGCTGGCCGAGGCCGTGCCCGGTCGCGCGGACGTGGTCCGCCTGCTCTGGAGCGCGGTCGACGGGTCGGGCGCCGTCCATCCGGCGCGCCGCGGCGGGGCCGGGACGCTGACGCAGGTCGCCGCCGCCAACGCCCTGCTGGTGCAACCGGCGGGCTCCGGGCCCCTCCCGGCCGGGTCGCCCGTGTGGGTCCTGCGCACGGACCGGATCGGCGAGGAAGGCGAGGCCGACCCCCGGAGCGTGCTGGCGGCCGCGGCGCGGCCTCGCGCCCATCCCGGCTCGGGCGCCGACCACGACCTTCCCGACGTCTGCGCCGTGGGCGGCCTCTCCGGCCACGGCAAGACGACCCTGATCGAGCGCCTGACCGCGGCGCTGACGGCGGCCGGAGAGCCGGTCGCCACGATCAAGCACCACGCGCACGGCACGCCGTTGGAGGCTCCCGGGAAGGACGGCTTCCGCCATCGGGCCGCCGGTGCGCGGCTGACGGTCGTCGCGGGACCCGGGGGCACCCTGTGGTCGGAGGACACGGAGGGGGAGCCCCCGCTGGAGGCGTGGCTCCCGGGCGTACGCGGGCGCGCGGCCGAGCGCGGTTGCCGCTGGGTGCTGGTCGAGGGCTACCACGCGGCGGCCCTGCCGCGGATCGAGGTCATCGACGCCGACGGCGCGGGCACGCCGCGGCCGGGGCGGGGAGACGGGCTGTTCCTCATCGCCGCGTCGGACCCGGGGCGGGTGAGTGCGCCGCCCGGGGTCCAGGTGGTTTCGCGCGACGACGTCGGTGCGCTCGTCGGCGCGTTGCGCGCCCGCTTCGGGCGGGACCGGAGGCCGCCCGCCTCGGCCGCCCCGGCCGGGACGTCCGGCCGGGCCTGAGCGCCGCAGGGCGCCGGGGGAGGTCGCGCCGATGGTGGCGGTGGTCCTCACGGGCGGCGCCAGCCGCCGCATGGGGGAGCCGAAGGCCTGGCTGCCGGTCGGGGGCCGGGCCTGCCTGGACAGGGTGGCCGCCGCCTGTCGCGAGGCGGGGGCCGACGTGGAGTTCCAGGGTTTCCTGGAGGGGCTCGGGGACCGGTTCCCGGGGACGCCGGCCTGGCCCGACCCGGAGCCGGGGAGCGGGCCGCTGGCGGCCCTCGCGGCCGCCCTGGCGCGCGCGCCGCGGGATGCCGTGCTGCTGGTGGCGGCCGACATGCCCTTCCTCCGACCGGCGCTGCTGCGGGCCGCGGCGGAGGCCGTCGCCGGGGGGGCGGACTGGGCCGTGCCCGAACACGGTGGCCGCCTTCACCCCCTCGCGGCGGCATACGGCCCGGCGGTCCTGCCGCGGGCGCGGGCCCTGCTGGCCGCCGGTCGCCGCGATATGCACGCCCTGCTGGACGAGCCGGCGCTGCGGGGGGTGCGCCTGTCGCCCCAACCCGCATGGGGCGACCCCGACCGCCTGCTCCTCAACGTGAACACGCCGGACGACCTCGCCCTGGCGAGGCGTCTCGCGGAGGGCGACCCGCCCTCCGCAGGGGGATGACGGGGCCGGCCCGGGCCCCTACGACCGGGTACGGGCGCGCTCGACCCACACCTTGGCCGCCAGCGGCTTGGGGAGCGAGGCGGCGCGACCGTCCACCCGGACGCGGAGGTCGTGGTCCGCGGAGTCGAGGACCTCCACGGCCACGCCCGGGCGCAGGCCCAGATCATCGAACAGAGCGAGCGCGTCCGCGCTCTCCTCCGCGTCCTCGGCGATCCGCGCCACGTGGAACTCGGGCTCGCCGGCGGAGGCCGGGCCGTCTTCCCGCGCGCCGCCGTCGGGGGCGATCCCCCGCCCGCGGCGGGCGGCCACGTCCGCCAGCGTGGCCGAGCCCGCGTAGGCGGGCAGCCCGGCCTCGCCCGGGATCGGGTTGCCGTGCGGGCACGTGGTGGGCCGCCCCATCGCCTCGTAGAGGCGGTCGACGACCTCGGGCGACACCGCGTGTTCCATGCGCTGGGACTCGCTGTGGGCGCGGGCCCAGGGCATGCCGAGGCCCTCGACGAGCCAGCGCTCCAGCACACGGTGGCGGCGCATGACCTGCTCGGCCAGCCGCGTGCCGCCCGCGGTGAGGCGCAGGGAGCGGTCGGGCCCCACCTCCAGCCAGCCGGCGGCCTCGAGGCGGCGCAGCGCCTGCGTGACGCTCGGCGGCCGGATGGCGAGGCGCTCGGCGACCCTCGCGGCGATGGCTCCCTGCGTGCGCTCGAGGATGTAGACGGCCTCGAGGTATCGCTCGGCGGACTCGGTGGGCCGTTCGTCGACCACGGCTGCCTCCGTTGCGGCGTCCGCCCGGGACGCCGGGCCTGTCATCCGACAACCCGCTCGATCCTACACGATGGGGCCACCGGCCGGGGGCATCGTGGCGGCGCCCCCGGCCGGCGCGGTGCCGGACGGCGGGGCATCCCCTTGACACCGGGGTTAGGCGCGCCTAATCTGGCGTCAGAAATCCGAGGTGCCGCATCGGATTTCGCCGTCGCGGGCCGGGGCGGGGCTCCGGCGCGGAACGGACGGCGCGGGCGGCCGGGAGGCGTGGGTCATGGCGACGTTCGTGCGCGAACTGCGGACCCGGGCGACGACGGAGGCCATCGCGCGCCGCACCTCCGGCATGGTGCGCGTGCCGCCCGACTCCGTCGAACTGGCGCCGCGGCCGTGCGGCTTCTGCCGCGGGACCGGCCAGGGACCCCGCGGGACGGTGTGCGCCGCGTGCCGTGGGGCCGGTGCGAGCCGGCGCTTCGCGCCCGGCGATCCGAGCCACGTCGTCGTCGTCCGCGGTCCGTGCGGCCTCGGGGAGCAGCGCTTGGTCGCCGTGGCCCTGGCCGACGGCGGCATCGGGTACGTCCACGTGCGGCCCGGCGGCGCCGCGCCGGACGTCTATCGCCCGGCCGCGGTCCGGCGCGCCGTGCTGCGCTGGGGTGCCCGCTCCCGGGGCGTCGCGCCTGCGGGATAGCCCGGCGTCGCAGTTGTCGGCCCTCACGCCGAGGGTCCCGAGGGCGGGCCGGCCCCGTCGTCCCGCCCCGCGCCATTCCCGCCGGCCTCGGCGGCCGCCGCGTGCCGGACATGCTCCACGAGCGCTGCCGTGGCGGCCGAGCCGGGCCCCGACGCCCGGCGCAGGACGAGCACGATGGACCGCGGGGGAAGCGTCAGGCCGTCGACCGGCCGGGTGGCCAGGGCGCGAGCGCCCAGTTCGAACCGGACCGCCCGCGCCGCGACCACGCCGATCCCCAGGCCGGCGGCCACCGCCTGCTTGACCTCCTCCGTGGACCGCAGGCCCATGACGACGTGGGGGTCGCAGCCCGCCTCCCGCAGGCAGCCCACGATGTAGCGGAGGGTGGGGGACGAGTCGTCGCCCGGCAGGACGAACGGCTCGGCGCGCAGGTCCGCGACCCGCACGGCCGGCTGCTGCAGGAGCCGGTGCTGCGGCGGGAAGATCGGCACGAAGCTGGCGGTGAGGAGCGGTTCCTCCCGCAGGCGCTCGTCGTGCGACGGACCCCAGATGAGTCCGACGTCGATCCGCCCGTGCAGCACGCCTTCGCGGATGCGCTCCGTCAGGTCCGCCTCCACCCTGAGGTCGACCTGGGGGTGGCTGGCGCGGAATCCGTGCAGCAGGGCCGGGAGATAGTAGACGACGCCGGTGGCGCTGGCGCCGATGCGAATCGCGCCGCGTTGGCCGGCGCGGTGCTCGGCCATCGCCGCCTCGGCTTCCGCCACCGTGCCGCGGATCTGCGCGGCGTACCCGTGGAGCGCCCGGCCGGCCTCGGTCGGCGTCATCCGGCGGCCCGAGCGCGAGAAGAGGGCGACGCCGAGGTCGCGCTCCAGTTCCCTGACCTGCATGCTGACCGCCGGCTGGCTGAGACGCAGCAGCCGGGCCGCCGCGGACACGCTGCCCTGCTCGCAGACCAGGGCGAACACTTCCAACTGGTGCAGCCGCACGGCGCGACCCCCCACCCCACCCCGTGTCCGCGCTGGCGCCGGGCGGCCGCCCATGCCCTGGCCCTATATAAACCAACCGTGATGGAGTCGCAACAGGCAGGCCACAAGAGTTGATGGCCCCCTGCCGAAGAGCGTCGGCGGAGGGCGATCGCATTTGGCGGCGATGGCGACAGGACCCGCCGCGGCGGAGGCGGCCGCGCCCCGTCCGGTGCTCTGGGGGAAGGTGCTCGACCAGGAGCGCTGCATCGGCTGCCACGCCTGCACGGTCGCCTGCAAGTCCGAGCACGAGGTCGCCCTCGGCGTGACCCGGACGTTCGTGAAGGCCGTCGAGATCGGCACCTTCCCCCACGTGCGCCGCCACTTCCAGGTGACGCGCTGCAACCAGTGCGCCGACCCGCCCTGCGTCGCGGCCTGTCCCGTCACGGCGATGTTCCAGCGGCCCGACGGCATCGTGGATTTCGACCGCGACGTCTGCATCGGCTGCAAGGCCTGCATCGCCGCCTGCCCGTACGACGCCATCTTCATCGATCCTGTCACCCACAGCGCCGAGAAGTGCAACTTCTGCGCCCACCGCATCGACCAGGGCCTGCAGCCCGCCTGCGTCTCCGTCTGCCCCGAGGGCGCCATCATCGTGGGCGACATGGCGGATGCGGAGAGCGAGATCAGCCGCCTCCTCGCGCGCGAGCGGGTCGCCGTCCGCAAGCCGCAGGCGCGGACGAGCCCCAAGGTCTTCTATAAGGGCGGCGACGTCGCGGCCCTCGATCCGGGCCGGTCGGAGCGTCGGGCCGGCTTCTTCACGGCGACACCCCGGCCGGGGGGCACGCCGCCGCCGGTGGCCGGCCGGGCGTCCGGCCGGACGGCGGCCGCCGCGATCCTCGCCTACGACAACGCGCACTCGATGCCCTGGGACTGGCGCGTGTCGCTGTACACGTGGACGAAGTCGTTGGCGGCGGGCGTCTTCGGCGTGGCGGCCGCGCTCTCGCTCGCCACGGGCCGCGGAGCCGGCCTGACGGGCGCGGCCGCCGCGGCGGCTCTGGTGTTCCTGGCCGTCACCCTCGCGCTCATCGTCGCCGACCTCGGCCACCCGGGACGCTTCTACCGCATCCTCCTCCGTCCCCAGTGGCGATCGTGGCTCGCGCGGGGCTCGTTCATCCTCACGGCCTACGCCCTGGTCCTCGCCCTCGCCGCCGGGGGCGCCGCGCTGGCCGTACCGGGGCTGGGCGCCGCGCTGCGCGTGCCCGGCGGCGTGCTGGCCGTTCTCACCGCGTGCTACACCGGCTTCATGTTCGGGCAGTGCCGCGGGCGGGACCTGTGGCACAACCCCAGCCTCCCGCTGGCGCTCGTGGTGCAGGCCGTCCTGGCCGGCAGCGGCGCGCTGCAGATCGCGGGCGCCGTGCACGGCCTGCCCGCCGGATGGCCCGCCGCGCTGCGGCTCGTGTTCGTCGGGGCCCTGTGCGCGTACGGGCTGCTCCTGGCGGGCGACGCGCTGTTCCCCCCTCAGACCGGCGACGGCCTGGCGGCGGCCCGGCAGCTCCGACGCGGTGCCTATGCCCTCTGGTACTGGGCCGGCGCGGGCGGCGCGGCGGCGGCCCTGGCGATCGCGCTGGCGAGCGGCGGGGCCGCCGTGCCCGCCGCCGCCCTGGCCCTGGCCGGGCTCCTCGCCTACCAGCACGCGTTCGTCCAGGCCGGCCAGTCGGTGCCGCTCTCCTGACGGAGGCCGGACCGGACCCGGATGTCCCGTCCACGAAGGAGGATCCGCATGGCGAGCGGCGCGGCGGCGATGGGTTCCGGGCAGGGTCCGGCCCCCACGGCAGGGTCCCGCCTCCGCCGCTTCCTGGTGCGGGCCGGACTGCCGCGCGCCCGCACGGCCGCGCCCGAGGCGCCCGCCGCCCGCGCGGCGTCGGCGGGCGGCACGGCGCGGGACGCCATCCATCCCCGGGTCCGGGCCGCGGGCGGCGGCCTGGCCGGCTCCCCGCCCCCCGAGCGCTGGCGGGACTGGACGGAATGGGACGCGCGCTCCTGGCCCAAGCGCCGGCTGCGCCGCTACGCCCTGATCCCGACCGTATGCTTCAACTGCGAGGCCGCCTGCGGGCTGCTCGCCTTCGTGGACCAGGAGACGGGCGAGGTGCGCAAGTTCGAGGGCCAGCCGCTGCATCCCGCCAGCCGCGGGCGCAACTGCGCCAAGGGTCCGGCCACCATCAACCAGGTCCGCAACCCCGAGCGCATCCTCTACCCGCTGCGGCGGGCCGGCGCGCGCGGCGAGGACCGCTGGGAACGGGTGTCCTGGGATGAGGCCCTGGGCGACATCGCGGGCCGCATCCGCGCCGCCCTGGTGGCCGGCCGGCGCGACTCCGTGGTCTACCACGTCGGGCGGCCCGGCGAGGACGTCTTCACCGAACGCGTGGTGGCCGCGTGGGGCGTCGACGGGCACAACTCGCACACCAACGTCTGCTCCGCGGGGGCCCGGACCGGCTACCACTACTGGTTCGGCTTCGACCGCCCGACGCCGGACTACGCCCACGCGAAGTTCGTGCTGCTGCTCTCGGCCCACCTCGAGTCGGGCCACTACTTCAACCCCCAGGCCCAGCGCATCGGCGAGGCCAGGCTGGACGGGGCCAGGGTCGCGGTCATCGACACCCGCCTCTCCAACAGCGCATCGCAGGCCGACTGGTGGCTGTGCCCGTGGCCGGGCACCGAGGCCGGGTTGCTGCTCGCGATCGCGGCGCGCCTGCTGGAACGCGGCTGGATCGACCGCGACTTCGTGCGCCGCTGGGTGAACTGGGAGGACATCCTGGCCGACCGGCCCTACCTGGAGGACCTCGCGCGGCGCGGGCTCATCCCGGCGCCGCCCCAGGGCGCCGGCTTCGAGGATTTCCTGGACCTGCTCCGCGCGCTGTATGGGCCGTACACGCCGGAGTGGGCCGAGGGGGAGTGCGGCGTCCCGGCGGCCACGATCCTCGAGGTGGCGGAGGAGGTCCACCGCGCCGGCCACGCCTTCGCCACGAACGTCTGGCGCAGCGCCGCCGCCGGCCACCTCGGCGGCTGGATGGTCGCCCGCGCCCTGCTCTTTCTCAACGTCCTCGTCGGGGCGATCGGGGAGCCGGGCGGCGTGCTGCCGGCCGGCTGGTGCAAGTTCGTGCCGGCGCCGCCCACCGACCCCGAGCCGGTGCGCGCCTGGAACGAGCTCCACTTCCCGCGCACCTTCCCGCTCGCCAACCTGGAGATGAGCTTCCTCCTGCCGCACCTGATGCGCGAGCAGGACCGCCGGCTCGACGTCTACTTCACCCGCGTCTACAACCCGGTCTGGACGAACCCCGACGGGTTCTCCTGGATCGAGATGCTGCGCGATCCGGACCGCATCGGCCTCCACGTCGCCCTGACGCCGGTGTGGAGCGAGACGGCCCTGTTCGCGGACTACGTCCTGCCCATGGGGCTCGGACCCGAGCGGCACGACCTGCACAGCTACGAGACGCACGCCGCGCAGTGGATCGGCTTCCGCCAGCCGGTGGAGCGGGTGTTCCGCGAATCGCGGGGCGAGCGCTTCGCCCGCGGCTACGAGGCCAACCCGGGCGAGGTCTGGGAGGAGAACGAGTTCTGGATCGAGCTGTCCTGGCGGATCGATCCGGACGGGAGCCTCGGCATCCGCCGGCACTTCGCCTCGCCGGCGGACCCCGAGCGGCCGATCACCGTGGACGAGTACTACACCCACATCTTCGAGCGCTCGGTGCCCGGATTGCCGGAGGCGGCCGCCGAGGCCGGCTGCACGCCCCTGGAATACATGCGGCGCCGCGGGGCGTTCTGCGTCACGCTGGACGTCTACCGCCAGCACGAGCGGCCGGTGGCGGAGGAGGTGCTGCGCGCCGCGGTGGTCGAGGGCGGCGCGGCCTGGGCCGCCGCGGCGCCGCCGCGCGTGAATCGCCGGCCCCTTCCGGGGCCGTTCCGCGACGCCTCCGGGCGCGTCCGGGTCGGGGTGGTGCTGGAGGACGGCCGCGTGGTGGAGGGCTTCCCCACGCCGTCGGGGCGGATCGAGTTCTTCAGCCGCACCCTCCGCGCGTGGGACTGGCCGGAGTATGCGATCCCCATCTATCCGCGGGACGAGGCGCAGCGCGCCGCCATGCCGCACCTGGTGAGCCAGGTGCACTGGAGCGGCCTCCGCCGCGGGGAAGGCGAGTTCGCGCTCCTGCCGACGTTCCGGCTCCCGACCCTCATCCACACCCGCACCAACGGCGCCAAGTGGCTGTATGAGATCTCGCACATCAACCCGGTCTGGATCCACCCCGACGACGCGGCGGGCCTCGGCGTCGAGACCGGGGACCTCGTCGAGGTGGCGACGGAGATCGGCCGCTTCGTCGACCGCGCCTGGGTGACCGACGCCATCCACCCGGGGGTCATCGCGTGCAGCCACCATCTGGGTCGCTGGCGGCTGCAGGAAGAGCACGGTCCGGAGCGGTGGAACTCGTCCCTGGTGCGCCTCGAGCGCAGCGGCAGCCGCTGGGCGCTGCGCCTCGTGCACGGCGTGCGGCCCTTCGCCAGCCCGGACCCGGACTCGTCGCGCATCTGGTGGAGCGACGGCGGCGTCCACCAGAACCTGATCTTTCCCGTGCAGCCCGACCCGATCAGCGGCCAGCACTGCTGGCACCAGAAGGTGCACGTGCGGCGGGCGCCGGATCCGGCGGCTTACGGCGAGATCGAGGTGGACACGGCGGCCGCCCGGGCGGTGTACGAGCGGTGGCTGGGGCTGTGCCGCCCGGTGGAGGGCAGCGGCCGGCTGCGCCGTCCCATCTTCATGTTCCGGCCGGTGAAGCCGCACCCCGACGCCTTCCGGCTGCCCTGACGCGCCGCCCGGACCTGCCGATCTCCCACGGTGGCTTCGTCTTCGGGGACCCGGCGGGCCGCTCCGCCCTGGACCTGGCCGCCCTGCTGGAGACCCCGGGGAGTATGCGTACGTCGCCTTCGGTCTGGCGGCCGGCCTGCACGTTGCGGCCAAGCTCCCCGCCGACGGCGCGCGGAGCGCCGGCGACCTGGAGGCCAATGCCGCCTACCGCGCCCAGGCGCCCGCCGCCGGCCCGGTCGCGGCGGCGATGGCCGCCCTCTTCCCTGTCCCGGCGGCCCCGTGGCTGGCGGCGCGCCT
>JAJYVV010000261.1 GCA_021791815.1 Bacillota bacterium | reverse complement strand
CCCCGGCCGGCCGCGGGGGTGCCGTCGCGCCGCCCAGCCGAGCCCCCCTCCCGACGGGCCGCCGCGCCGCGGGCGGCGCGCGTCGCCTACCACCGGCTGACACCGGAGGAGGCCTGCGCAAGCCTGGGCAGCGACGCGGCCCGGGGTCTCCGCACCGCGGACGCCGACGCCCGCCTCGAACTGCACGGCTGGAACCGCCTGGCGCAGGCGCCTCCCTGGCCCGCGTGGCGCCGCCTGCTCGCCCAGTTCGACGACTTCATGGCCCTCGTGCTGCTCGGCGCCGCCGCGTGCTCGTTCCTGCTCCGCGAATACCCGGACGGCTGCGCGGTCCTGGTCATCGTGGTGACCAACGCCATCCTCGGGTTCGTGCAGGAACGGCGGGCGGAGCGGTCCCTGGACGCCCTGCGGCGCCTCAGTGCGCCCAGCGCCCGCGCCCTGCGGGACGGCAGGGAGGTCCGGCTGCCCGCGGAGCGCGTGGTGCCCGGAGACGTCCTGCTGCTGGAGGCCGGGGACCGGGTCTGCGCCGACTGCCGCCTGCTGCAGGCCGCATCCCTCGCGGCCGAGGAGTCGGCCCTGACCGGTGAGTCCCGCCCGGTCGCCAAGGACGTCGCGGCGGCGCCCGGGGCGCCTGCGGACCTGCCGCCGGCGGAGTGCGGCAACGTCGTCCACCAGGGCAGCCACATCGTGCGGGGCCGCGGCAGGGCCGTCGTGTTCGCGACGGGCATGGACACGGAGGTCGGCCGCATCGCCGGGCTGATCCTCGATGCGGAGGAGGGCCTCACGCCCCTGCAGCGGCGGTTGGACGGCCTGGGGCGGTGGCTGGTGATCGGCTGCCTCGCGATCTCCCTGCTCGTGGTCACGGTGGGCGTCCTCCAGGGCGAGCCCCCCTACCGGATGTTCCTCGCGGGCGTGAGCCTGGCGGTGGCCGCCATCCCCGAGGGGCTCCCGGCCATCGTCACGATCGCCCTCGCCCTGGGGGTCCAGCGCATGATCGCCCGGAACGCGGTGGTACGCCGGCTCCCCGCCGTCGAGACCCTGGGCTGCGCGACCGTCGTCTGCGCCGACAAGACCGGGACCCTGACCCAGAACCTGATGGCCGTGCAGTCGGTGTCCGCCGCCGGGCGCCGCTACCGCGTCGAGCCCGACGGGATCGCTCCCGAAGACGGGCCGGGCCCGGGGGCCCAGGCCCTGCGCGCCTGCGTGGAGATCGCGGCGCTCTGCAACAACGCGGCCGCCGACCGCAACGCGCCGGGCGCCGACCCCACGGAGGTGGCCCTCGGCGACTTCGCCGTCGCTGCGGGCGTCTCGCCCCGGACCCTCTGGGCGTCCCACCCGCGGCGCTCCGAGGTGCCCTTCGAGTCGGAGCGCCGGCGCATGTCCGTCGTCGTCGACGGGCCCGAGGGCCCGAGGGTCCTCGTCAAGGGCGCCCTGGAGGAGCTGCTCGCGCGCTCGGCCTGGGTGCTGGGGCCGGCGGGCCGGCAGCCCTGCGACGCCCGCCACGCGGCCCGGCTCCGCGCCGACGCGGAGCGGATGGCCGGCTCCGCCCTGCGCGTCCTGGCCCTGGCGGAGCGGCCCCTGCCGCCGGGCTGGTCGGGCGATCCCGAGGTGCTGGAGTCGGACCTGACCCTGTGCGGCCTCGTCGGCATGTGGGACCCGCCGCGGCCCGAGGTGCCCGCGGCCGTGCGCCGCTGCCACCAGGCGGGCATCCGCGCCGTCATGATCACAGGCGACCACGCCAGCACGGCCCGGGCGATCGCCGAACGCATCGGGCTGCTCGGGACAGGCGGGCACGTGGCCACCGGGGCCGAGATCGCCGCCCTGTCGGACCGCGCCCTGGGGGACCTGGCCTTGCGGACCAGCGTCTATGCGCGGGTTTCCCCCGCGCAGAAGCTGCGCATCGTCCGGGCCCTGCGCGCCCGGGGGCACGTGGTGGCCATGACGGGCGACGGCGTGAACGACGCCCCGGCCGTCAAGGAGGCCGACATCGGGATCGCCATGGGGCGCACCGGCACCGACGTCACGCGGGAGGCCAGCGCGCTCATCCTCACGGACGACAACTTCGCGACCATCGTGGCGGCGATCGAGGAGGGCCGCGCCATCTACGACAACATCCGCAAGTTCATCCGCTACCTGCTCGCGTGCAACACCGGCGAGGTGCTGGTGATGCTCGTGGGCGCGCTGCTGGGGCTGCCCCTGCCCCTCCTGCCGCTGCAGCTGCTCCTGGTGAACCTCGTCACGGACGGCCTCCCGGCGCTCGCCCTGGGGCTCGACCCGCCGGCCCCGGACCTGATGCGGCGACCGCCGCGCCCGCCGCGGGAAAGCGTCTTCGCGGGCGGGCTGGGGAAGCGCATCGTGACGCGGGGGGTGCTCATCGGCGCGCTGTCGCTGGGCGTGTTCGTCGCGATGCAGGCCGGCGGCGCGGGCGTGCCCGCCGCGCGGACCGCGGCGACCTGCACGTTGGTGCTCAGCCAGCTGCTGCACGCGTTCGACGCGCGGACGGAACGCCGCAGCATCCTCGAGGTGGGCTTCCGGGGGAACCGGGCGCTGCAGATGGCGACGGCGAGTTCGCTGGCCGTGCTGCTCGGCGCCGTGTATGTGCCGGCGGCCCGCGCGCTCTTCGGGTTCACCCCGCTGGGCCCAGCGGCGTGGGCCGCCGTGGTGGCCGCCGCGGCGGGGGGCGCCCTGGTGGCGGGTGTGGCCGAGGTGGCGCGACGGTCGTGGGCCAGCCGGACGGCGTTCGTGGCCGTGCGGGCCCGGCGGCGCGCGGCGTGAGGCCTCCGCGCTCCCAGGCGCTGCTATGACCCTGGAGATGTGCCGGTATGGTGCATGCCGTGTCTCCTCCGCGGGCCCCATCCGCATGACCTCCCGGCGTGACCTGTTGAGCTTTGCGGCACGGGCGCCCCGGGGCATGCGGGCCAACCCCGCTTGCCGACGGTGCGTTGGCTGCTTTCACACGGTAAGGCGGTCCATGGCGAAACGGCAAGGTACGTCAGGACGGCAGAGAACTGCAGAGAAGGGCCGGGGGCGGCCGCTGCACCCTGTCTGCCATAGTGGAGTGGGACAGGGAACGACACTAATGGAGACTCCAAGGGCGGGGGAGGGAAAGGCGAACAGCTGAGCGAGACCGGAAGCCGGAACGGGGTGCTGGTGGGAGCGCAGGCAAGCGGAGCGTCGAGGTCGGCGCAGGCCGTGCCGCCGGCGCACGAGGGTCCCGACCCCGAGCTGCGGGCGCGGTCGACCAG
>JAJYVV010000260.1 GCA_021791815.1 Bacillota bacterium | reverse complement strand
GGATCGCGCGCGGGAAGCCCTGGCCGCGGCGCGCGGCGAACTCGCCCGCCGGACCGAACCGCTGCCGGCGTCCGCGCGCGCCCTGCCGCCCGAGGCGCTGGACCCCTACCTGCAGGAGGAAGACGCCGCGCTGGCGCGGGCCCAAGCCGCCCAGGCCGCATGGGACGCCGCGCGCGCCGAGGGCGAGGCGCGCTACGGAGACGCGCTGCAGGCCGTGCTCCGCACCCAGGGGGCCTCGGCGGACCGCGGCCGCGAGGCGGCCGGGGCCCGCAGCGCGGCCGGCGCGGCCCGCGACGCGGCCGGGCGGGCCGCCGGCCTCGAGGCGTCGGCCGCGGCCGCCCTCGAGGCGGTCCGCGGCGGGTGGGCCGACGAGGAGATCGCTTCCCGCCGGGACGACGTGGCGCGGCGCGACCGCGAGACCGAAGCCTGGATGGTCCGCCTGCGGAGCCTGGGCGCCGGGGCCGAGGCCGCCGGGCCGGAGTCGGAGGCCGCCCGGGCGGCCGAGGCCGCGACCCGGGCCGAGGCCATGGAACGCCGCGACGCGGAACGCGACGCCGCGGCGGCCGAGGCCGGGCTCGCCGCCGAGTTGGCCCGGGCTGCCGGGGCGCCGGTGGAGGGCCCGGACGGACGGGCGCCGGCGGCCGAGCAGCTGCGGGCGGTCGAGGCCGAACTGGCCGGCCTGGCGGAC
This sequence comes from Bacillota bacterium, assembly GCA_021791815.1. Lineage (GTDB taxonomy): Bacteria > Bacillota > Sulfobacillia > RBS10-35 > JAJYVN01 > JAJYVV01. Next base: position 2,566 of record JAJYVV010000260.1, on the reverse strand, counting down.
GCCGACGACCGGGCGGCGGCGGCGGCCCAGACCGCCGAGGCCGCGCTGGTGGAGGCGCGAACGGCCGACGGGGCGGCGAGGGCCGAGCGGGCGTCCGCGGAGCGTCAGGCGGAGGCCGCATGCGCGCGGGCTGCCGCCGGCCTCGCCGCCGCGGGCTTCGAGACGGAGGGCGCCGCGACCGCCGCGCTGCGCGCCCCGGAGGCCGTCGCGGCCTTGCGACGGCGCGTGGAGGAGCACGGCCGCGAACGGGACCGCCTGGCGGCGGAGCGCACCCGGCTGGAGCGGCTCCTCGCCGGCCGCACGCTGGCGGCATCCGAGTGGGAGGCGCTGCGGGCCCGCCTGGAGGCGGCCCAAGCGGCGGCGGACCATGCCCAGGAGGCCCTCGGCGTGGCGCGGGAGGCGCTCGCGACGCTCCGGGAACGGCACGTGCGCTGGGCGGAGCTCGAACGGGTGCGGGCCGCCCGCGAAGCGGAGCGGGACGCGCTCGCCGACCTGCAGGGGGTGCTGCGCGGCGGGGCGTTCGTGGAGTTCGTCGCCGAGGAGCAACTGCGGGCGGTGGCGCGGGAGGCGTCGGCGCGCCTGGGCCAGCTCACGCACTTCCGGTACGCCCTGGAGGTGGACGCGGCGGGCGGGTTCCGCATCCGGGACGATTGGAACGGCGGGGCGCGGCGGCCGGTCTCGACGCTGTCGGGGGGCGAGACGTTCCTCACGTCTCTGGCGCTCGCGCTCGCGCTCTCAGGACAGATCCAGCTCCGCGGGCGGTATCCGCTGCGGTTCTTCTTCCTGGACGAGGGCTTCGGGACCCTGGATCCGGAGGCGCTGGACACCGCGATGGGCGCGTTGGAGCGGCTGGAGGCCGAGAGCGTGCACATCGGGGTGATCAGCCACGTGCCCGAGGTGCGGGCGCGGTTGGCGCGGCGGGTGGTCGTGGAGCCGGCCGAGCCCGGGGGACGCGGCAGCCGGCTGCGCGTGGAGGTGGCCTGACGCCCCCACGAAGCGGAAGGGCCGCGCCCGAGCGGGATGGGACCACGGGTGGACGGGCGCGGGCCGGGGCGTCCCCACCCGAGCGGGTCGCACACGGGGGGTTTTCGTTCGTTGGGTGGGACAGGGACCGACTCCGGCCGCACGGACGACGCGGCCTCCGCGCGGCTGGTGACGCGGTCGGCGATGGATGAGGCGTATGGGCGTCCCGAATTCTACTGGGGCCGGGAACCGAACGACCTATGCCGGCGTGTGTGCGCCGCGCTGCCGTCGGACCTCGCGCGGGGGGCGCGGGCCATCGACCTGGGCTGCGGCGAGGGGCGGGACGCCGTCGCGCTGGCGCGACACGGGTTCGACGTCGTCGCCCTGGACGTGTCCCGCCCGGGGCTGCGGAAGGCGCAGGCGTGGGCGGACGCGGAAGGCCTGCCTGTATCGACCCGCTCGGCCAGCATCCTGTCCTACCGCCTGGCGGAGCCGTTCCGCCTCGTGTACTCAAGCGGCACGTGCCACCACCTGCCGCTCGAACTGCGGGCGGAGGTCTTCGCCAACTACAAGGCGTTCACGGAGGTTGGGGGGGTCCACGCCTTCAATGTATTCGTCGAAAAACCATTCATCCCGCCGCCGCCGGACTACGGGCCAGACGAGTACTTCTACAGATCCGGGGAGCTTTTGGGTCACTACTGGGACTGGGAGGTGCTCCACTTCGAGGAGGAGATCTTCCCCTGCCGCTCGGGAGGCATCCCGCACAGCCACGCCATGGATACGCTGATCGCCCGGAAAGCCGCATTCTGACGGGATGCCCCGAGGATCGGGGGCTCCGCCCGCGGGGCCCGGCCGCTCCCGCCTCCTTCCCGCTGGACGGTAGGCCGCTGCGGAGGCTGGCGGAGTGGGCGGCCCACCGGCGCCCGGCGGTCGTGGTAGTCTGAAGGCCGGTCGTGGCGTCGGGGAGGTGTTCGTCCTTCATGGAGCACGCGCTCGCAGCGTACTTCGTGCGCCGGGCGGACGTGCGGCTGGCGCTTCTGTTCGGGTCGCACGCGCGCGGCGATGCGCGCCCCGGCAGCGACGTCGATGGGGCGGTGCAGTTCGAGGCTGCCGCCGACCTGACGAGGCTGTGCCGGCGCACCGTGGACGTCGTTGACATCGCGACCGCCCCGCCGGTACTGAGCTTCGCGATCGCCGGCGAAGGCCGCCTGCTCCGCCGGGTGCGCGAACAATACCTCTTGGAGGACATCCTCGGAAGGTGAACGAGCCGTATCGCCGCGACGCGATCGTGAGCCGGCTGGACGCCCTGCGCCGCGCCGTCGCTCGTTTGCGCGCCCATCGGGACACCACCCTCCCCGAGTTCCTGGCGAATGAGGATGGGAGCAGTTCCTTTGGAGTAGCGGCCGGTTGAGGCACATGGTAGAATGTGGCTGCCGTGATGAGAGCGTTGGCAGGGGTGGCGGCGTGAGCGGGGGGACAGAGGGGGATGGGGGGCTCAGGATGAGCCGGGGATGAGCCCGCCGAGGAAGCGGGAGGCCTGAACGCGCTGCTGTTCCTGGGCGAGGTGAAAGCGCCAGTAGCGGTCGAAGTCGCCGTTGGTGCG
>JAJYVV010000069.1 GCA_021791815.1 Bacillota bacterium | reverse complement strand
GGGGCCCCGCCGTCCGCCCGGTCCGCCGCCTCCGGTGCGGCGGCCGCGCTCGAAGCGTCGTGCAGCACCTGCTCGTAGCGGCTGCCGTCCCGGTAGATCGTGACCCCCTTGCATCCGCTCTCGTACGCGAGCATGTAGAGCTCGCGCGTCTGCTCCCTGGTGTAGGCATGGGGGGCGTTTGCGGTCTTGCTGATGCTGCTGTCGGTGTGCCGCTGCACCGCCGCCTGGACGCGGATGTGCTCCTCCGGCGCCAGCTGCATGGCGGACACAAAGTGCGGCGGCAGGTCCTGGCCGGGATGGGCCTCGAGCCACGCGGCCGCGAGCGGCACCCACTGCTCGTCGTAGCCCAGGCGGGATTGGCGGAAGAACTTGAACGAGAAGAACGGCTCGATGCCGGTGCTCGTGTTGACCATGGTGCCGGTCGTGCCGGTCGGCGCCTGCGTGAGCAGGGTGACGTTGCGGATGCCGCCTTGGCGGATGGCCTCGCGGACGGGCTCGGGAAGGCGGCGGCAGAAGCCGGAGTCCAGGTAGCGGGCGGCGTCGAAGGCCGGGAAGGGCCCCTTCTCCACCGCCAGTTCCGCGCTGGCGAGGTACGCCTCGTCCCGGATGAACGAGAAGAGGCGATCGAGGAACGGCTCGCTCTCCGGCGCACCGTAGCGAAGGCCCAGGCGGATCATGAGCTCGGCGAGCCCGAGCGTACCCAGCCCGATGCGGCGCTCGCGCATCTGGTTCTGCCGGTTCTCCTCGAAGAAGTACGGCGTCGCGCTGACCACGTCGTCCAGGAAGCGCACGCCCGCGCGGACGGTGCGGCGGAGAGCCGCCCAGTCGACGTCGCGCCCGTCCCCGCTGACCATGCGGGAGAGGTTGACGTGCCCAAGGGTGCACACGCCCCAGGCGGGCAGCGGCTGCTCCGCGCAGTTGTGCACGACGAAGCCGTTGGCCACGAACGAGTGCGTGACCGGCTCCGTCAGGTCGTAGACCCACTCGGCGCCGTCTTCCTCCACGGCCTCCACGTGGGCGAGGAAACGCTGGCGATAGGGTCCGCGCGCAAAGGCGCGGAGATAAGCCTCCAGGTCGGCGCGCTTGCGCTCCCCGAGGAAGCCGATCTCGTCCGCGAACCGCCCGACGCCGGCCCCGGAGACCACCAGTTGATAACGCGGGGTGCGGACGTGCAGCCGCACCGCGCGGTGCCCGCCGTCCTCGCCGGCGCGTTCCCGCTGGAGGCGCGAGAAGACGCCGAAGTTCAGCAGGAGCCGCTGGACGTCGACGGCGAGCTCCCGCGCGGACGCCGACAGCCGCACCCCCGCGCGCGCGCCGGGGCCCGGCTCCACATAGCCGTCGGCCTCGAAGAGCGCTTGGAGGAAGCCGGCCTGGAGCTGCCGGCTCCCCGTCCAGATCACCTCGGGCAACCGCGGCCGCGACCCCACGGTGACGCCGCGGGCGAGCGCGAACTCGCGCAGGCGGGCGGAGGCGATCGTGACCAGGCCGCGCTCGGGGACCTCCACCAGGCCGACCGGGGCGTAGGAACGGACGCGGCCCGGGCGGATGACCCGGTTGACCGCATCGGCGAACGCGCCCGCGAGCTCTCGGCGCTCCTCGCCGTAGAACGTCAGGACCGCGCGCTCGCGCGTGAAGTGCGCGTCGCCGACCAGCCACCCGAGGACGTGCCCCTCTTCCCGGGTGCCCGCCGTGCCAAACCCGCCGCCGCGGTCGGCCACGCGGATGGCTTCGCCCACCCGGAGCTCGGCGGCGGCGACCCAGCCGCGCTCGTCGCTGAACAGCCGGTGATCGGGCGTGACGCGGACCTCGTAGCCCTCCCGCGTGCGCACGCGGACCACCGGGCGGAAGCCGGTGCGGAAGATGGCCGAGGCGCCCGAGAAGGGCGGCGCCTGGAAGCGCCCGTCGGTGAGGACGTCCGGCACGTCCTGGCTCGCCCAGAGCTCGGCGGCCCGCCGCAGGCCGCCCCTGGTGTGCACCAGGGTGTCTCCGGCCACGCAGGGGTTCGTGCAGATCAGGGGGTTGAAGTACCACGAGTTGCTGTCCTGCTCGTGGCGGTCGGAGAACACGATCCCGGGCTCCGCGCACTGCCATGCGGAGTCCGTGATCGCCGCCCAGAGGCGCCGCGCCGGCACGGTGTCGTAGACCACGGCGCGGTGGCCGGCGGCCCGCCAGGCATCGATGTCGCCGTTCCAGTCCTCGTCGTAGGCGGGGTCGTCGGTGTCGGGGAAGACGAGGTCCCACGACCGGTCCTCCTGCACCGCGCGCATGAAGGCGTCCGAGACCCTCAGGCTGATGTTCGCGTTTTCCACCATGCCGGCCGTCTTCTTCACGTCGATGAAGCGCCAGACGTCGGGATGCCAGACTTCCAGCTGGAGCATCAGGGCGCCGCGGCGCGACCCGCCCTGCTCGACCAGGCCGGTGGCCCTCGAGTACAGATCCATCCAGGAGACCGCGCCCGAGGAACGCCCGTTGACGCCGCGTACGGGCGCGCGGTGCGGGCGGAGCGTCGAGACGTTGATCCCCACGCCGCCCCCCCGGGCCATGATCTCGATCATCGCGCCCAGGGTGAGGATGATGCCCTGGCGCGAGTCCTTCGGGTTGGGCAGCACGTAGCAGTTGAACAGGGTCAGGGGGACGCCCGACCCGGCGCCGGCCCACACGCGGCCCCCGGGCACGAGGCGCAGGGCGGCGATCTCCTCGGCGAACTCCGCCGCGCGGGCGGCGCGGGCGGGCGGTTCCTCCACCTCGGCGATCGCCGCCGCCACGCGTTCCGCAACCTCGCGCACCGTGCGCTCGATCGGCCGGTCGCACCGGACGCGCGGCGCCTCCAGCGTGGTGCCCGCGTCCTCTCCGGTGAGGAGCAGCAGGGCCAGGCGGTCGCCGTGGACACCGTCGACCCGGGCGATCTCCTTCTTGGGCCACTTCGGATCGTCGCCCGTCAGCACGATGGCGACGTCGCCTTCTTCGAAGCGGCGCTGCAGATCCTTGCGCGTGTACCGGTCCAGGAAGATCTTCCATGAAAGGTCGTTATCCAGCCCGCAGTCCCGGGCCGTGTACGCCGCCGTCTGCACCTTCCGCCCGCCTCCCCGCAGAGCATCCCGGCCGGCCCAGCGGACCGTCTCGCGTCAGCCGGCGCCGAACTCCGCGACGATCCACCCTTCGGACACGAACGAGTGATCCTCTTCGATCTCCACCCGGTAGGCCGGGCCGCGGTAGGGGACGATGTCCGCGGTGGCCACCGTCTCCCAGTCCACCGCCTGGCACGGGATCACCTCACGACGCATCGCCACCAGGGGGCCGCCACGTCCGCCCGCGGAGGGCGCCTCTGGGCCCGGACCGCCCCGGGCGAACGCCGGCAGCAAATGAAGGCCAAACACGGCGGCCAGGTCGCCGGGGTGGAGGGCCGCCGCGGGCACCCACTCGGCCACGCCTTCCTGGCGGCGCGCCAGCACGGGCTGGCCACCCGCCACGCGCAGCACATGGCCCCGCCCGGTGCGCAGCCGGCACAGCGAGCCCGCGGACGGCCGGCAGTCGAGCCCCAGCACGAGGCGGGCGCGCCCCTGGCCGGTGATCACCCGGTCCCGCACATCGATGGCGGCGACGGCGACATATCCGTCGGGGGTCAGCAGGCGCTGATCCGGCGGCAGGCACGCCCCCCGAGCGCTCCCGGCCGCGAAAGCCGCCCCACCCTCCTGTGGCGTCACGGGCCGCCCCTCCCCGCGGTCACTTTGTCGAACACGCACCGACCTATCCCGCCGGCGGCGTCGCGTCTCCCGCGGGTGGGCGGCCCCGCCGGCCGGCTTCGCGCCGCGGCGACGCATCGGTCGCGGCCGGAACGGTCAGCGTCCCGCCGCCCGCGAGCAGGCGCTCCAGTTCCTCCTTGAAGCGCCGCACATCCTGAAACTGACGGTACACCGAGGCGAACCGGACGTAGGCGACCTGGTCGATCGCCCGGAGGCGGTCGGTGACCAGCTCCCCGATCTCGCGCGAAGGCACCTCCCGGTCGAACCTCGTTCGCAGCTCCCGCTCCACTTCGCTCACGAGTCGTTCCAGGACCCCGACCTCCACCGGGCGCTTCTCGCAGGCCGTGAGCAATCCCCGCAGGACCTTCTCCGGGCTCCAGGCCTCCCGCCGGCCGTCCTTCTTCACGACCAGGAACGGCAGCGCCTCGACCTTTTCATAGGTCGTGAACCGCTCCCCGCATCCGGCGCACTCGCGGCGGCGCCGGATGACCGCGCCGTCGTCCGTCGGTCGGGAGTCCAGCACCTTGCTGTCGTCGCGTCCGCAGAACGGACAGCGCACGCGCGCCCCTCCGGTCCGGGGTTATCCACAGAAACGTCCACCGCTTGTGCTCTGCGTGTGGATAAGCCACCACATGTGGTATCCCCGGCCGTTGCTTCCCGGCGGCCGTGGCTTGTCCTTCCGGTGTCGATGAAAAAAAAGTGGACGCGCGGGGACGGCGGGCTCGGCACCCTGCCCTACCGACCGACCCCGGACCCGGCCCAGCCGGACACGGCGAAGAAGATCTGGGGCAGGACGCCCAGGCAGAGGCAGCCGGCGGCGGAGACCGCGAGCGAAAGGCCGGTCGGGCCCGACGCGACGATGGGACCGGACTCCGGCGGCGCGGGGTCGATCCACATCGTCCGGGCCACCGACCAGTAATACCCGACCGACACGGCGCTGTTGACCGCGATCGCCACCGCGACCCATGCCAGGTGCCCGTCCACCGCGGCGCCGATGAGCCCAAGCTTGCCCATGAAGCCGGCCGAGCCCGGGATGCCGACGTACGAGGCGAGGAAGAAGGTGAGGAGGGCGGCCAGGACCGGCGCGCGGCGGCCGAGGCCCGCATAGTCGGAGATCATCTCGCCCCGGGCCCGTGCCGAGAGGGCGACGACGACCGCGAAGGCGCCCAGCGTCGTGAAGAGATAGGCGAGCAGATAGAACAGCGTTCCGCCGACCCCGCTGGGGGAGGCCGCCGCCACGCCGGCCAGGATGTATCCGACCTGCGCGACCGAGGAATAGGCGAGCATGCGCTTGAGGTTCTTCTGCCAAAGCGCCGTCACGTTGCCGACCGTCATCGTCACGGCCGCGAGGACCGCCAGCCACAGGCGCCACTCGGGCGACAGGGGGGCCATCGCCGTGCTGACCAGGCGCAGGATGGCGGCGAAGCCCGCGGTTTCGGCCACGACCATGAGGTACCCGGTGACCGGGGTCGGCGCACCCTCATACGCGTCCGGAGCCCAGAGATGGAACGGCGCGGCCGCGATTTTGAAGGCGAGCCCGGCCAGGCAGAGGCCCAGGGCGAGCCAGACGACCCCGCCGTACGCGGCCGCCACCGCCCCGGGCAGACCCGCCGCGATCCCGGACAGGCTGGTCTGCCCCGTCAGCCCATAGAGCAGCGAGATGCCGAAGAGCAGGATGGACGACGCCAGCGCGCCGTTGAGCAGGTACTTGAGCCCCGCCTCGTGGCCGCGTGGCTCGTCGCGCAGGAACGCCGCCAGGATGTACGAGGAGACGGAGAGCAGTTCCAGACCGACCCAGAGGCTGACCACGTCCGCGGACGCGGCCAGGACCATCGCGCCCGTGGTGGCGAAGAGGATCAGCGCGACGAACTCCACAAGGTCCTTGCCGCGGGCGGAGATGAAGTCCAGCGAGAACAGGACGACGAGCAACGCCGCCGCGAGGAACAGGAGCCGGAAATACAGCGTCAGCCCGTCGAGGACGACCATGCCGCGCAGGACGACGTCGCCCTGCCGGGGGAGGAGGAGCGCGGCGACGCCGGCCGCGACGCAAGCGGCCATCGCCAACCACACGCACACGAGTTGGGCGGCCCGGGAGCGGGCGAACGGATCCGCCGCCACGAGCACGGTGCCGGCACCCGCCATGATGATCTCCGGCCAGACGGCGCTCCAGTCCACGGGCTCATCCGCCCCCCAGCCGGGCCGCGATCTGGGCGGCCGGTCCGTTGATCAGGTTCATGAGCACCGCGGGCGCGACCCCGAGCAGGACCACGCCGCCCATCAGGGGCGCCAGCGTGACCACCTCGCGCACCTTCATGGGTACCAGGTCGCGCCACTCCGGGCGCCGCGGGCCCATGACCACGCGGCGCAGGAGCACCAGGTTGAACGCGGCGACCAGCACCAGGCCGGCCGCGGCGAAGAACGCCACCGGCCGGTGGGTTGCGAACACGCCCGCGAGCGTGAAGAACTCGCCCACGAACCCCGAGAGGGACGGCAGCCCGAGGTTCGCCAGCGCCGCGAAGGCCAGGATGACGGCCGCGAGCGGCAGCGTCGTATACATGCCGCCGAGGCGCCCGAGGTCCCGCGTGTGGCAGCGGTCGTAGAACACGCCGACCATCAGGAACAGCATGGCCGAGATCAGGCCGTGGCTGACCATGACGAAGATGGCGCCGTCGATGCCGAGCGGCGTGGCCACGGCCACGCCGAGCAGCACGAATCCCATGTGGCTCACCGACGAGTAGGCGACCAGTCTTTTGAAGTCGGCCTGCGCCATGGCGGCCAGGGCCGCGTAGACGATGTTCACAACGCCGAAGACCGCAAGGGCCGGCGCCGCCGCGTGGGCGGCGGCCGGCAGCAGCGGGAGGACGATGCGCAGGAGCCCGTACCCGCCGATCTTGAGCAGGACGGCGGCCAGCACCACCGAGATCGGGGTCGGCGCCTCGACGTGGGCGTCCGGCAGCCAGGTGTGGAACGGCACCATGGGCAGTTTGATGGCGAACCCCAGGAAGATCGCGGCGAACAACAGCAGCTGCGTGCCGCGTCCGATATCCTCGGAGACGAGCGGCGCCAGCGACGGGATGGCGAACGTGGAGGCCCCGGTGAGGAAATAGAGGGCCAGGATCGCGACCAGCATGATCACGCTGCCGCTGAACGTGTAGATCAGAAACTTGAGCGCCGCATACTCCCGCCGCGGTCCGCCCCAGATCGCAATGAGGAAATACATCGGGACGAGGACGACGTCGAAAAAGACCACAAACAGGATCAGGTCCTCGGCGCTGAAGACGCCGAGCACCCCCGCCTCCATGATCAGGTACCAGACGAAGTATTCCTTGACCCGTTGGTCGATCCCGTAGGACGCGACCACGGCGAGCAGGCCGATGACGGCGGCCAGCGCCAGCATCGCCAGGCTCAGGCCGTCCGCCCCGAGGAAGTACTCCACGTGCCAGGCCGGGATCCAATCGGCGCGGGCGACGAACTGGAGGCCGCCCGCCGCGTAGCGGTAGGTCGCGAGCAGGACCGCGGTGAGGACGACCGGCACGGCGGAGAACGCCGTGGCGACCGCGCGCACCGCGCGCGCGGCCCCGGCCGGAAGCAGCGCGACCACCACGGCGCCCGCGAGGGGCGCGAAGACGAGGAGCGAGAGGAGCAGTCCGCCCACCGGGCTCTCAGCCAAGGCGCAGGCCCCCCATCCACTGCAGGGCGACCAGCCCGAGCACGGCCGCCACCGCCAGCGTGAGCATGTAAGCCTGGGCGTTGCCGGTGGACAGGGTGCGCCACAGCCCGCCGAACCAGACGAAGAACCGCCCCACGAGCCCCACGAGGCCGTCCACCACATACCGGTCGAACGCGCCCACGGCGAAGCTCGGGGCGATCCCGAGCCCGTACTTGACCGCCTCTGCCGCGTGGTCGAAGTACCAGAGTTCGCGGAACAGCACCCAGGGCCCATGCACGAGCGGCGACCGCAGGAGGCGGGCCCGCGTCGCCAGCGGCGCCGAGTAGACGACGAGGCCGACGGCCACGCCGGCGAAGGCGAGGAGCAGGGGCAGGTGCTCCACGAGGCCGATGTTCGGCACGGCCGGCGCCCGCAGCCAGCGGCGGATGAGGACGGCCGCGAACCCGAGCAGGGCCGCGGGCACGGCCAGGATGATGAGCGGCACGGTCATGACCGCGGGGGACTCGTGGGCGTGTTCGTGCACCGCCGGATCCCGGGGCGCCCCGAGGAACGTCAGGTAGTACGCCCGCGTCATGTAGTAGGCCGTCAGGAAGGCGCCCAGGGTGCCGAGCAGCCAGAGCCAGCGGTCGGGCGCGGCGTACGCGGCGGCCAGGATCGCGTCCTTGCTGAAGTATCCGGAAAACGGCCAGATCGCCGCCAGCGCCAGGGTGCCGACGGCGAAGGTGACCGCCGTGACCTTCTGCTTGCGGTGGAGTCCGCCCATGCGGTGCATGTTCTGCGTCCCGGTGGCGTGGATGACGCTCCCCGACCCGAGGAACAGGAGCGCCTTGAAGAAGGCATGGATCAGGAGGTGGAAGATTCCGGCCGCCATCGCGCCCACGCCGAGCGACAGCATCATGTACCCGAGCTGGCTGATGGTCGAGTACGCCAGGGTCTTCTTGATGTCCGTCTGCACGCAGGCGATGGTCGCGGGGATGAACGCCGACAGCGCGCCCACGAGCGCGACGACGAACAGGGCGTTCGGCGCGAGCTGGAAGATCCCATAGGTCCGCGCCACCAGATACACCCCGGCCGCCACCATCGTGGCCGCGTGAATCAGGGCGCTGATGGGGGTCGGGCCCGCCATGGCGTCGGGAAGCCAGATCTGCAGGGGAATCTGCGCGGACTTCCCCACCGCGCCCAGGAAGATCAGCAGCGCGATGCCGTTGAGCGCGGCGCCCGACGCGCCCGCGTGCTGCAGCGCGGCGGGCAGGGCGGAGAAGCTGAACGTGCCCGTCAGGGAGAACGCCCACCAGATGCCGAGGAGGAGCCCGACGTCCCCGATGCGGGTCACGAGGAAGGCCTTCATCGCGGCGCGGCAGTTCGCCGGGTCCTCATACCAGTGACCGATGAGCAGGTAGGAGCAGAGGCCCATGATCTCCCAGGCCGCGAAGAAGAGGATCAGGTTGTCGGCGATGACGGCGGTCAGCATGCCGGTGACGAAGAGCGTCACGTTGGCGAAGAAGCGGTTGTAGCGCGCGTCCCCGTGCATGTAGCCGATCGAGTACACCTCGATGAGGCAGGAGACGACGGTGACCATGGTCAGCATGAGCGCCTGCAACGCGCCCACCTGAACACCCATCATCACCCGGTAGCTCCCCAGCGTCAGCCAGGGGATCGCCGCGTGGTAGGTCGCGCCGCCGGCGGTCTGGATCAGCATCCCGATCGAGAGCAGGGCGCCGAGGCCCATGGCCACGATGCCGAACAGCGCCGTGCGCCATCCGGCGCGCCCGCCGACCGAGACGTGGAGCACGTATGCCGCCAGGGTGAGGGCGGGCACCAGGGGAGCCAAGTCGAGCAACTCGGAGGTCACCGCCTTCTCCGCCACGCGGGCGGTCGGACGCCGTCATGCGGCCGGGAAAAGCCACGGCGCGCTTCCCCCGCACCCGCGGTGCGAGGTGCGCGCCGGCCCGCCCTCACCCCTTCATGAGGTCGATCCCTTCCACGTCGATGCCGCCGCGGCGCCTCGAGACGATGATCGCCAGCGCCAGCCCAACGGCGGCCTCGGCGGCCGCCACCGCCAGGACGAAGGCGGCGAAGGCCTGGCCACGGTCGCCGTTTTGGGGCAGGTAGCGGGAGAACGCGACCAGGTTGACGTTGACCGCGTTGAGCATCAGTTCGATGCCCATCAGGATCATGATGGCGTTGCTGCGCCGCAGGGCCGTGAACAGGCCGATGCAGAACAGCGCCGCCGCCACCGCGAGGAAGTCGACCAGCGGCACCCCGGCCGCGGCCACCGCCGCGGGCGCGGCCGCCCCTCCGCTCACGACCGCCGCCCCCCCTCCTGGCGCGTGAGGATGATCGCGCCGATCATCGCCGCCAGCAGCAGCACCGACGCGACCTCGAACGGCAGCGCATAGCTGCCGAACAGCGCGCCGGCGATGTAGCTCGTGGAGTCGGGGGCGGCAGCCACCGGGGTCTTGGGCCACCCGGGCGCCGCGTGCACGTACACGAGCATGAACAGGACGAAGAGCACGGTGGCGCCGGCCAGGGGAAGCCAGCCGAACTGGGACGAGGCGACCTGCGCCGCGAGGCCGCGCCCCCGGACAGGCTCGATGTCGCGCATGTCGGAGAGCATGACGGCGAAGATCACGACCGCCATCACCGCGCCGGCATAGATCAGGAGCTGCACGGCCGCCAGGAAGTCGGCCTGCAGCAGAAAGAAGAGGCCCGCCACCCCGGCGAAGGTCGTCGCGAGGAACAGCGTCGCGTGCGTGATGGACGGGGTGGTGGCCACACGCCAAGCCGAGACCAGCACCATCGCGGCGAGGAACAGGAAGGCGACCATGGGCCAGTTCAAATGCGCTCGCCCCCGGCCACGCGGAGGGCCTTGCTGGTCTTCCAGAGCTCGGTCAGTTGATCCTTGCTGAAGATCAGGTCCTGGACCTGATACGAGGACAGCTCCACGACGTCGGCCATCTCCAGGGCATCGAACGGGCAGGCCTCGATGCAGAGGTTGCAGACCATGCAATGCGACAGGTCCAGCTCGAAGGTCTCGGGCCATGGCTTCTTCTTGCCGGCGGCATCGACCGCCTGCACGATCTCGATGCAGGAGGGCGGGCACGACCGCTCGCACAGCCCGCACGCCACGCAGTTCAGGAGGCCCGTGGCCTCGTTCACCTTGAGCACGGGCACGCTGCGGCTGCCGCGCTCGAAGGGGGGCTTCTCCTCCGGATAGCGCACCGTGACCGGCCTGTGGAACATCTCGCGGATGGTGATGGCGTGCCCCACCGCCATGCTCTTGGCCGCGTTCCAGACCCGATCGAACAGTCCCATCGGCCTCACCTCACCATCAGCACAAGGGCGGTTCCGAGAATGTTGGCCACCGAGACGGGCAGGAGGAATTTCCACCCGAGATCCAGGAGCTGGTCGATCCGGATGCGCGGGAGGGTCCAGCGGATCCACATGCCCACGAAGACCACGATGTACGTCTTCAGCAGGAACCACACCCAGCCCGGCAGCCACGGCCCGTGCCAGCCTCCGAAGAACAGGGCGACCCCGAGCGCCGACGAGGTGAACAAATTGCTGTATTCGGCCAGCATGAACATCGCCCAGCGCATCCCGCTGTACTCGGTGTGGTACCCGGCGATGATCTCCGACTCGCCCTCCGCCAGGTCGAACGGCGTGCGGTTGAGCTCGGCGATGCTGGCGATGAAGAACACGATGAAGCCCACGATCTGCTCGAAGAAGAACCACCCGTGCTGGGTCTGCGCGGCGACGATCGTCTGCAGCCGCAGAGAGCCCGCGATGAGCACGACACCGATCGTGGAAAGGATCAGGGGGACCTCGTAGCTGAAGAGCTGCGCGCCCGCGCGCATGGCGCCGAGCAGCGAGTACTTGTTGTTGCTACCCCACCCCGCCATGAAGATCGCGAGGAGGGTGAACGAGGTCACGGAGGAAAAGAAGACGAGACCGACGCCGAGGTCCTGGAGGGTGAACGTCCGCCCGATCGGCAGGACGAGATAGACGAGGACGGCCGGCACCATGGAGACCACCGGCGCGAGGAGCCACAGCCAGCGGTCGGCCCCGCCCGGCATGAAGTCCTCCTTCGCCAGCAGCTTGAGGATGTCCGCCGCCGACTGGTAGATGCCGGCCGGCCCGCCCACGCGCAGCGGCCCGTACCGGCGCTGGATGTAGCCCGAGACCTTGCGCTCCAACCAGATGAGCATGAAGGCGTTCGCCATGACGAACACCAACACGCCGACGACCTTGAGCGCCGCCGCCAGCAGGATGTTCATCGCGCCACCGCCCCGCGGGCCGCCGGTCGCCCAGATGCAGCCATGCTCACCGGTCAACCTCTCCCATGACCACATCGAGGCTGCCCACCGCGGCGATCATGTCCGCGATCTTCCAACCCTCGCACATCAGGGGCACCATCTGCAGGTGGCAGAACGACGGCGCGCGCCACTTGAGGCGGTACGGCTTGTGGCCCCCGTCGGACACCAGGAAGACCCCCACCTCGCCGCGGGGGGACTCGACCCGGCTGTAGTAGTCGCCGGGCTTCGTCCGCACGGTGGGCCGCACCTTGGCGAGCACCGGGCCCGACGGCAGCGCGCGCAGCACCTGCCGGATGATGCGGATGCTCTCCTTGATCTCCAGCATGCGCACCATCGCGCTGTCGTAGGTGTCGCCGTTCTTCCCCACCGGCACGTCGAACTCAAGCCGGTCGTAGCAGAGGTAGGGCGCCGTCTTGCGCAGGTCCCACGGTATCCCGGTGGCGCGCAGCATGGGTCCGCTGGCGCCCCATGCGATCGCCTGCTCCTGGGTGATGCGCCCCACCCCGATGGTGCGGGCCCGGTAGATCTCATTGTCGATCAGCAGCCCCATATACTCGGGCCAGGCCTGTCCCTCCACGTAGTCGAGGAAGCCCTCCAGCTCGCGCAGCCACTCGTCGCCCACGTCGTTGCGCAGGCCGCCGATGCGGTTGTAGCCGTACAGCATCCGGGCGCCGGTGGCCTTCTCCATCAGGGTGTAGGCCACTTCGCGCTCGCGGAACGCGTACATGAACGGCGAGAAGGCTCCGAGGTCCATGCCGAAGGTGCCGTAGAACAGCAGGTGGCTCAGGATGCGCTGCAGTTCCGAAAACAGCACGCGCAGATAGCTGGCCCGCGGTGGGATTTCGATGTCCGCCAACCGCTCCACGGCGAGGCACACCGCGATCTCGTTGTTGATGGCGCTGAGATAGTCATTGCGGTCCGAGAACGGCACGATGCCGGGATAGGCCCATCCCTCGACGATCTTTTCGAAATTGCGGTGGAGGTACCCGATGTCGGGTACCACGCGCACCACCGTTTCGCCGTCCAGGGTGACGATGAGCCGCAGCACCCCGTGCGTGCTCGGGTGCTGGGGCCCGACGTTCACGGTCATCAGCCGGCGCCCGACATCCTCCGGGGGCGCGTCGCCATCGAGGACCGGTTCGGGGGCCGAGCCCGTCCCCGGGTGCCCCGCCATGGCCGCTCCGCTGCGCACCCCTCGCGCCGGGGCCTGCGGGAACGCCCCCCGGTCGTCCGCCACTGCCGCTCCCCCCCCACCCGGGCGGCACGGCCGAGCCGCGCCCCGCGGAGACGCGCCTCCCCCGTGCCCGCCGCCGGGCTCGGGTCAGCGAGGCCGCACCTTGCGCTCGCGCTGCTCGCGCCGGTCCACATAATCCTTCCGCAGCGGGTACCCGCCGTCAAAGCCTTCCGGCATCAGGATCCGCCGGAGGTCGGGGTGGCCGCGGAACGTCACCCCGAATAGGTCGAAGATCTCCCGCTCGTGCCACTCGGCGCCCGGCCACACGCCGGTCACGCTCGGCAGCCACGGGAGCGCGGGGTCGGCAGCCCCGGGGCGCTCCTTGGGGGCGGCGACCTTCAGGGCCAGGCCGCGCCCCGGATGCCGGACGCTGTAGCAATGGTAGACGACGTCGATGCGGTCCTCGTAGTCGACGGCGCTGCAGCACGCCAGATAGTCCAGGCTCAAGCCCTCGGCATCGCGAAGCCGCCGGCAGACGTCCGGCAGGGCGTCGCGGTCCACGCGGAACGCGGGCAGTCCCACCGTCTCCCGATCGCGGACGAGGCACGGGATCCGGGCCGCGGCGACCGCGGCGAACGCCTCGAGCGGGTCCGGCAACTCCGGCGGAGCCGCGGCCTGCGCGGCCCCGGGGGCCTGGGCGGGCTGCCGGGGCGCGGTCGGGCGGCTGCCGGCCGGGGGTGGCGCCGCCGGGCCGGAGACGCCGCCCATCTGGGCCAGCGCCCGGGCCTTCAGGGCCGCAAGGTCCGCCCTGGCCCGGGCCCGGGAATTCCCGGGCCCGGCCTCCGCACCGCCGCCTTCGCCCGCCGTCAGGGTCGCCGCCCCCCGCGTCGCATCGAATCGGCCCACCGCCTAGCGCGCGGCCGCCGCAGGCGCGCCGTGTTCCGCCGCGCCGGGACCCTGCAGCCGCAGGATCTTCTCCTGCAGGAGCATGATGCCATGCAGCAGCGCCTCCGGACGGGGCGGGCATCCGGGCACGTAGATGTCCACGGGGACGATCTTGTCCACGCCGTCGACGACATTGTATCCCTCGTGGTAGGGTCCGCCGTTGCTGGCACAGCCGCCGAGCGCCAGCACCCAGCGTGGCTCGGACATCTGCTCATACAGCTGCTTCACCCGAGGCGCCATCTTCTCCGTGACCGTGCCGGCGACGATCATCAGGTCGGATTGCCGGGGGGAGGCCCGCGGGACCATGCCGAACCGGTCGAAGTCGTACTTGGGCCCGCCCGTGGCCATCATCTCGATCGCGCAGCACGCGATGCCGAAGGTCATATACCACAGGGAGTTGGAGCGGGCCCAGTTGACCAGGGACTGGACGGTGCCGGTGAAGACGCCCGGCAGGTGCTGCGCGAGGGGCGGCAGCATCTCCGCGGCCCGCCCCTCGAGGTCGACGGGCGCGGTGCCCAGCCAGGTGCGGGGAGCCTCCCGGCCCGCGCCGCCCGGCTCGTTCACATCCACGACAGCACCTTCTTCTTCCACGCATACAGCCAGCCGGCGAGGAGGATGCCGACGAAGACGACGATCTCCAGGAAGGCAAGCACATGGTTCAGGTGAAGGTAGATGACGGCCCACGGGTAGAGGAAGACGCTTTCGATGTCGAAGACCAGGAACACCAGCGCGAACACATAGTAGCTGATGTGAAACGGAATGCGCGCATCCCCGATGGGAAGCTCGCCGCTTTCGTATGCCCGCTCCTTCTCCACGTCGGGGTAGCGGCGGCGGAGAATCAGGCCGCCCCCGACCGCGATCAGCGGGAAGGCCGCGCCAGCCAGGGTGAAGACGAGGATATCCAGGTACTTCTCCACCCCGCGCCGCCTCCCGGGGTGCCCGGCCCAAGCCCTTGTCTACCAGGCCCTTCCGGCGCCCGCAGCATTATAGTGCTCCGCGGAACAAGCGTCAATTTCGCCGCATCCCCAGGCATCTGCACCCTGTGATCCGCACCCTCGGCCGCCCTGGCTGGCCCCGGGGTGGCACGGCCCGCCGCCGCGGCCAGGCAGGGCGGCGCGGCGGGGAGACCGAACCCTTCCGTCCGCGGAGGGCTCCACGGTGCATTGGCTGGCGGCTCACGACGCCGCGCTGCTTCTGGCCCTGTATCGGCATCCCGGGGACAGGGTGGCCGCCGCCGCCGCGACCGCGCTGCTGCAGATCTCCGGCGGCGGCGTCTGCTGGCTGGTCGTGTTCGGGCTGCTGTTCGTGGGTGGCGGGCGGCGGGGACGCCGCATCGCGCTCACGGGCGCCCTGGCCGTGCTCCTCGCCCACGCCGCCGCCGTCTGGGGCCTGGCGGGCCTGGTGCAGCGCCCCGGACCGGCCGCGACGGTGCCCGGGGTCACGCCGCTGGTCGGGCCCGGTGCCCCCTTCTCGTTCCCGTCCGGCCGCGTGGCGGCGGCCTTTGCGGCGGCCCCGTTCCTGACGCGTGGCTCCGGCGCCGGCCCGGCCGCGATCGCCCTCCTCGTCCTGGGCGTGTCGTGGGCCGGCGTCTACGGGGGCGTGAGCTTCCCGGCGGACGTCCTCGGAGGCGCGGCGGTGGGCCTCGCGTGCGCCGGCGCGGGGCGCTGGATCCTGGGAGACCCGTTCCGGCGGAGGCGCGGCACCCTCGTTCCCCTGCCGCGCCAGGCGGCGCGTCGGTAGGCGGTGGGGCGGCGGTGGCCGGACGCAGCTGCCCGTGCGGGGCGAAAGGAAGGCGGAGAGGTGGCCGCGACCTACACGGGGCGGTTGGGCGATGGCCTCGTGGCCCGCCCGGTGTCGGCGGACGCTCGGGACGACGGGGAGGTGCGCGGCCATGTCGGGGGCCGGTTGACCGGCGTGGCCTTCGGGTTCCGCGCCGAGGGGGACCGAGTCCGGGGGTGGGTGCGCAGGGGCGGAGGTCCGGGCGTCCCGTTGGAACTCGCGGCCGACGCCGAACACAGCCTGCGCGGCCGCATCGGCGGAGCCGACGCCGCCGTGCGTCTCGACGAGGGCCGGGTGGTCGGTGTCCTGGCGGGCCAGCAGCTGTTCTCCGCCACCTGGGACGAAGGGCGGCGGGCGCTCCGCGGCGAGGCGGGTCCGGCGCCCGTCGTGGCCGCGGGCCATGGGCGGGGCGCTCTGGCGCGGGGCCACCGGCCCGCGACGCCCGTCCTCCTGGAAATCGGCGCGGCCGGGCGGCCCCTGCTCGGCGCGTTGGTACTGCTCCTGGGCCTGGCCCCCTGAACCCGCCCCGGCCGCCCGGCTCCGCTGCAGGTCACGGCGCCCGGTCGCCCGCGTTGCCTCCGCTGCCCGCCCGGAGGACGGCCGCCACGAATCGAGGCAGGGCGAGCTGGCGTCGCCAGCGCCACGGCTCGCGCAGCAGGCGCCACAGCCACTCGAGGCCCGCCCGCCGCACGACCGCCGGCGCGCGGAAGCGGACGCCCGCCAGCACGTCGAAGCTGCCTCCGACCCCCATCGCCAGGCGAACGGCGCCCAGGTCGCCGCGGTGGCGGCCCAGGAAGAGCTCCTGCGCCGGAACGCCCATGCCGACGAAGAGCAGCTCCGCGCCGCTCGCGGCGACCGCCCGAACGGCCTCCGCCTCCCCGCCCCGCGCCGCGAAGTAGCCGTCCGCCGCCCCGGCGACGCGCAGGCCGGGGAAGAGGGAGCGCGCGCGCGCCGCAGCCTCCGCCACGACCTCCGGACGGGCGCCGAGAAGGTAGACCGAGCGCCCCTCGGCCGCCGCGCGCGCGAGGAGGGAGTGCATGAACTCGACGCCGGGCACGGGCCCGGCGATACCGGCGCCCTCGCGCCGTGCGGCCCAGACGACGCCGACCCCGTCCGGAAGGCAGAGATCCGCCTCGCCCGCGACGGCGCGGAGCTGCGCGTCGGTCTGGGCACGCATGACCAGCTCCGGATTCGGGGTGAACACGAGCGCCGGCCGCCCCGGCGCGGCCCGGTCCGCCAGACTCCAGGCGCGCCGCAGGGCCTCGTCCGGCGACACGACGTCGACCGGCACCCCGAGGATCTGGATGCGGCGCGGCGCCCTGGCCGTTCCGGGCACGCTAGGCCGAACTCTCCGAGCCGCCGCGGCGGCGCTGGACGAGCCAAGCGCTGATGAACGGGTCGAGGTCGCCGTCCAGCACGGCCTGGACGTTCCCGGTCTCGATGCCGGTGCGGAGGTCCTTCACCAACTGGTACGGGGCCAGGACGTAGGAACGAATCTGGCTGCCGAAGGCGATGTCCCCCTGGGGACCGCGCAGCTGGGCCACCTTCCGCTCGCGCTCCTCCGCCTGCAGCGCCGCGAGGCGCCCGCGCAGCACCGCCATCGCGGTCTCGCGGTTGCTGTGCTGGCTCCGCTCGTTCTGACAGGTGACCACGATCCCCGTCGGCGTGTGGCGGATGCGGATCGCGGATTCCGTCCGGTTCACGTGCTGGCCGCCCGCGCCGCTGGCGCGGAAGCGGTCGATCTCCAGGTCCTCCTCCCGGATCTCGACCGCGTCCTCGGGCAGCTCGGGCAGGACGTCCACGGAGGCGAAGGATGTCTGGCGGCGGCCCGAGGCGTCGAAGGGCGACATGCGGACCAGCCGGTGAACCCCCTTCTCGGCCTGGAGAAGCCCGTAGGCCTGGGGACCGCGGACGGAGACGGTGGCGCTCTTGATGCCCGCCTCCTCCGCCTCCAGCAGGTCGAGCACCTCGATCTCGAAGCCGCGCCGCTCCGCCCACCGGCGGTACATGCGCAGCAGCATGGCCGCCCAGTCCTGGGACTCGGTCCCTCCCGCGCCGGGGTGAAAGGCGACGATGGCGTCCCCGCGATCGTAGGGTCCGGAGAGCAGGACCGCGACGCCGAGGTCGTCGAGCGCGGCCTGAGCCTGCGGCAGCACCCGCTCCGCCTCGGCCTGCAGGTCCGGGTCGTCCGGGGCCTCGGCGGCCAGTTCCACCAGGGCCCGGAGGTCGCCCAACCGCGCCTCAAGCCGCTGCAGGCGCTCCTGCGGATCGCGCAGCGCCCGCAGGCGCGCCGTCTGGGCGCGGGCCCGCTCGGGGTCCGCCCAGAACCCCCCTTCGGCCGCCTCGGCTTCGAGCATGGCGATCTGTCGGGTCAGTGCGGGAGTGTCAAAGAGACCTCCGAAGTTCGGCCGCTTGGATCTCCATGGCCTCGAGCCGGCTGGAAGCGTCGTCCCACCGCATGGGTGCCATCCTCTCCTGCCACTCGCCGTGCGGCCCATCCCGGCCGGGTACCGTCCGTATCCTCTCCTGCCGCCCCGCCGCCATCGCATCCGCGGCCCGCCGGCGGTCACCGGCCGTGGCAGTGCTTGTACTTCTTGCCGCTTCCGCACGGACAGGGGTCGTTGCGCCCCACCTTCGCCGGACGGGGGCCCGCCGCCGGGGGCGGGCTCCCGCGGGGCGCGCGGGGCGCCGGGCGTTGCCGGGCGATCGCCTGGGCCAGCGCGGCGGC
>JAJYVV010000068.1 GCA_021791815.1 Bacillota bacterium | reverse complement strand
GGAGCACGCCCGGCGGGCTCCCGAGCCGCCGCCGCGGGAGGAGCCGGCGCCGGCGTCCCGGCCCACCGCGCGGGCCCGCCCGCCCGCGCGGGCCCGTGCCGGCTCCGGCCTCCTCGGTGTGCCCGGGGCCGCGTTCCTGGCCCTGGCCGCCCGGCGCCTTGGCGCCTCCTGGTCCCGGCTGCTGGGGCTGGGGGCCGGGATTCTTCTTGCCGCCGCCGTGGCGGCCACCGTCCCGATCTACACCGCGGGGTCTCTGACCCGGGTGCTGCAGGAGGGCCTGCTGCCCGTGGACCTGCGCCCCGCCGGTGCCGTGCTCGTGGACTACACGCCTGGCGCGCGGGCCGCCTCCCCGTCCCCGGCGACGCTCGCCGGCGTGCAGGCGGCGGTCGCCGCGGCCGGATCCCGCACGGGGCTCGCCGGCACGCCCGTCGTGTCGTACCTGGCGACGGCCCCGCTGCAGGAGGCCGAGGTCGCCCCCGCGGCGAGCGCCGGGTCGGGCAGCCCCCAGGGCGGCTACCTGTCGCTCGACGCGGTCCCCAGCCTCGCGCAGCACGTGACCCTGGAACATGGGAGCCTGCCGGCCGCCACCCCCGAGCCGGACGGAACCATCGAGGCGGCGGCCACCGACGAGACGATGGCCGCCAACGACCTCGCCCTCGGCGACACGTACGCGTTCCAGGTCCCCGGGAGCGCGCCCCTGCGCGTGAAGATCGTCGGCGTCTTCGCGGAGGCCGACCCGCAGGGCGTCTTCTGGCCGTTCAAGTACTTCCACGCGGACCTGTTCATCGGCTACGGGGAGCTGGAGTCGCTCCTCACGGGGCCGGAGGGCCTGCCGTTCGACGACGCGTCCTGGTACAGCGTGCTCGACCTGCGGACCCTGAGCGTGGAGACCGTGCCCCAGGCCCTGGGCGGCCTGGAGCGCCTGCAGACCGCGGTGAGCCAGGTCCTTCCCGGGGCGTCGGTCGGCGTCTCGCCCACCACCGCGCTCTCGTCCTTCCTGACGCGCGAGCAGACCCTCACCGCGCTGCTGCGGCTGGTGAGCGTGCCGGTCCTGGCCATGGCCCTCTACTTCGTGGCGCTGACCGCCAGCCTGATCATCGAGGCCGAGTCGGGCGAGATCGCGGTCTTCGCCAGCCGCGGCGCCAGAGCCGGTCACGTGCTCCTCCTGTATGTGCTGGAGTGGGTCCTACTCGCCATCCCCCTGGCCGCCGTGGCCCCGCTGCCCGCGGCGGAGTTCGCGCGGGCGATGGGCGCCACCA
The DNA here is from genome assembly GCA_021791815.1 of Bacillota bacterium. Classification (GTDB taxonomy): domain Bacteria; phylum Bacillota; class Sulfobacillia; order RBS10-35; family JAJYVN01; genus JAJYVV01. Next base: position 17,325 of record JAJYVV010000068.1, on the reverse strand, counting down.
GCGGGTTCCTCCATTTCGTGTCCCGCCGCTCGCTCCCGATCTTCCTCCAGCGGCGGGACTTCGAGTACGCCGCCGCGGCGGCCGCGCTCGCCGTGGGCGCCGCCCTGCTGCCCACCGTGTTCGCGATGTCCCGCTCCGTGGTGGCGGCGCGGCTCCGGTCCTCGCGCACCGTCGAGCAGCCCCTCTGGCAGCGCGCCTACCTCGACGCGCTCGCCCTCGGCGTCCTCGCCGCGGCGTGGCTGGTGTTCCGCGACGCCTCCCTGGGCACGGGCGGGGCGGCGGCCATCGTCGCCGACCCCGCGCTCTACCTGCTGCCGTGCGTGTTCCTCGCGGTGGCGGGGCTCCTGGCGGTGCGGTTCCTCGGCTGGCTGCTGCGGAATCTCGACCTGGCGCTCGGCCCCAACCTGACGCCCGCCGCCGTCCTGCCCCTGCGCCGCATCGGGCGGCTGCCCGCGCAGTTCGCGCCGGTGCTCCTCCTGCTCTGCTTCACCGCCGCCCTCGGCACGTACAGCGCGGCGGCGGCCCGCACCCTGGACACCAACCTGGTGGCCGCCGTGCGGTACGCGGACGGGGCGCCCCTCCGCCTGGTCGAGGTTTCGCCGTGCTCCCAGATGCAGAACATCGCGCAGACGGTCTGCCAGCAGTATGACGACGTGATGCCGACGCTCGGGGCCGGCGCCGTCCGGCCGCTGCCGCCCTTCCAATACAACCTGCAGGTGCCGGGGGTCGCCGCCGCCACCGAGATCGACGAGCTGCAGGCGACGTTCACCGGTGGGGCGGTCGTGCAGATCCCCGTGACCCTCGTGCTCGTCGACCCGGCCACGTTCGAGCAGGTGGCCTGGTGGGACCCGGGCTGGGACCGCCTGTCGCCCGCCCGCTACCTGGACCTGTTGCGCTCGGCGCCGGACGCGGCGCTGGTGTCGCCCGACGTCGAGGGCATGGCCCACAGCCGCAGTCTGCAGGTCGCGCTGCAGACCGGCGGCACGCCCGCGCCGTTCACCGTCGCGGGCACCGTCGGCTACTGGCCCGGCACACAGGTGTCGGGGCCGATGATCGTGGCGGCCGCGGGGCCCGCGCTCTCGCGGTTGGGCGTGAACTGCGGCGCGGATCCGTGCGTCACCTCCCGCGTGGCGCTGATCCGGCCGCGGCCCGGCGCCGCGCCCGAGCAGATCGTGCAGGCGCTGAGCGGCTTCGGGATCGCCGTCTCGGGCCAGGACGTGGCGTCGACCGAGGAGACGGCCGCCCTGGCGACGCCGGAGTGGGCGGGCCAGAGCGGGCTGCTGACGATCGGGTTCCTCGTGGCCCTCGCGGTGACGATCGTCGGCTACCTGCTGTATGCGGGGCTGGTCCTGCGCGGGCAGCTGAGCCAGCTGGGCCTGCTGCGGGCGCTCGGCCTGGACTGGCGCGCGGTCGTCGGCACCGTGGCCCTGGAGCAGGGCATCCTGGTGGTCGCGGGGGCCTGCGCCGGGGCGCTGGCGGGCATGATCGCGTCCGCCCTGTTCCTCCCCCTGTTCCGTCCGGCGTTCACGGGACCCAGCGCGCCCCCCTTCTCCGCCAGCGGACCCGGCGCGGCCCTCTGGGAGGTCGCCGGGGTGCTGGTCCTCCTGTTCGGGGTGGTGCTGGGCAGCCTCCTCGCCCTGCTCCGCCGGATGCACGTCGGGGAGACCGTCAAGCTGGAGGAATAGGGGCCGGTGCGCAGGGGCGCCCCGGGCGTGTCGCCAGCCCGGGCGCGGCGGGCACGGCCGCGCCTCATACCCCGCGCTGCGCCAGGGCCCCCGACGGGCGGCGCTCCCCCGTGCACAGCCCGCGGACGGCCGGGGAATCCTGGTGCCTGTGAAGGCACGGGAGATCGACGACATCGCGGCGGCGTGCCGGGATCTGACGGCCAGGGTCGACACGATGTGGACGGACCTGCCGCTGGGGGCCGGCAACGCCGTGTCCGGGCTCCAGACCCTCCTGGGCGCACCGCCCGACCTTGTCGTCTTCGACGTCGCCGACGGCATGCGCCTCGTCTACCTGAAGACGATCGTGGATCGCGGGCGATTGGAGGACCTCGTCGTCCACCTGCAGGCCGGGGTCCGCCCCCCATGGCCGCTCCAGCCCATCCCGTCCGGCGTGCCGGCGCTGCTGGCCTGCGCCTCGACCCCGGTGCGCACGTTCGGAGCGTTCGCCCGGGAGCTCCTCGCGGGGCACGTCGTGCTGTTGTCGGGCGGCGGTGCGGCCCGGGGTATCTCCCTGGAGAATTGGCCCGCGCGCGACATCGCCGAGCCGACTGCCGAGATCGTCGTGCAGGGTCCCCACGACGGGTTCGTCGAGGACCTCGACACGAACGTAGCCCTGCTGCGCCGACGCATACCCGAGCCCGAACTGCGGATCGAGAGACTGGTCGTCGGCAGCAGGAGCAGCCTCCAGGGCGTGCTCCTGTATGTCCGGGGGTGCATCCGCCCCGGGCTCCTGGCGCGCGTCCGGCGGGAACTGCGCCGGGCGAGGCCTGCCTTCGTCACGGACACTTCCATGCTGGAGCAGTGGCTGACGCGCCGCAGCGGCGTCATCTTCCCGACGACGGGAAGGACGGAGCGGCCCGATGTCGCCACGGCCGCCCTCCTCGGAGGCTGCGCGGTCGTGCTCGCGGAGGGTTCGCCGGTCGCCCTCTCGATGCCGCACCTCTTCGTGGAAACCATGCACGCCCCGGACGATTACTACACCCGGGCGCCGAACGCGACGTTCAGACGAGCCCTCCGCCTGGCGGGCACCTTCGTCGCCCTGGTCGCCTCCCCGCTCTTCGTCGCGCTGATCACCGTCAACCGGGAACTGGTGCCGACGCCCCTCTTCATCTCCATCGCGCAGGCCCGCGCCGGCGTGCCCCTCTCCGCGTTTTTGGAGATCGTCGTCCTGGAACTCATCGTCGAAATCGTGCGCGAGGCGGGCCTCCACCTTCCCGGCGCGCTCGGCCAGACGGTCTCGATCGTGGGCGCGGTCGTCGTGGGCCAGTCGGCCGTGATCGCCGGTCTGGTCAGCGCACCGTCGGTCGTGGTCGTCGCCGTGGGCTTTCTCTGCTCGTTCATCCTGCCGTCGAATCGCACGACGCTTTCCCTCCGGCTGCTCCGCTTCCCATTGATCATACTGGCCGAGGGCTTCGGCGTCCTGGGCATCGCCTGGGGGCTCGCGACGCTCGTCGCCTACCTCTGCTCCCTCGACTCGTATGGCGTTCCGTACCTCTCGCCGCTGGTGCCGCCGCAGCGCCATCCGCTGCAGGACAGCCTTGCGCGGCGGCCATTGCCGGCGCTGCGCCGCACGTTCCTGGCCCGACGCGAGCCCGGCTGGGGGGACCTGAAGTGATCCGGCGGCGCCTCACGGCCTTTCAGCTGTTTTGGGCCGGCCACGTCGTCATGTTTCCAACCATCGTCCTCGTCCTACCGGGCGATCTGGCCCGTCTGGCCGGCCGGCACGCCTGGCTCTCGCCGCTCGTGGCCGCGGCGCCCGGTACCGCCTTCGCCTGGCTCGTCGGCGCCTGGGCGGGGCGCCGCGGGGACCTCCCGCGGGCCGCGCTCCGCGGTCTCGGGCCCATCGCCGGCCGGGCCGTCCTCCTCGTGGCGTGGGCCGCCGTGGGCGCCTATCTCGTGGTCATCATGCGCGAGACCGTGGACCTCGCCTCGGCCACCTTCGTGACCCAGCGGCTGCCGCCGCCCCTGCTCGACGCCTTCGGCCTGTTGCCCGCCACCTACGTCGCCTGGCTCGGCCCCCTGACCCTCGGTCGCACGGCGATCATCCAGGGCTGCGCCGGGCTCGTGGCCTTTCTCGCGGTGGTGGCGTTGGCGCTCCCGGCGTCCCACCTGATCTGGACGCGCCCGTTCCTGCCGCAGAGCGCCCGGTTCGCCCGGCCCGCCCCGTTGGCCCTGGTGGCCACGTGGTTCGCCGAACCGGCACTGGTCGGGGCCGTGCTCGTGCCATGGCTCGCGCCCGAGCAGCGCAGGTTCGCGGGGCGCGCCCTGGCCCTGACCGTGGCCTGGGCGGCCGCGATCACGGCGGCGACGCTGTGGCTGATCGCGGCCAACGTCGGCCCAGCCCTGGCCCCTGTCCTCACGGACCCCTTCGCCACCCTGATCCGCAGCGTCCGCGTGGGTACGGTGCAGAACCTGAACGCCGTCATCCTGCCCCTGCTGATCGTGGGAAGCGTGCTGAAGTTGGCCGCGTTCCTGTTCGTCTGGGCCCGGCTCGGGGCGGCGCTGGCCGGGGGCTGGCCGCGGGTCATCCTGCTCGCGGGCAGCGTCGCGACGGGCGTTCTGGGCATCGCCCTGCTGCCGACGCAGATGGCGGCGAATCAGGTCCTGGGGCCGTGGATCGCCCAACGCGCGCTCCCCGCGCTGGCTGCGGTCCTGGTGCTGGTCTACCTCGCCGCCGGGCGGCGCCCGCGGGTGCGCCGCTCGTGACGGCCCCGCGATCGTCACGGATGCCGAAGGGCCGCCTCGCCGCCTGGGGCGCGTCGGCCCTGGCGGCGGTCATGCTCGCGGGCTGCTGGGGTGCGGCTCCCGTCGAGGCGACCGGCCTGGTCGTCCTCCTGGCCATCGACGCCGCGCCCGGCGGCGGCTACGTCATCACCGCGGACGTCATATCGCCGCCGGGCCTCCCCGCCCCTTCGCCGGCCGGCGGCGGGGCCGGAGCATCGCCGCCGGTGCTGGTCCGCCAAGCCACGGGACCGAGCGTCTTCGCCGCGGTGCGCGGCCTCAGCCTCGTGAGCCACCTGGACCTGGACTTCACGCACCTGGAGGCGGTGATCGTCTCGGCGGCCGTCGCCCGCGAGGGGCTGGCGCCGATCCTGCAAGCGTTCGTGGAGTCTCAGGAGCTCTCCGAGGTCGGGCCGTGGTTGCTGGTGGCTCGTGGCTCGACGGCCGCCGCGACGCTGGAGCAGACGCGCACCGTCGTGCCCTACCCTGGCATTGTCCTGGACCAGCTGGCGCGTTGGGGGCGAGCCAACTCCGCCTATGAGCCATCGCACGTGTGGGGCTTTTTGACCCGGTTGAACCTCGACGGCGACCAGCCCTTCACCGCGGGGGTGGACGTCCCCGTCGCCCAGGGTTCGGGCAAGACCGCCACCTTCGGGCTGACCGGCCTGGCGATGTTTCAACACGGGCGCCTGGCCGGCTGGCTGGACGGAGGCGCCGCGCTCGGCTGGGCCGTGGCGACGGGTCGCGTGCGGGCGCAGCCGCTCTCGGCGCCGGGCCCGGCGGGCCCGCTGACGCTCGAACTGGCCTCGTCCGAGCGCCGCATCCGCGTCCAGGCGGGCCCGGGCGGCCCCGCCGTGACCATCCTGATCCGGGTCACGGCGCGCCTGGCCGGCACGAACGACGCCCGGGACGACTTCTACCGGCAGCCGCGGTTGTTGGCAGCGGCCCAAGGCCAGGCCGCGGCCGACCTGGAGGCGGACGTGGCCGCCGCCCTTCGCGCCGCCCGGGCCGCCGGTTCCGACGTCTTCAGCCTCGGCCAGTTCGTCCGTGTGCAGGACCCGCGGTACTGGGCGCAGTTCGGCGCGGAGTGGGGCGCCCGGGGCTTCCGGGACCTGCCCGTCACGTCGCAGGTCGCGGTGGAGATCAACGACGTCGGTCTCTCCGTCTGCCCGCTGTTCGGGCCCTGCTGATGGGGCCGGGCCTCGGGCCCAGGGGCGGGCCCACGACTCCCGCGCGGACGCCGGCCCTCTACCGCGGGCAGCGCGGGGATGTCGTGTCTCAGGGGGCCGAACGTGCGCCGGCCCGGGGTGCGGCCTTGCGCCGATGGGGCCGGAGCCGGCGCGGGGGCGAGGCACGGGCTCGCCGCTCGGGCATGCGGTCCCGGACACGGGCAAGGGGGGCCACCCGACATACGCCGCATCCCCCGGCACGGCGGGCCCCGGTTCGCGGGTGCGGCGCTCACAGCCGCACGTCCACACGGGGGCCGATCCTCATGTCGGAGAAGACGGTGGGCCAGTCCCCGGCCTCGCCCGGGGTTCGGGCGAGGACCGGATCGCCGCTGCCGAGCACGCCGGTGCCCTGGGCCTGGAGTTGGTCGAGGAGGGCGCCGGCGCGGCCGACCAGGGGCTGGAGGGTCTGGAGGCACGCGTCCGCCGGCGGCGTGAGCCCCGGGGAGGCTTCGGCAACGAAGCCCTCGTGCTCCCGATCGCCTGCCGGGGGGTGAGCCGGAGGCGGGTCCAACCGCGAGCCTGACCGCGCCGTGCCGCGGGTGTCCGGCATTCCCCGGGGTCGTCCGTCCACCAAGGGGAGGATTGGCGAGGAGGCCTCCGAACCGACGAGCCCACCGGGCTGCACGCGGGGATAGCATCCAGAGGACGTGACACGGTTGCTGCGCGTGTTCACACCGATCCGGGCCGCGTTGGGCGCGGGGGGGCAGCCCTCGTTTTGGTCGTGGCGTCCACGGTCCTGGGACCGGCCGTGGCCGCCGCCAGCCCTGTCCCCAGGATTCTGTCCTTCACGGCTTCGCCCTCCCAGTTGCCGGCGGCAGGTGGCAGCGTGACCCTGACGGCTGACACCACGGGCGCGCAGACCTGCGCGCTCTCGTCCAGACCCGCGGTGGAGGGGCTGTCCAACGGCTCGGAGAGCCTGTCCTGCGCGTCGGGGCCGGTGACGCTGACGGTGGCGGTCGGCAGGAACCTGGGCACGAACCCGCTCACCATCGCCTTCACCCTGACCGTTTCCGGTACGGGGGGCGGGACGTCCTCCGCCGTGGCCCAGGTCGTGCAGCGTGCGCCGACCGTCGTTGCCGCCTGCACGTTCGGGGCCCTCCAGACGGCCATCCAGGGCGGGGGGCTGGTGACCTTCGGCCAGAACTGTCCGGACCTGGTGTTCCCTGGCCCCATCGTGGTCCCCAGCGGATTCGAGCTGGATCTGGAGGGATCCGGCCACACGGTCGTGCTCGACGGTGGCGGGCGGAACCAGCTGTTTCAGGTCACCGGGGGCGACCTCACGGTGGTGGGCGTCACCCTGACCGGCGGCACCGTCCAGGCGGCGGATGGCCCGAATGGTGCGACCGGGCCGGCCGGCACGGTCGGCCGCGATGGCACGGCGGGGGCCGGTGGCGCTCCGGGCGAGGCGGGCGGCGACGGCACGGATGGCACGGCCGGGTCGCCGGGCGGTGCCGGCTTCGGCGGCGGCAGCGGAGCGGACGCCGAAGGCGGCGCGGTCGACGTCCAGAGCGGTTCGGCGGATTTCCAGAACGACGTCTTTCTGCAGGACAGCGTCACGGGGGGCGCCGGCGGCACGGGCGGGAGCGGGGGCGCGGGCGGCGCGGGCGGCGGCGGCGGACTCGGCGGAACGGGTGGCTTGGGCGCGAACGGCTCCGGGCAGAACGGCGGGAGCGGAGGAGCGGGGGGCGCCGGGGGAGACGGCGCGAGCGGCGGCCCTGGGGCGCGCGGCGGCGATGGCGGCGCCGCCTACGGCGGCGCGATCGCGAGCGCGGGCACGCTGACCGTGGCGGACAGCTCGTTCGTCAGCGACAGCGCGACCGGCGGCAGCGGCGGTACGGGCGGGGGTGGCGGCGCGGGTGGCGCCGCTGGGCCGGGCGGCCCGGGTGGCGTGGGCGGCTTTGGCGGGAACGGTACGAACGGAACGACCGGCGGCCCGGGCGGCAGGGGCGGCGCCGGCGGGCGCTCGGGCGCGCCCGGGGAGGCGGGCTCCGCCGGCGATGGGGGTGATGGTGGCGACGGCGGAACGGCCGCCGGCGGCGCCATCTACAGCACGGGTTCGCTCACCCTGGAGGACAACACGTTCAGCAGCGATGAGGCGCAGGGCGGCAGCGGCGGGGAGGGCGGGGCCGGCGGCGGCGGCAAGGACGGCGGTTCCACCGCGGGCGGCGAGGGCGGCTGGGGGGGCGACGGCGGCAACGCGACGGCGGCGGCCCCGCCGTATGACGCGGGAGGAGCGGGGGGCAGCGGCGGAGCGGGTGGCGCCGGTGGGAACGGCACCGATGGGAGCGACGGCGGCGACGCGGGCATGGGCGGCGGCGGCGGCCTGGCGGAGGGCGGCGCGGTGTTCGCATCCGGGCCGATCACGGTGGAGGGGGGCGACCTGCAGACCTCCAGGGCCGTGGGCGGCGCGGGCGGCGCGGGCGGAGACGGCGGCACGGGCGGCCCGGGGGGTGGGGGTGGGCTAGGCCTGTACGGCGGCTTCGGCGGCTCGACGGGGATGGGCAACGGTACCCATGGCGCGCCGCAGAGCGCCGGCGGGGACGGGGGCAGCGGCGGGGACGGCGGCGACGCCGGCGCCGGGGGTGGCGGCGGTACGGGCGGCGACGGGGGCGCGGGTGGCACCGCGAACGGCGGCGCCATCTACGCCAGTGCCTCGACTGGCACCGTGGCCGGGGCCGGCTTCAGCCAGGACGCCGCCCAGGGGGGTGCGGGCGGCAGTGGCGGGAACGGCGCCGCCGGCGGGCCCGGCGGCGCCGGCGGGACCCCCCAGGCCTACCCGGCGGCCTCTGGGGTGTTCAGCCTCACGAACGGCGGGGGCGGCGGCATCGGCAGCTTCGGCGGACCGGCCGGAGGCGGCAACGGCGGCGCGGGTGGAAATGGCGGCAACGGCGCCAACGGGGGCGACGGCGGTCCGGGCGGCAACGGCGGCGATGCCGGGGGCGCCTTCGGCGGCGCCGTCTACGCGCCGCATGTGGCCGGCAGCGGCAACACCTATGGCGGCGATGCGGTTGGGGCCGGCTCGGCCGGCGTGCCGGGTTCCGGTGGCGGCGGCGGAGGCGCCGGCGCGGCGGGCGACGGAGGCAGCGGCGGCGTGGGAGGGCTGGGCGGCCCCGCGGGCACGACGGGTGCCGCCGGCCAGGATGGTACGGCGGGCCAGAGCGGGGATTCCGGTGCGGACGGCTACGCGGGGGCGCCGGGCCCCTACGGCGGGCCCGATGCGATCCTGGGCGTGGGCCTTCCGACCGGGATTCCGACCTCCGTGAGCAACGCGTCGGTGTCAGCCAGCACGGAGGCGGCCGGGACGGGCGCGAACTGGACGTACGGGTTCACCACCAGTACCTCCGGCGCCCTGGACGCTGGCGCCGGGATCATCGAGCTCAGCGGCCCCGCGGGCACCGTCTTCCCCAGCACGGCATCCGCTTACGCCGTCAACGGCGCCCCGGTGTCCCAGGTGAACTCCGGCGGCGGCACGGACAGCGTGGCCATCTTCGCGCCCGTCAACGTGGCGGATGCGGCGGCCGTCACGGTGGCGGTGTATGGGGTGACCAACCCCGCGGCCGGCACCGATCCCGCATCGGATTTCTCGGTGGCCACATCGGCGGACGCCGCTGCGGTCCATCCCGCAGGCGGCCTCACCTTCGTCGCGCCCCTCGTCATCACGACGACCACGCTGCCCGCCGGCAGCGTGGGTGCGCCATACACGGCAACGCCGGCGGCCACCGGCGGCACCGGCCCGTACACCTGGTCCGTTGCCGCCGGCAGCCTGCCGGCCGGTCTGAGCCTCGACCCGGTGACCGGGACCATCCAGGGCACGCCGACTTCCGCGGGAACCCGGACGTTCACCCTCCAGGCAACGGACAGCACGGTCCCGACCGCCCTCACGGCCCAGCAGAGCCTGGTCATTGCCATTGGCCCGCCGTCCGTCGTGCTCGACGTATTCCCGCCGAGCGTGGCGGCTGGCGGGACGGCGATGGTCTTCGGAACCGTCTACGCCGGCGGTGCCACGCTGCCCAACGCCCAGGTGACCCTGACCGCGTCGGCCGGCACCATCACGCCCGCGACGGTGACGAGCGACACCTACGGTGATTTCCACGCCGACTTCGTCGCGCCCGATGCGCCGGGCGAGGCGACGGTGACCGCCGAAACCTACGGATCCAGCGGATCCGCCGTGGTGCTCGTGACTTCGGGGACCACCGGCGGCGGTGTGCCGCCGATCCCAACCACCATCACCGGTCCGACGGTCACGGTCGGCGCGAACCTGCCGGTCGGCTCGATCGCGGACGCCACCACCACCGTCGGCGGCGTCGTGATCCCGGCGGCGGTCCTGCAGATCGACACGCTCGACCTGATCCAGGCCGTCCGGGCACTCGGTACGGGGACCACTCTGCAGCTCCAGCTCCCGGGCTCGTCCATCCCGGCCGGGGGAGGGGCGCTCGTCAACCTGCCCGCGGACGCCCTCACGGCCCTGGGCGCGGCCGGCAAGGGTCTGCAGGTCGACACTCCGAGCGGTGACGTCACCCTTCCGCCGGGCATTCTGGGCCAGATCTCGTCCCAACTGCCCGCGGGCGACCAGGCGCAGATCGACGTGACGCCGCTGCCCCCGAGCCAGATCAGCGCCATCGTCCCCAGCGCCGGGGCCGATGGCGGGATCTATCAGACGGCCGGCCTGGTCGTCGAGATTGCGGTCCACATCGTCGGCAGCGGCGGCCAGATCGTCGGCAGGTTCGAGCCATCCCGCGGGATCATGGATCTGACGATCCCCTACGCCTCCACCATCACTGGCGCAGATGCCCAGAAGCTCGGCCTCTATTCCTATGACGGCGCAAGCGGCGCGTGGCAGTATGTGCCCGGCAGCGTGACCAACGAGGCCACCGGCACGGTCAGCGGCGCGCTGTCCCATCTGAGCACGTATGCGGTCCTCCTCGACACCCGGACCTTCCCCGACATCCAGGGGTACTGGGCCCAGTCCGACATCGAGGTCATGATCGCCCACCACGTCGTGGAGGGGGTCTCCGCCGCGGCCTTTGATCCCGCCGGGCCCGTGACGCGCGGCGAGTTCGCGCTGATGCTGGCCCGGGCCCTGAACCTGAGCAGGGCGGCACCGAGCACGGCGCCGTTCTCGGACGTGCCGGCCGGGAACCCGTACGCGGGCGCCATCGCGGCGGCCGTCCGGGCCGGGCTCGTCAACGGCTATCCCGACGGCACGTACCGGCCGGACGCCAGCATCAGCCGCCAGGAGCTGGCGGTGCTGATCGACCGGGCCATGACGGCGGCCGGCCGGCCGGCGACCCTGAGCCCGATCCCGACCCTGTTGGCGCCGTTCGCGGACGCGGGACAGGTGGCCGGCTGGGCGCGGCCGGCGCTCGCCGCCGCCGTCGGGCAACACATTCTCAAGGGCGAGACGGCCACGACCCTGGATCCGCTCGGGACGACCACCCGGGCCGAGGCCGCGGTCGTCATCGAGCGCCTGATGGCCGACCTTGGGACCCTGTGAGGAACGCACCGGGCGGGGGCGGCGGTGGACGCTCGCCCCTGCTCCGCCCGCACCGTCCGTCGCCACAGGAAATGCACCGAACACCCTGGTGTGCCCGCGTCACGAGGCGCGCACGGTGCCAGCGCGCCTCGACAGGACGCCGGGGCGTCGGTGAGCAACGTCCCCGGGTCCGTCCCTCCCTTGCCCCGTCGCCATGCGTCGGCACCCGCTCCTGGATGGTCGGTTGTTCATGGACCTCTGGCCCAGAGGCCTCCGTCGGCGGCCCCCGCGGCTTGGTCCATCCGGCCCACCCGGTGGACCTCCCGCGGCGCAGCGGTGGGCAGGCGTCGGTCCTATGCTCACCCTCCGGCCGTGCGCCGGCCGCGCCTCCGACGTGCACCGGTCCGTCGCCCTCTACCGCGACATCCTCGGCCCTTCTGCATCGGCGGGTGGTGGTGGGACTTCGATCCCGGAGCGCCGTGATCTCCCTCGACGGCACGCCGGCAGCCGGGCGCAGATGGCTGGTCATGACGTGCGCCCGGCTCCGGGCAGACCGTCGGGGAACTGCGGCGGGGCGGGCTGGATGGCGCCGACCCCCGCCCGCCGGAAGCACCCGAGGGCGGGATGCTCCCAAGGGTTACCATCCCCCACGGCTTGCGGATCTGCCTGGAAGCAAAGAAGGGAGGTCGGCCGGCCAGGGCTGCCGGCGGTCGTTGGGGGGACGCGCAGGAAAAGCCTCGCGGCTCTGGCCGCGCCCGCGCGGAGGTGTTCCCGGCAAGCCAGGTCTTGCCCGCATTGGCTCACAGCATCCTGCCGCCTTCGTACAGCCGCACCTGCACACGGAGGTCGATCTTCGTGTGGGAAAAGACGGCGGGCCAGTCCCCGGCCTCGCCCGGGTAACGGGCGAGGACCCGATCGCCGATGCCGAGCACGTCCGTGCCCTGGGCCTCGAGTTGATCGAGGAGGGCGCGGATCTGGGACTGAAGCTGGTTGCCGATGCTTGCCTGCAGCGGACCCAGATCGCGCGCGTCGAGGGTCACGCCGCCCTCACGCACCGCCGTGTTGAACCGCATGGTCAGCGCCACGTGGGCCGGGCCGAGGACGCGGATCCGGCGCGCCACGCTCCGGACGTGCACCGACACCGGCCGGGACGACCCCGGCAGGTTGACCAGCGCGTCGGGGTACCCCGACTTCTTCAGCAGCCAGTCGAACCCGGCGGCATGGTAGCCCTGGGCCTGCCCCACCAGCCTACCCCGCAGGAAGAAGGCGGTGCCGAGCACACGGAACGGCGCGCCCTGCTCCGACGTGCCGACCAGGGGCGCATACGAAGCCTCGGCGGGCGACAGCAGCCCGCTGAGGAAGCGCCAGAGCACATTGGGGCTGGCGGGGAAGGTCGCGCGCTCGGCGGCGGACATGTACTCATACAGGGCGAGACTGTTGGAACTCGTTGCGGAGGTCCTGTTCTGCAGGAAGGCGCATGCCCGCCCCTGTACCACGACCAACTGGGTCGCTTCCGCCACCTGGCCGTCGCGGAGGAAGTAGTTGAGGGCGGAGACGACGTCCTGCTGCGCCAGCGCCTGCCCGACGGCGATCACGCCGAGGTTGCCGAGGTAGATCAACCGCTCCGTTTCGTCCCGGAGGTCCTGCAGGGCCGCCCCGACGCTGGTGGCCTGGTCGCAGACCGTGACGCCCTGGCCGGGTTGGGCACTGGTTGCGCCGCCGAGCACCGCACCCCCCTGTCCCCCCTGCCCCTGACCCGGAACCAGGTACTGGATGCCGACCACGTTCGTGTCCGGCGCGCTGCCCGAATCCAGCGCGACGCCGACGACCAGGGCCTTCTGGTCGATGTCCGTCAGCTCGGCGCAGCCTGCGAGCAGCAGGCACCCGGACAACCCCGCCGCGACCAGGGCGCGCCCCGGCGCCTTCATGCCGCGTGCCCCCCCTCGGAGCCGCGCCGCGCCGCCGCATGACCCCGTGCCCGTGCCACCGCGAACAGCAGCAGCGGGCCGAGCACCCCGATCGCCACGACGGCGAAGTTCCACCCGTCGACCCCCCGCTCGGCCAGGGCCGGGGGCACGGGCAGCCCGGCCGTCGCGCCGGTGACGGCGGCGCCGGCGATGATCCACGATCGCCAGCGGGTGGTACCCAGCGCCGCGCAGAGAACGTAGGTGCCCGACCAGAGGTAGAAGCCGAGCACCACGTACATCACCATCTCCCAGACCAGGCCGAGGATCAGCGTCAGTCGTTGGAACGGAAACCAACGGAAGCTGACCGTGCCGCTGACGGCGACGATCGGGTAGCGGATGTGCTCGGCGAAACCGACGCCGAGCACCATCACCGGCAGGGCCAGGCCCAAGACGAGCAGGACCCAGGACGCGCTGAGCGCCAGGACGGCGGGCGTCGCCATGCCGCGACCGGACTCCCGCGCGGCGCCCCCGAGCACCAGCAGGCACAGGAATCCGCGGACGGTGCCGAGGGACGAGGCGACCGGTGCCGTCAGGTACCCGGCCCAGGGGAAGCCGGAGAGGGGCAGCAGGCGCGCCGGCACCGCCGCGGCCAGCGGGACCACAAAGATGAACAGGAAGCCGAAAGCGAGCGGCCAGAAGACCACCTCGGCGACGCGGGCGACGACCTCCGGACCGAAATAGCAGGCGTAGCCGACCAGCGCGGCGAGTAGCCAGGCCGGGACGAGGAGCGGCATCCGCGGAAGTTCCGTGAACTGGACGACGCGGCTCATGAAGTTGAGGTTCAAGGGGGCGCCGAACAGCAGCATCAGGCCGAGCAGCACGAGGAAGGCCCGTCCGGCCGCGGCGCCCAGGACCCGCGGGGAGTAGTCGAGGATCGATTCCCCTGGAAATCGCGCCATCAGCGCCAGGGCGGTGGCGGTACCGACCAGCCCAACGCCGTAGGCCGGTACGAGCCCCAGCCAGTCCAGCCGGCCGAGGCGTTCGATCATCGTGGCGTCGTAGGTGAAGGGGGTGACGCACGTCGTGACCAGGAAGACGAGCAGGCCGAGCTGGCGGCGGGATATGCGGAACGTGGCAGGCGTCAGGGCCGCCGCCCCCCAATCCGGATGTCTTGGACATCCCAGGTCCCGGGACGCCGGATGCGCCTGCGGCCGGAGGGCTCGCCCAACGCGGACTGGAGCATCGTCCGCGGCTGCAGCGGCCCCAGCGGGGACATGTAGGGCACACCGGCGGACTTGAGGCTGGTGAGGTGCGTCAGGAAGAGGAGCAGCGCCGCCATCCAGCCGAAGAGTCCGAACAGACCCGCCAGGAGGGCGATCGGATACTTCCAGATGCGCAGGGTGTACGAAAATGGGTATTTGAGTGTCAGGAACGAGCCGAGCGCGGTCACCGCGATGACGATCAGCATCAGGCTGCTGGCGAGTCGCGCCTCGACCGCCATCTCCCCGATGATCAGCGTGCCAACGATCGAGATGGCGCTGCCAAGGCCGCCGGGGGCCTGTGCCGTGGATTCGGAGAAGATGTCAACCACCAGGAGCATGATCAGGGTCTCCGTCAGCACCGGGTAGGGGACGCCCGTGCGCGAAGCGGCCACCGCCAACGCCAGCGGCGTGGGCAGCAGCGGCGTATCGACCGTGAGCACCGCGGCATAGAGGCCCGCCGCGGTCAGCGAGGCCACCAGGCCCAGCAGGCGGATGAAGCGGACGAAGGCCACGGTGATGGGCCCGGGGACCGCGCTTTCGGTGTCGTGCAAGTTCTCGAAGAACGTGGTCGGGGCCAGTAGGACAAACGGCGTGCCGTCCACGACGAGGCAGATTCGGCCGTCGGATATGCCATAGGCGGCGCGATCCGGGCGCTCCGTCTGTTCTGCCAGGGGGATCGTGGTGAGGGTGCCTTGAAACAGATACTCGCCGAGCTCGTTGGCGGTGCGGATGTGCGATGTGGTGATGGTCTCCAGGCCCTGACGGGTGAGGTCCACGACGTCGGGGTTGGCCACGTCCCTGAGATAGACGAGGGCGACGCGCGTCCGGCTCCTCAGGCCGATCTCGAACATCTCCACGCACAGCTGCGGGCTGCGCACACGGTCGCGCAACGCGCCGAGGCTCGCGTTCAGTGATTCGGTGAGACCCTGCTTCGACCCCAGAATCGTCTTCTCGGTGCTCGGCTCGCTCGGGGGCCGTGCGGGAAAGTTCGTCAGGTCGAGGGAGGAAGCCGAGCCGCCGGCGAAGATCACCACGTGGCCGGACACGAGGTTGTGGGTCTGGGCCTCCAGGGAGGGCACCGGGGTGGCCCGGGCCAGGATCGGCGGCCCGGACGACCCGCCCGTCGCCACCGATCCGCCTTGGAGTGGCTGGATGATCTCGTCGTGGACCCTCTCCAGGTTGACGATGGTCTGGATGTACACGATCCAGGCTTCGGACCCGCGCTGCAGGGCGATGCGGGCCGAGAGCACGTCGTCACCCGTGACGTGCGTTCGGAGGGCGTAGACCTCTCGCGGCTCCCCCGCCTGCGGCAGATTGCGCTCCATGGAGTCGAGCCGCTGCGTCAGCCGCTGGCAGCGATGCCGGATGTCGCCCAGCAGGGATACGTCCACGGCCTGGCCTCCACGTCCTTGCCGCGGAGGATGCCCCGGGGCGCCGCAGGCGATGTACGGCCGGCGGGCCCGCGGGCGCGGCCCGCCGGATTTGCACCGCCTTTGTTCCAGAGGCGATGTGGCTCATGGGCCATCCGTCTGGAGTGAGCGGCGTCGCGCCTGGAGGGACGAACGCCGATGCCGATGCGCACACCCGGAATTCCGGTGAGCGTGGGGCTTGGCGGAGTCGGCGGGCGGACCCCGCCCGAGCGCAAGGACCGTCCGATCCTGGCGCTTCGCGTGCCGCCGCCGCCCCTGGGCCGGCCCCGGGGCCACCGGCAGGCGGCGGTCGCCGCAGCGTCGCTCCCAACGGATGCACGGCGCCCGCGGGGGCGGAGCGATGGCGGCCGCCGGCTTTGAAGCACGGCTGAGGCTTCCGGGCGGCACTCGTCGCGCCGAGGAGGACTCGGCCCAACAGGACGCCCGGCCGGAACCTGCGTGAGAGCGCCGGCATGCCGCGGGGAACGGACCGATCGTTCTGCGCGGCCGCAGGGTACAGGGCCGGGGCGCTCGCGCGTGCAACCGGCAGCGTCCGCGCGTGTTCAATGGGATCTGCTGGGGACCAACCCCCACACCCCGCCCGGCAGCAGAGACACGGCCGAAGCCGCCCTTCTGCGTGGGCTCGGCCACGACCTCGACTCGGGGTTCGTGGCCCTCGATCGCGCCTACCGGGGCCCGGTCTTCAACCCTCCGGAGCGCATCTCCCGCTGCTCGACCAGCCGGCCCACCATGTCGACCTACGGACGCGCGACGCGGTCGGGGCCGCGCGACCCTCGGCGCCGTCGTCCCCGCGCGGCCCGGGATCGGGGGCCGGCGGAGTGCTGGCCGATGCGCACCGAGGGCCCGCCGGCCGCCGCCGGACCCTCCGCTCAGCAGGCGAGGCGCCGCCCCCTTGCCGCCAATCTTCGTGCGGGGATGTGCCGCAGCAACGGATCGTGCCTTGACGCCCGCGAACCACAGGTGCGTGCCGCTCCGCGCTCGCGGCGCACCGATTCCGGTCCGACCCCGACCTATCGCGTGGGGGCGACGGCCCGGGCAAACTCCGAGAGCGACGAGGCGGCGAGGGCCAGGTCCAGCCAGCGGTCCAGCGTCTGCAGGTCGCGTTGCCCGAGGACGTGCGCCGTCAGGGCGCTGTCGACTGTTCCGAAGCGCCCGAGCAAGACCCGCAGGACGGCCCGGGCCTCTCCCTCGGCCTCTCCTTCCGCCTTGCCTTCCGCCTTGCCTTCCGCCTTGCCTTCCGCCTTGCCTTCGGCCTTGCCCTCGGCCTTGCCCTCCGCCTTGCCTTCGGCCCTGCCCTTGGCCACCATTTCGGCCAGCAGGTCGTCGAAGAGGGTGGTCGTCCGCGCCATCGCGATCAGCCTCCCCAGGCTCTCCTGGGACACGTACCGGGCACAGAGGCCGATGAGCGTCGCCGCCAACTGGGCCCGCGCCCGGTCCCCGGGCAACCCGCGCAACAACGGCAGGGCTGCGGCGGCGGCATCGCCCATGCCGAGCGCGCCCAGCCGCATCAGGGGCACCAGCGCCAGGCGGACGGCGTCGCGTCTCGACAGGCGCTGACCGGCACCCACCTTCTCGCGCA
>JAJYVV010000259.1 GCA_021791815.1 Bacillota bacterium | reverse complement strand
GGCCTGCGCGTGCGCGAGGTGGAGTTCGTCGAGGTCCCGGCCGACGAACTCTACGCCGTGGCCGCGATGCACGTTCCCGGCATGTATCACCACTGGTCGTTCGGGCGCAACTACGACCTGGAACGCACGCGCCACGACCGCGGGCGCGGCACCGTCCACGAGCTGGTGGTGAATCTGGATCCGGCCCGCGCCTACCTGCTGGATCAGAACTCCGAGGCAGAGCACGTCTTCGTGGCCGCGCACGTGATGGGCCATGTCGACCTCTTCGCGCGGAACTGCTTCGGCCGCCAGCAGCGCCCCGACCTGGACCGGGTGCTGGGCGCCGCGCGCGTGCGCTTCGCCGAGTACGAGCGCGAGCACGGCGAGCAGGCGGTCGAGGCGGTGCTGGACGCCGCCCACGCGATCATGTGGCACTCGACCAACATCGAGCTCGCCCCGCCGCGCGAGGAGCAGGACGCGCCCGCCGACCCGTACCGGGTCCTGTTCCAGCCGCAGGGCGCCCCCTTGGCGGAGCGCGGGTCCCGCCACCGCGAGGCCCGGCGGCGGCACCGCCGCGGCATCGGCGAGCGCGACCTGCTGCGGTTCCTCCTGGCCCAGGCGCCGCTGGAGCCATGGCAGGCGGACGTGCTCGGCGTTGTGCGCGAGGTGGCGCTGTATCTGGCGCCCCAGATCCGCACCAAGATCCTGCACGAGGGCTGGGCCTCGTTCTGGCACCGGCGGCTGCTGCGGGAGGTCCGGGCCTTTCCCGACTCGGACGTCCAGGACGCCCGCCTGCACTCGGCCGTGGTCGGCGACCCGGCGGGCGGGCGCAACCCATACTGGCTGGGTCTCGCCCTGCTGGAGCACCTGGACCGCGGCGGGGCCGACCTCCTCGGCCTGGTCGCCCTGGAGTCCGATCGGTCGCTCCTGGAGCGCATCGACGAGGAGCTGGTGGCCGAGGAGCCGATCCTGGGCCGCCTGGCCGAGGAGCTGGCGGCCCAGGACCGCGCCGGCGTGGGGACGGGCCGGGGTGGGCCCGCCGGCCCGCCCCCGGAGCCCTGGGAGCGGTTGCGCGCGGCGTTCGTCGAGCGCCTGCCCTGCCTGCCCGAGGTCGAGGTCGAGGTGGGCGAGTGGGACGCTCGGCGCCTGGTCCTCCAGGCCAGGGTGGCGGTGGACGAGGCCTACGCGCGTTCGGTGCTCGCGGGCCTCGCGGCCCTGTGGGGCGGTCAGGCCGTGCTCGCGACGCCCGGGCAGGAGCTCACCGCCGGCTGACCGGGCCCGCGGCGGACCGTCCCGGGCGGGGTCCCCGAAGGGGAGGGAATGGGTCGTGGACGAACTCCAGGACTGGCTGGCCGGATCGCCGCAGCCCGCTCCGTGGCACGGGACCTTCGCCGAGTACTTCCCCTTGGTGCTGCGCAGGCCCGAGTTGGCGCGCGGCAGCCATGCGCTGCTCCACGCCGCGGTCCTGGCCGCCGGCCCGGCTCCCGACCCCGCGGATCAGCCGCCGGCCGACGGCGCGGCGTCGCGGCCGCCCCGACGCTACGCGGCGTTTGCGTCCCAGGTCTTCGGCATCGACGGGGTCATCGACGAGATCGTCCGGTTCCTGCACTCGGCGGGCCAGGGGCTCGATATCCGCCGGCGCATCCTGCTCCTGGTCGGCCCGCCCGGTTCGGCGAAGTCGACGATCGTCGCGATCCTGAAGCGCTGCCTCGAGGAATACACCCGGACCGACGCCGGGGCCGTGTATGGCATCGGGGGCTGCCCGATGCACGAGGACCCGTTGCACCTCCTGCAGCCCGGGGCGCGCGACCGGCTGTTGCGCGAGAAGGGCATCCGGGTGGAGGGCGAGCTCTGCCCGGTCTGCGCCCACCGCCTGGGCAGCGACTGGGGGGGCGACGTCGCCGCCGCTCCGGTGGAGCGCGTGGTCTTCTCCGAGCAGGGCCGCGTGGGCATCGCGACGTTCGCGCCGTCGGATCCCAACGTGCAGGACGTCTCCGACCTGGTCGGGTCCATGGACCTCCTCGCCCTGCAGAAGTGGGGGGTGGAGTCGCACCCCCTCGCCTACCGGTTCGACGGGGCGCTGAACGTGGCCAACCGCGGGCTCTGCGAAATGATCGAGATGCTCAAGTGCGTCGGCGAAGACGCCTGGCTGTTCACGCGCCAGGGCATCCGCCGCGTCGGGGACGTCGTGCGGCCGTTCCGCGGCCAGCGGCCGGACACGTTCGCGCCCATCGCCCTGGACCTCGCGGCCCCCGGCGGGCTGCGGCGCGCCGTCCAGGTGTACCGCGCGGGCGCGGGGCCGACGGTGCGTGTGCGGACCCGCCTGGGTTTCGAGCTGGAGGGCACACCGCTGCACAGGGTCCTGGCGCTGGATCCGTCGGGCGACATCGTTTGGAAGACCATGGGCAGCCTCGGGCGCGGCGACCGGGTCTGCCTGCAGAGGGGCATGGAGCGCTGGGGGGCCCCCGTCGTCGTCGGCGCGGCGGGCCTCCGCCGGGACCGTGCCCGGCGGCTCGCCGCCCCTGGGCGGCGCGGGGTCGGGCCGGCCGGAGGGCGGGCGGCCGCCGCGACGCTGCCCGCGTCCACCCGGACGCTCCTGCCGGCGCGCCCCGTGGTGGGGGCGCCCCTCGCCCGCCTCCTCGGATGCTTCGCGGCCGGGGGGGCCTGGGGGGACGGGGCGCCGGTGCGCTTCGCCCTGCCCGGCGGCGAGGCGGAAGGGGCGGCGGCCCGGGAGATCCGGGACGCGGCCGCCGCGCTGGGCGTACGGGTCAGGCGCGACGGGCGGAGGACCCTGGCGGATGCCCGGCTCGCCGGGCTGCTGCGCCGGGCCGGCGCGGCGGGGCCCGACGCGCCCGGCCAGGGCGTGCCGTGGTCGATCCTGCGCGGGCCCCGCGCCTGCGCCGTGGCGTTCCTGGACGGCTTCTTCACGGCATCCGGCGGACCCCGGGCACGGTGCGCCTCGCACGACCTGGCGTCCGGGGTCCAGATGCTGCTCCTGAACCTGGGCATCGTGGCGGGCGTGGCCCCCGACGGGCCCGGGTCGGTACCGTCCCGCCGGGGGTGGACCATCGAGCTCTGCGCGGCCGATGCCGCGCACCTGCGCCGGGAGGCGCAGGTGCCGGGCGGGCGGGACCCCGCCGGGGGCGCGGATCCGGTGCCGGTCCCGCCCGCCGCGTGGCGGGCTCCCGGGGCGGACGCGGCGCGCCGCTCGGAGGGCCTGGCGGGGGGCGCCGCGGGCGCCCTCGGGTCCCGGGTCTGGGCGGACCTCGGGGCCTGGGCCGCCGGCTCGGCCGCGCCGGGCCGCGCGGAGGCGCGCGCCGCCTGCGCCCGCCTCGAGGAGTTCCATGTG
>JAJYVV010000067.1 GCA_021791815.1 Bacillota bacterium | reverse complement strand
GGGGCGCCCCCCCGCGCGGGGGGGGGGGGCGCCCCCGGGGGGGGGGGGGGGCCCCCCGGGGCCCGGGGGGGGGGGGGCGGGGGGGGGGGGGGGGGGGGGCGCACGCCCGACGGGCGCCCCGAGGGCCGGGCGGCGGTCGATCGCGCCGCCGCGGGGTCCCTGGGCGGCCCGGCGGCCGTACCGACGGGCCGCGACGGAAGCACCGCCCGCCGGGAGGTGCGCGCACGCGCACTCGGCGGGCCGCCGCTCGCAGGGGGCCGCCCGGGCTTCGCCCGCTCCCCTGGACATCGCCCCCGAGTCTGCCTGCGCGTGGCAGCGGTTGCAAGACCCAATTCGGCAGAACGTCCGGCGTTCGGCGGGAGATGGACCCGTGGCGAACGCCGTGGACCGGTCGGTACGGCGCGGGGCTGGCTCGCGCGCGCCCGCACGCACTCGCACGCCGTCCACGACCCCGTCGCCCGTCCGCCCGTTACAGCCCCAGGTCTGCGCGCAACCCGGCCAGGGCCGCGGGCACCGCCTGCTGCGGATCCGCCCGGCCCTCGAACTCCAGGGATACGTATCCCCGGTACCCGGCGTCGCGCAGGATGTGGCCCACCCGCCGGTGGTCGACCTGGGGGTCGTACCACTCGCCGCCGCCCGTGTAGGCCTTGGCGTGGACCAGCACGGCGCGCGGCGCCAGCGACGCCATCTGGTCATAGCGGTCCGCGTCGGCGGGGCGGAAGTTGCCGGTGTCGAGGACCGCGCCCGCGACCTCCGGGCGGAGCCGGTCGAGGAGGCGCAGCACCCCTTCGGCCCGGGCGGTCAGCCCCCAATGGTTTTCCAGGGCCAGCACGACGCCGCAGCGCTCGGCCTCCGGCGCCAGGCGTTCCAGGCACTCGCCGACCCAGCCGAAGGCGTCCGCCTCCGTGTGGCCCGGAAGAGGCGGCTCGACGCCCCCGGCGGCCATCAGGGCGTCGAAGCCGGGTACCGTCTTCCACCGCCCGGAATTGACCCGGATGCACGCGGCGCCGAGCTCGGCCGCCAAGCGCAGGGAGGACTCCGTGCGCCGGACCTGCGCCAGCCGCGTGTCCGGGTCGGGGTGGACGAAGTCCTGGTGCGTCGAGACCGCGTAAAGGTCGAGCCCCAGGGTCAGCGCCTGCCGGCGGAGCCTGTGGAGCCGCGGGCGGTCGACGTCCGGCCCCAGCTGGCGCTCCAAGACCTCGACGCCGGCGAGGCCCAGGCGCGCCGCGTCTTCGAGCACAGTCTCCACCGGATAGGGCTCACCGCGGAAATGCCAGTACGAATAGGTGCTCACGCCGAGCCGCATGGGGGCGGCGCCTCCATCCTGGCCGGGGGGCCGGCCGTCGCCTGACCGAGCCGGTGCCGAGGTTCGCAGCGGGCCGGCCCTCCCCTGCCGCCGGGCGGCCGCCATGGGGCGGAGGTGCCGCGCGGGAACCGGCGGGTCAGGGGTGGGGCGCTCCCTCGGATCCCGGACCGGCCTCCCTCGGCCCCGGGGCGCCGCGGTCTCCGGCGGACGCCCGCAGATCCGCGACGAGGGCGTCGGCCGCCTCCTCCGCGGCGGCGGCGTCGGCCGCTTCCAGCGCATGCGGGCTGTAGCGCGCCTCCTCGTAGATGGCCGTGAGGCGGTCGAGGGCGGGATGGGCGCGGGGGAGGGCGGTGCGCAGGTCCCGGCCGAAGGCGCGCGGCGTGTACCAGGGCGGCCGCCTGTGCCCGCGGGCGCCCGCGCCGCGCAGGAGGTGGCGGTACGAGGCCCGCACGCGCGCCCGCGCATCCCCCCGGGCCCGCCAACCGGCGGCCGGCGCGGGCGCCGGCCCCGGGGCCCGCCCCTGGCGGGCCCCGGCATCCTTCTCGCGTTCGCCGCGCAGCGCGCGCCAGAGGCCGGCGAGCACGAGGCCGGAGAACAGTCCGGCGAAGAACGATAGGAACAGATACCAAATCTCGGCCAGGAGCCCGCCCAGGCCAAGCCCGCCCCTGCGCCCCCGCGCCCGGGCGCCGGCGCCGCGCCTCCACGAGCGGGCGATCGACCGCGCGAGGCCGGCGGCGACGGCGGCGGCCGCGAGGAGGCCGAGGATCCGCCATGCCCCCTGCGGCAGGCCGGAAGGCGCCGTGCGAGCACCGCCCGCGCCCCCGGCCGCCGACGGAAAGGACGCCGGCCCGCTCGCGGCCCCGGAGGCCGTGTGGACGCCCGGCGCCGCCGCGTGTGGGGCGAGGAACCGGATCAGGCCGACCACCGCCCCGCCGATCGTCCGCGGGAGCAGCACGGCCGGTAGGGCGGGCAGCGCGGCGGTCACGAAGAGCAGGGCCGCCGCCGCGGCCACCGCCCGGCCGGGGCCCGCCAACCCGGGCAGCACCGCCGCGCCCTCGGTCGCGGCGCGCCGCAGCAGGGCACGCCGGTGATTGTCCGCGATGAGGATGCTGCCGGCGGCCGCCTGCGCGGCGATGGCGCCGGTCGCCAGGCGTCCCGCCCCGGGGTGCGTCCCGGGCAGCATGTGGGGGGCGATCGTCGCGACGGCCGCGGCCAGGACCAGCATGCCGAACACGCCGCCCTGGGTCTCCCGCGCGAGGTCCGCCGCCGGGCGGGCCAGGTCGCGGCTCAGCCCGGATCGAACGTGCTGGGCCACCAGCCCGGTCTGCCACCAGACCGCCGCGACGGACACCGCGACGAGCACCGCCTTCAAGGCCATGCCCGGGCCGAAGCGGAGGAAGGCGACGGGCAGCCCGAGGCCGACGAGGAGGCCGAGCCACGCCAGCTCGTCGTGGTCCTCCGCTCCGGGCGCGAGGAGGCTCGCAGAGCGGGAGAGCACCGCGAGGGCCAGGGCCCCCGCGAACACCGCCAGGGGGGGCGCCCCCGCCCGGGGCGCCCAGGACCAGGCCAGCGTCAGAACGGCGGCCAAGCCCGCGCCCATGACGGCCACGGGCCATGCCGCCCTCAGGCGGGCCCGGGGGGAGCCCTCCTCGTCCGCGCCGGGCTGCCGGACGGCCGCGCCCCCGGGGCGTCGGCGCGACCCGCCCGCGGCTGGCCGGCTCAAGCCCAACGAACCTCGCCCTCGGGGGAGACCGGCAGCACCCGTACGCCCGGGCAGGGCGGGAGGCTCTGCGTCCCAAACGCCAGGATGGTCACCGGGTGGTGCCGCGCCGCCAGGTGGCTGGCGGCCGACCAGGCTTGCGCGCGGTGTCCGCAGGTGAGGATGAGGGCGGACTCTCCGGGGCTGAGCAGCGGCTGGAGCCGGAGCAGCACGTCCTCCAACGCCGGGCCGTCGGCGGCCCGCAGGACCGCGAGTGCCTCCAGCACCTGGCGGCGGTGGGGGAGGCCACGGCGCGGGGCGATCCGCATCCAGCGGGGCGGCTCGCGCACCTCCCCCGTCCCCTCCGACACGTAGTGCACGGCCCGCGCGTGGGTGTACAGGCCGGTCGCCTGCTCGCCGCCGGGGGGCGCCCAGAAGAACGACGCCGCCACCGAGAAGGCGCGCTCCAGGGCCTGGGCGCCCCCGGCCGCCGACCACGAGCGGGACTCCAGGTCGAAGACGACCGTGGTGGCGCGCTCGCGCACGCGCGGGAACTCCCGCACCAGCAGTTCCCCGTGACGGGCGCTCGCCTTCCAGGCGATCCAGCGCTGCGCGTCGCCCGGCGTGTAGCGGCGGAGGCCCACCGTGATCTCCTCATGGAACGGACTGCCCGCGTCCTGGCGCGGTCCCTCGGGCACGCGCGCCTCCGGCGCCAGTCCCGGCAGGGGCAGGATGGGCGGGTAGACGGTGACCCAGAGCGGTAGGTCGGCCCGCCCTTCCGCGGTGCACAGGCCGAACCAGTCGCCCAACCGGAACCGGATGGTGCCGATCCGGTACCGGCCGCGCCGGCTGGGGCGGAGCGTGAACGTGGCCTCGCACCGGCCGGACCCCGCGATGCCCGCGCAGGCCCGAAAGTGGCCGGCGCTCTCCAGGTGCACGGGAAGCGGCTCCTCCACCCAGATCCACGGCACCGGCAGGCGCGTGCGGTTGCGCAGCGCGAGGCGCACGACCACCGGCTCCCCCGGCGTCACGTGCGTCGCGGAAACCTCCTGGCGGACCGCGATCCCGCGGGCGACCCCGGCCACCAGGCGCGACACGCCGAACCAGACGGCCCCCAGCCCGTACACGGCCGGCGCCAGCGCCGGCGCGCGGACGAGCAGCGCCGCGAAGGCGAGGAGGGCCCACGTCGTTCCCCAGGTGAGCCTCGGCATCGAGGCCAGGAACCCACGGGAGGGGACGGGACCGGCGCCGACGGGGCCGCCCGACTCGGGGCCGCCCGACAGCGCCATCCCGTCCACTTCCCCCCAGGCTCAGACCTGCTGGCCCTTCGGGCAGATCGGATCGATGCGCTCGGCCAGGGCCGGAGCCCACTCGACCTCCGCGGCCCGCAGGTTGTCCTGCAACTGCTCCATCGTCCGGGGCCCGATGATGGGCGACGTGATCCCGGGCTGGTGCATGTTCCAGGCGAGCGCGAGCTGGGAGAGGGACATGCCGGCCTCCAGGGCGATGGGCATCAGGCGCTCGACCGCATCCAGGCGGCGCGCCACCGCCGGGTCCGCCGCATTCTCCATCTGCCGCAGATGGCGCCCGACCTCCGGCAGCGGCTGGCCGCGCCGGTACTTGCCGCTCAGCCAGCCTCCGGCCAGCGGGCTCCACGGAATGACCGCGGTGCCGTACCGGCGGCAGGCGGGAAGGACCTCGTTCTCGATGCGGCGGTCGAAGAGGTGATAGGGCGGCTGCTCGCAGACGAAGCGCGCCAGCCCGCGCCGGTCGGACACCCAGTAGCTCTCCACCAACTGCCACGCCGGAAACGTGGACGATCCGATGTAGCGCACCTTCCCGGCTCGGACGAGGTCGGTGAGGGCCTCCAGGGTCTCTTCGATCGGCGTCTCCGGCTCGGGCCGGTGGATCTGGTAGAGGTCGATGTAGTCCGTCTGGAGGCGCCGCAGGCTGGCGTCCACCTGCTGGAAGATGGTCTGGCGGTGGTTGCCGTAGTCGTTCGGGCCGTCGCCCATCCGCCCGTGGACCTTGGTGGCGAGGATCACGCGCTCCCGCCGCCCTCCCGCCAGCGCCTTGCCGACGGCGATCTCGGAGTTGCCCCGGCCGGAGTACACGTTGGCCGTGTCCACGAAGTTGATGCCGGCATCCAGGGCGGCATGGATGATCCGGATCGAATCCTCCTCGCCGGTGCGGCCCCCGAAGTTCATGCAGCCCAGACAGAGCGACGACACCTTGCAACCCGTACGACCGAGCACCCGGTATTCGATGGCCATGCACGGGACCTCCCTTCGCTGCCTGCCGGCGGGCCGAGCCCCGGCCGGCGGGACGCGTCTCCCTCGGGAGCCGAGCCCCCAGGCAGCCTTCGGGCGGGGGCGTACGGCTCCTTCCGCCTGCCGTCGGCGAGAGGGGTTCGGGCCCGTGCGCGAGACGGCGGGCACGGCCGGGGAGGGCCGCCCCCGCCGCGCCCTACAGGGCCTCCTCCAAAAGCCGAAACAGCTTGGCCTCGACGCGCCGCACCTCGGCCGGGGTCAGCCCGTGCCGGCGCGCGACCTCGTCGAGGGTGCGACGCTCGCCGTCCAACAACCCGAAGCGGTCGCGCACGACCGCCTGTTCTTCCGCGGTCAGCGCGTGGAGGACGGCGCTCCAGTCGGAGCCCGTGAGCGCCGGCAGGGCCCAGTGGGCCGTCTCGGCGGCCCGCGGCGCGGCGCCGTCCACCGCCTGGAGCGTGCGGCGGACGAATTGGCTCAGCACGTGGTTGATCGTGAGGTGGAGGTCCTCCACGACGCCGTAGTCGCGTGAGGGGATGACGATGGCGAGGTCGGCCGCCGCGGCGAGCCGGCCCCGCGAGGCGCCCACCACGGCCACGACCCGCGCCCCGGCCTGCCTGCCGGCCGCGGCGGCGCGGACCAGGTTCTCGGAGTCGCCCGAGACGGAGAGCGCCACGACGAGGTCGCCCGGCCCCGCCCAGTTGGCGACCTGCTCGGCCAGCGCGTCGGCATAGGAGGCGTCGTTGGCGAGGGCGGTGTGCCAGGGCACCTGCTCGTTCGGGGCCAGCACGCGGTAGCGGCGGTGTCCCGCCACGGTCGCCCCCTTGCCGAAGTCGCAGGCCCAGTGGGCCGCCGCGGCCGCGCTCCCTCCGTTCCCCAGCACGAACAGGTGGCGGCCATGGTTGCGGACGTCCTCCAGCCACGAGAGGAGCTGCTCCAGGTCGCCCACGTCGATGCCCGACCGGGCCCGGTCGAACTCGGCGCCGTACGCCGCCCAGTACTCCCACAGATCCACCGTGCGCCACGCCCTCCCCGCGGAGCCTCGGAGCCGGGTCGCGCGTCGCCGCGCTCGACTCCCGCCCCCCGCGGCATGTTCACGATGCGGCACCCCGGGTGCACCTCCGCCCGCCGACCCGCTTCCCCGGGGCCGTCCCGCGGCCAGCGGGACCGGGCGGGATCAGGCGCCGCCTTCGGCGGCGGCCAGTGTCGCCGCCCCGAGGAGGGCGGCATCCGCGCCGAGGGCCGTGCGCACCAGGTTCACCCGCCGGGAGCCGCCGCCGATGACCCGCTCCCGCATGACCGTCTCGATGTCGGCCAGGCGCGGCTGCAGCGACTCCGTCACGCCGCCGCCCAGGACGAGCAGCGCGGGGTCGACCAGGTTGACGACCGCGGCGAGGGCCCGACCGACGTCCCGGACCACCGCGTCCACCACCTCCCGCGCCTCCGGGTCCCCACGCGCCGCGGCCTCGAATACGTCCTGGGCCGTCGCGGGCGCGCCCCGACCTTCGACGCCCGGGAGCGGCCGGCCGCCGGACCGCAGCGCGTGGCGGCGCACGATCGCGGGGCCGCTGCACAGCGCCTCCACGCAGCCGCGGCGGCCGCACGGGCACCCCGGTCCGTCCTCCTCCAGCACGAGGTGCCCCACCTCGCCGGCCATGCCCGAGGCGCCGGGCACGAGCCGACCGTCGCACACCAGGCCGCCTCCCACGCCCGTGCTGAACTGGATCCACGCGAAGTCGCGGCATCCGGCCGCGGCGCCGAACCGCATCTCGGCCAGGCAGCAGGCGTGCACGTCGTTGTCCATGGCCACCGGCAGCCCGATCGCCGCGGCGACCATGGAGGCCAGCGGGACGTCCCGCCAGTCCCAGTCGAAGGCGCGCCGCAGCACCCCGGTGCGGGGGTCGTAGGGCCCCGGGGCGGCCAGGCCCGCCTGGGCCGGGCGGTCCCTGTCCGGGAGGCCCTCCGCCAGCCGGCGCCAGGCCGCGGCGATGGCCGCCACCGCCTGGGCCGGGCTCGGCCGGACCGGGGTCGCGAACCGGATCCGCCGGATGACCGCGCCGTCGCGCGCCACCACGGCCACGACGGTCTTGGTCCCGCCAAAGTCGATGGCCCCGACCGGGGACACCCGGACGCCCTCCCCACCCGCGCGGCCCGCGCGCGCGCCCCCGGGACCGCGGGCTGCGCCGCACCCCGCCCCGCTCAGGCTGCGCCGGCCTCCTCCAGACAGCGGCGCAGATAGGCGACGCTCCGCGGCAGGACCTCCTCGCGGGGGCCCGTCAGGCCGCACTCGAAGGCCATGGCCCCGCCGAATCCGATCCTCCGGAGCGCCCGGAACCCCGCGACGAAGTCGATCGAACCCGACCCCGGTTCGCGCCGGGTGCTGTCCGCCAGGTGCACGTGGCCGATCCACGGGCCGGCGGCCTCAATGGCGGCCGGGATGCGGGCCTCCTCGATGTGCATGTGGAAGAAGTCGGCCATGATCCGCACGTGGCAGGGCTGGGGCAGCTCCTGGAGCATGCTCTGAGCCTGCTCCAGGCGGTTCAGGAAGTCCGCCTCGTAGCGGTTCAGCGGCTCGATGAGCGCCGTGACCCCGGTCTCCTTGGCGTCCGCGTCGATCTGGCGGAGCGCCTCGACGCAGACGGCGCGGCAGAGGTCCCAGCGGGAGCGGAACGGGCGGAGGTCGGGCATGCGGTTGGGACCGGCGAAGATGGGCACGAAGATCGGGCCGTCCGTCACCCCGAGCTCGGCCGCATGGGAGAGTTGCCGGCGGAGGGAATCGCGGGCCCGGGCGCGCTCGGCCGGGTCCACGTCCAGGAAGCGGTTGTGCACCCCGCCGCAGATGCTCGTCGCGCGGACGCTGGAACCGAGAAGCGCGCTCCGGCGCTCCGCCCGACGCGCGTCATCGTCGCAGGCGCCCCCGTCCAGCTCGACGCCGTCGAAGCCATAGGTCTCGGCGTTGTGCAGCTTCTCGGCGAAGTCGCGCCCGGGCAGGAGGCCTTCCTGGCAGGAGATCCACACGGCCGCCCCACACTCCTCGATGGCAGGACTGGAGGCGCCGTTTCCCCGGCGACCGCGGGGGGACCTGCCGGCCCCGCGCCGGGGCCGCCGCCCGTCCGGCCGCGCCCGGGATGTTCCGCGGGGTCGCCGAAGGAAGTCGGCCCGTGGCGGCGGAAGGGAGGGGCCGTTCCGCGGCAACAGCTCCCGACACCCTCGGAGGTGCGTGTGCGATGCGCATTGGCGTGCAGTTGATCGTCTGGGGCGAGCGGACGCGTTCGGACCGCGCCGCGGTGCTGGCGGAAGTCGCCGCGGCGGGCTACGACGCGGTGGAGATGAGTCCGCCGGCGGACGCGGACCAGGCGTGCGAGGACCTGCGCCGGAGCGGGCTGCGGGTCGTGGCGAGCCATGCGAACACCGGCAGCCTCGAACGGGACCTCGAGGCGCACCTGCGGTGGCTCGAGCGCCACGAGGCCCGCCTCCTGGCCTGTTCCGGCTCCGACTACCCGACGTCGGCCCAGTACCGGGAGGTGGCGCGGCGGCTGGATCGCGCGGGCGCCCGCTGCCGCGAGCACGGGATCACGCTCTGCTACCACAACCACGCCCACGAGATCGTCCACGACATGTTCGGCCTGGGCCATATCCTGGCCGAGACGGACCCCGCGAACGTGCGCCTGAACGTCGACACCTATTGGGTCGCCCGCGGCGGGCAGGACCCCGCGGCCGTGATCCGTCTCCTGAAGGGGCGGGTGGGCTACCTGCACCTGAAGGACATGATGCCCGACGGCACCTTCGGAGAGGTCGGATCGGGCCGGCTCGACTGGCGGGCCATCCGTGAGGCGGCGGACGCCGTCGGCGTCGACGTGGGTGTGGTCGAGCAGGACCGGACGACGCGGACGCCCGCCGAGAGCTCGGCCATGAGCCGCCGTTACCTGCGCGAGCACTGGGGGGTCTGACCCGGGGCGTTGCCGGGTGGGCGGGCCGGTCCGCCCACCTGCCCCGGCGCCGCGGGGCGCGTGCTGCGCCCCGCGGCCTTCAGAAGGGGAACGCGAACAGCCGCAGCGGGTGGGAGAGCCCGATCCGGGCGAGGGCCTCGGCCGGATCGCCGGCCCGGATGAGGCTGCCGTGGAGCTTGCCGTCGAAGCCGCGGACGAAGGCGACCAGGTAGCCGCCCTGGGCCTCCGATCCGGGCAGCGCACCCGCGCCCCGGCCCTGGGTGAACCGGCCCCGCATGACGACCACGAAGTCGGCCTCGTCGGGTGTCGCCCCGGCGGCCGTCGCCGGGAGCCCGAGGGCGGCGATGGCCGCCGAGCGTTGGGCGGGCAGCCAGGTGGCGCCGGACGGGCGCGTCTCGCCGTCGGCCTGCGCGGCGCGGACCGCCACCTGCGCGAGCGTCACGGCGCCCCAGGAGGGCGCGCGCGCCGCGCTGGGCGTCCCCTGGCCGAGCGGCCGGGCCACGAAGTAGAGGATGAGGGCCAACGCGACCACCGCGGCCGACACGCCCCAGGCCCAGCGGGGGTCGCGCGGACGGTGCCCTGGCGGCAGCGCGATGGGACCCGGGCGCCGCGCGTCGCCGTCCTCCGCCGCCGACGGGGCGGCGTCGGCCCGCGCTCCGGGGCCCGACGGCCCTGCCATGGTCGTTCACCTCGTCGGCAGCGCGCGGAAGTCGGCCAGCGGCCACCATACCAGAATGGCCTCGCCCTGAATGGACGACAGCGGCACCGGCCCGAAGACGCGGCTGTCCTCACTGTCGCCGCGGTGGTCCCCCAGGACCCAGACGTCGCCCGGGGGCACGGTGACCGGGGCGAACGTGCCTACGCGGTAGGAGGCCGGCAGCCATGGTTCGGGCTGCGCCTGGCCGTTGACGTACACGACCCCGTTTTGCATGCTGAACGTCTGGCCGCCAACGGCGATGACCCGTTTCACGAAGTCCTGGGTCTCACCCGGGATCGGGGGCTTGAAGATGATGATCTCGCCAGCCTTGGGCTTGGTGAAGCGGAAGATGAACTTGTTGACGAGGAGCCGCTCGTTGTTCTGCAGGGTGGGCTCCATGGACACGCCGTCGACGCGATATGTCTCGACGACGAACTGCCGGATCAGGAGGGCCAGCACCACCGCGATCACGACGGCCTGGACGGTCTCCCACAGCTCGCCCCACCCGGAGCGGCCGCCCGTGTCCGGTCGCCCCTCGGCTTCCGGCACGTCCCGTCGCTGCGGATCCGTTGCCACCGGCGTCCCTCCCGCCTCGCAACGCCACCACCGGCCGGCGGCTCCGCCGTAGTCTCCCCCTGGAGCGGGCGCGCGTCAATGTCGGGCGCGCCCGGCCAGGCCGCCCGGGCGCGAGAGGCGCCCCGCGAGCGGAGGCCTCAGCGCACCAGGATCTCGGGGCGTCGCACCGCGACCCCGACGCGCGTGCCGATCGTGGCGAGCGGCCAGCCCCCGGTCTCCGTAAGGACGCGAGGCGCCGCGGCGCCCCCCGGCGCCTCGGCGGCGAGGACCGTGTCCTCGCTCTTGGCGCCCGCGACGGAGGGGTTCCAGGCGAACATCTGGCCGGGCAGGACGCGCTGCGGCCCGCCCGGCACGGCCCGCCATTCCCGCGACGCGTAGCCGGCCAGGCCCCCCTGGTGGTGATGGCGCCACTCGCCGTCGAACCCCGTTTGCCGGTACGCGGCCTCGGCCGCGGCGAAGACGTCACCCGCCGTGGCGCCGGGCCGGGTGGCGGCGATCATCTCCGCGTCGACGGAGGCCGCCGCCCGCCACCGCCGCAGCAGGTCGTCCGGCGGCCGGCCGAAATGCACCAGGCGCGTGCAGGACATCACGAGGCCGTCCCGCATGCCGCAGAGGGCGACCAGCGCATAGCTCGCGACGGCGGCGCCGGTTGGCAGGGGATGGCGCCGCGTCCAGGCGCGGGCGTCGGCGGCCACGAGGTGGACGACGGGCTCGACCCCGCGGTCGTAGCAGGCCGCCGCGAGGCGGCCGGCCACCGCGAACTCCGTGTCGCCCGGCACCAGTGCCCGGCAGCACGCCTCGAGGGCCGCGCCGCAGTCGCGGCCGAGGGCGGCGGCCCGCGCCTGTTCGGCGGCGCCCAGGGCGCTGCGCAGTTCGGCGAACTCGGCCGCCCCATCCGTGGTGCCGGGGACGCCGCCGTCGGCCAGGAGTCCCTGGGCCGGGCCGGCCACGTCCGCCAGAAGGCGCTCCAGTCCCCGCTCCTCCCACCAGTCGCAGGCGAGGACCTCCCAGTCCAGCCCGGCCAGTTCCTCCTCCCGGAGGCGCGCCGCCTCGATGTTGTTGGTGAGGACGGCGGTCCGGTCGGGCGTGACGACGACCCACGCAGCCCCGGCTTCGGCGGCCACGTTGATGAAGGTCCGCGCCCCGGCGGACAGCCACGCCACGTTCGCGACCTTGGTCAGGACGGCGCCGCGGGCTCCGCGCGCGGCCACGTGTGCACGGAGCCGTTGCAGCTTCAGACCGACCTCGGCGGCGCGGGTGCTTGCCGGCATCGCAGCGGGGCACTCCCTTCGGGGACCCGTGCCGGGGCGCGCAGCCTGCGCGCGCCCCGGGCCTTGCGCCGTGCCGTCCGGGGCCCTCAGCGGCGGCCGTAGTCGGCCAGGACGCGTTCCTCGTACTCGCGGGTCAGGCCGAGCGCCTCGAAGACGGCGCCGTAGGCACCCACGGCGTCCGCCTGCCCCCGCGCGGCGCGCAGGCGCTCCGGATCGATGCGCAGGGCCACGTCCGTCAGGAACTCCCACTGGAGGATGGACCGGCGCACCGCCGCCGCCGTATCCTCGGTGTACGGATACAGGTCGAAGCCGATGCGGCCGCGATACCCGCCCTCCGCCAGCACGCGGGCGAGGTCGATCGTCTGCTCGATGAACGACGCCCCGGTCATGTTGTCATCGTCGAACGATCCCCAGCCGGAGTTCGCGTGCTGGTGGCCCATCTTGCCTTCGCGCAGGAGGAGTCCGGCGTGTTCGCCCAGCGGCTCGTTGTTCATGATCAGGTGCTGCCAATCCATGTTGACCTGGAGGCGGGATGTGTCGCAACCCATGGACGCCAGCTTGTAGATGATGAACAGAGTGGTGCCGACGTTACGCATGAGGATCTGCATGGCGGGCTCGCTGTTCTTGTGCTCGAGGAAGACGGTCACGCCCCGCCGGTTCGCGTGCTCGACCACGGCCTGCAGGCCCTCGAGGAAATGGCCCCAGGTGGTCTGGTAGTCGCGCTGGAAGTTGTAATTGTAACCCTCATTGCCGGGCCAGATGATGTAGCGGGCGCGCACCGTCGAGGCCATGTCGATCGCTTCGCGGTGGTGGGCCAAGGCCTCGGCCCTGAGCTGGGGATCCGGGTTGGTCAGCGAGCCGAACCGGAAGCGCGGGTTCGGAACCAGGCCGTAGCAGATGCAATAGATGTCGTGCTGGGACCCCAGCACCGCCTGGATGCGCGGCAGGTTCTGCTCCGTGATCTCCGAGCCGTAGTGGAACTCGTAGCCGTGGACGAGCGTGCCGAGCGCGGCGATCGCCCGCTCGAGCCGATCCGCCACCGGCACGTCCACCAGCTCCGGATGGTAGCCCCCGGGGACGAAGCGCGTGCCCGCCGGTCCGAAGGCCCAGATGCCGACACTGGTCTTCCATCGCGGGTTCGGAAGCGCCTCCGCCATGGCCGGATGTCCTCCTTCACGGGGGCCGCCCTGCCGGCCCGCGTGGCTGCGCACCTTCCGCGGCGGCCCGTCCGGTTCCTGTCGCTGGAACGGGGGAGGCGGCGGGGGCGGACAGACAGCACGAGGGCGGGACCGCATCCGCGGCCCCGCCCTCGACTCTCGCCGCCCGAAACCGCCGCGCTCACAGGGCGTGGGTCTTGAGGTGTCCCATCGCCTTCGTGATGCCCTGCTGCTCGAGTTCGAGGCTGCCCCAGTATCGCGCGTCCTCCAGCTCGATGGAGATCGGGCCGGCATACCCGGCCTGCTGGAGGCGATAGGCCACGCGGGCCCAGTTCACCGTGCCATCGCCCGGGATGCAGTAGCGCCACGGGCCCTCCGAGAACCCGGGCGTGCGGTCGAGGATGGCCGGGAGCCACCCATACAGGTACTGGCCCTCCGGCAGGAGTTCCGTGTCCTTGCCGTGGCAGTGGCGGATGCGACCGGCGAACTCGTCGAGGAAGCGGATGTGGTCGATGCCCAGCCGCACCAGGTGCGACGGGTCGTAGCACAGGCCGAGGGCCGGGCTCGGGCAGCGGCGGAACATCGCGCGAAAGATTTCCGGGGTGTAGCCGACGGTCGGATACACCGGAGCCCCGCCGGGCCATCCCTCCACGGCAAAGGACACGCCGTGGCCCTCCGCGTATTCGACCAGCGGCGGGAAGACCTCGGACCAGAGCTCGAAGCCTTCCCGGCGGCCCATGTCGCGCTCACCGGGCACGAAGCAGGCGAAGAGGGTCTTGCCCCCCGCGGCCGCCGCGGCGTCGATGCGCGCTCGCAGCGCCGCCGCGCCCCTGTCGCGGCGGGCCGGGTCGCGGCTCAGCAGATCGCCGAGTCCGGGGGCGTCGACCGTCCCCAGGACCAAGCCGTGGCGGTCGAGGACGGCGCGGGCCTGATCGTCGACGGATGGCAGGTCAAGGGCCCCGAGGCCGACCGATTGCGCCCAGGCAGCCACGGCGTCCAAGCCCTGAGACCCGATCTTGGGAGGGATGCGCATCCCGATCCGAAGCGACAAGTGCGGCTGCTCCTTTCCATCTCACGCGCCCCGACCCGGAGCCGTGCCGGTGCGCGGCCCCGGGCCGCGCACCGGCACGGTGGGGTCAGGCCTTCGCCGCCGCGTACCGCCTGGCGACCTCGTCCCAGTTGACGACGTTCCACCACGCGGCGATGTAGTCGGGACGGCGGTTCTGGTACTTCAGGTAGTAGGAGTGCTCCCACACGTCGAGGCCCAGGATCGGCGTGACGCCGTCCATCACGGGGTTGTCCTGGTTGGGCGTGCTGGTGACGGCCAGCTTGCCGGCCTTGTCCAACACGAGCCATGCCCAGCCACTGCCGAACCGCCCGGCACCCGCCTTGGCGAACTGCTCCTTGAAGCCGTCGAACGAGCCGAACGTGGCCTGGATGGCCTCCGCCAGGCGCCCGGCGGGGTGGCCGCCCTTGCCCGGTCCCATCACGGTCCAGAAGAGGGAATGGTTCGCGTGCCCGCCCGCGTTGTTGCGGACGGTGGCCCGGATGGCCTCGGGGACAGCGTCCAAGTGGCGGAGCAGGTCCAGGACGTCCTTCGCCTGCAGCTCGGGGTGGGCCTCGAGGGCGGCGTTCGCGTTGTTCACGTATGCCGCGTGGTGCCGGTCGTGGTGGATCTCCATGGTGCGGGCGTCGATGTGGGGTTCCAGCGCGTCGGTGGCGTATGGCAGCGGCGGCACTTCGTACTTGGGCATCCGGAAATCCCTCCTCCTCGCTGGGCCGGCGCGGACGGCGTCCGATCCCCCGCCGGGCGGCTCCGGATCGGCGGGGGCCGCGCCGCCCGCGGGAGCCAACCGGGCGGGGCCGGCTGCTCGTCCATGGTAACGCATGGCGACGGCCGGGGCATAGGGGCGGACGCCCGCCGCCGGGCGCAGTGTTCCGCCCGCGCGACCCGCGGACTATGCTACGCGGGCCGGCGGAGCGCACCGTGGGCGGCAGGCGGCGTTGCAACGGGTGGATGTTCTGTCTCCATCCCCCACGAGGAAAGCCGCACTGGGCGGAGTATGTCGTTGTCCTGGGATGGCGGATCGTGTCGAATCAGACATGGTCCCCGGCGACGCTCACAACGGCGGAGCGTCGCTCCGAATATATCCAGACAAAGGCTGCCTCCCTCCGGTCCACCCGTCCCGGTGCCGCGGCCCGACGCATAGCTTGGGGCGACGGCCGCCGGGACGCGGAACCTCGGGAGGCCGAGCACCGTCACTTGGGCCGGCCGCTCCGCGGCCATGGCCGGCGAAGGGGTTGTGCGGGTGCGCGCGTGGCGGATCGAAGGCGGCAGGCCCCTGCGGGGCCAGGTGACGGTGGGCGGGAGCAAGTACTCGGCGCTGGCGGCGATCCCGGCATGCGCCCTGGCCCAGGGCCCGTGCGTGCTCCACAACGTTCCGGACATCCTGGACGTCCGCGCCTACATCGCCATGATGCGCGTCTGCGGCGCGGACGTGCGGCATGAGGACGGAAGCCTCCGCATCGACACCCGTGGGCTTCGGCCCCAGCCCCTGCCCGCCGCGTGGAGCGCCGCGCTGCGCGCCTCCACCTACATGCTCGCCGTCCAGTTGGTGCTCTGGGGCGACGCGATGGTGGGCCTGCCCGGCGGCGACCGGATCGGCACCAGGCCGGTCGATATGCACGTCAAGGCGCTGCAGGCGCTGGGGGCCGAGGTTGGGCCCTCCGCGGACGGCACGGCGATCGCCGCCCGCTGCGCCGGCCTTCGGGGCGGACACGTGTACTTCGACCAGCCGAGCGTCGGGGCGACGGTGCAGGCCCTGCTGGCGGCCGTCCGCGCCGAGGGCGAGACCCGTTTGGAGAACGCCTATGTCGGTCCGTTCATCGTGGACGTCGCCAACCTGCTGCGGGCGATGGGGGCCGACATCCGCGGCGCCGGCACCTCCACCGTCCGGGTACGGGGCGTTCGCGCCCTGCACGGCGTTGAACACACGCTGATCGGCGACCAAGCCGAAGCCTTCACGTTCATGGCGGCGGCCGCCGCGACGGCGGGACGGGTCGGGGTGCTGGGCATCGACGCCCAGACGGTCGGGGCCGGCGTGACGAAACTCCGGGAGGCCGGGGTCCGGATCGACCCGCTGCCAGGGGGCATGGTCGTCGAGGGCCCGGAGCGCCTGGGCGCCGTGGACGTCCAGACCGGGCCGCTCCCCGCCTTTTACACCGACTACCATCCCCCGCTCGCGGCGGCCATGGCCACCGCGAGCGGCGCGAGCCGCATCGTGGAGACCGTGTGGCGGGAGCGCTTCGGCTACGCGGAGGGCCTGTGTGCGATGGGCGCCGACGTCAAGGTGCACGGGGCCGGGGCGGTGATCCGCGGCGCCCGGCTGCGCGGCGCGGAGGTCGGCGCCGCGGAGAGCCGGGCGGCCGCCGCGTACGCCATCGCGGGGCTCGCGGCCGCCGGCGAGACCTTCGTCACCGGCATCCACCATATGGAGCGGGTGTGCGAGGCCTTCCCCGAGAAGCTGCGGGCGCTGGGCGCCCAGATCGAGGAGGTTTCGCCCCGGCCCGCCGTTGCGGAGGCGCAGGCCTGAGCGGGCACGACGCTCCGGGTGCCGTCCGTCGCCCCGCCCGTTCACAGCTTCGGTAACTGGTGCCGGCCGGGCGCACAGCCCGGGGCGTCGGGTACGCCGCGCGGAGCACGACGATCCTCCCCGCCCGTGTCGCGACCCGCCCCGACCGGACCGCTGCGGCGCGACCCGCGGGCCGCGACGCGCGTGTTCAACTCCGCAGCGAACTCCACCCGCGGCAGGCCGCTCTTTCCATCGCCGAAGCGCACGCGCCGGGAATACGTCACTGCGAACCGCCTCCCCGTGGCCGGCCCGACTGGAGGCGTGGGCGGCCCGCGCCGCGCCAGCCTCCGTCGCTAGCATTTCCCGGGGCGCGCCGCGCTCCTCGCCGCGCACACTACGCCGGGAGGTGGCGCTGTGCCGGGCTCGCTGGATGCCCTGAAGTTCGAGGTCGCGGAGGAGATCGGGTACTTTCCCCAGCGGCTGGGGCGGCCCGCGCCCGAGTCCCCGGGCGAGTACCGCGCGGCTCTCGACCGATACAAGTTCGAGGTCGCGGAGGAGTTGGGAATTCCGCTGCGGCGCGGGTACAACGGAGACCTCACGTCCCGCCAGGCCGGAGCGATCGGCGGCCGCATCGGGGGCCGCCTCGGCGGGCAGATGGTGCGGCGCATGGTCCAGTTCGCCGAACAGGAGATGGCGGCCCGCGCCGGTGCCGGGCGATGACGCGGGCGGCGGGGTGCGGCGGGAACGCCACGCCCCGCCGCGGGCCCCACGGGCGGGGCGCCGCCGGCAGGAGAGGCCGGAGGGTCCGGCTAACCCCGCGGCCGAACTTCCTGGGAAGCAAGGCGGTGGGCGAGGCGTGGAGTTCCGGGGCTTCGAACGCGCCGCGGCGGAGATCGTCGTGGCGGCGGGACGCACGGTGCGGCCGTGGGCGGGCCGCGCGCGCGAGGTGGGCACCAAGGAGGCCCCGGCGGATCTCGTGACCGAAGTGGACCGCGACACCGAGGCGCTCATCGCCCGGCTCGTCCGCGAGCGCTTTCCGGAGCACGGGCTCCTGGGCGAGGAGGGGGGCGGCACGGCCGGGGGCGAGTTCGTCTGGCACGTCGATCCGATCGACGGCACGACGAATTTTGTCCACGGGCTGCCCGGCTTCTGCGTGTCGCTCGGGCTGTGCCGCCGCGGGGAGCCCGTGGCCGGCGCGGTATACGACCCCATGGCCGACGTGCTGTATTCCGCGTCCTTGGGCGGCGGGGCCAGCGCCAACGGCGTGCCGCTCCGGGTGTCGTCCGAGCCCAACCTCGCCGGCTCCCTGCTCAGCACCGGCGTGCCCCCCGTCGAGCCTGCCCGCACGTGGGCCCTGGCGAGCAGCCAGGCCGTGGCCGGCCTCGTCCACAACATCCGCAACCTCGGGTCGGCCGCCCTCCACCTGTGTCTGGTCGCCGCCGGCCGCCTGAGCGGCTTCTGGGAACCCGCCCTGCGCAGTTGGGACGTCGCGGCGGCGGTGATCGTGCTGCGCGAGGCCGGGGGCCGGGCGACGTCCCTGGAGGGCGAGGACTGGACGGCCGCCACCCGCGGATGCATGGGGACGAACGGGGCCATCCACGACGAACTGCTGGGCGTCCTGCGCCGGGTACCGGGCCCGCGGCATTGATGGGGGCGTCCCCGTCTTGACCCGGGCCGTCGTCGCGGCTACGCTGGGGCTGCAACCCGAGGGTGGCCGGGTCGGCCACCCGGGTTCGCGCGCACCGGGGTGTGGCCCAGCTTGGTAGGGCGCCTGGTTCGGGACCAGGAGGCCGGCGGTTCAAATCCGCCCACCCCGACCAAAGCCTTGAGAATCTGGGACAAACGAGGGCGGCGCGAACGGGGATTCCCCTAAAATCCCCGCTCGTGTCCTCCTGGTTCGGCGGGCGGGCCGTTTTGCGGTGTCCGCCTGGTTCGCCAGGGCGGCGCGGTCAACCAGACTCCCCGGGCGCCGCTGTGCCGCCCACGGCGTCTCGGACGCGGGCCGGCCCGGGGTGGGCGGCACGATTGTGGTGGGTGCAGGTAATATTTGGCAGAACCAGGATTTGGCGGTCCCGTAGAAAACTCCCCTGGCTGGCCCGGAGCAGCCCT
>JAJYVV010000258.1 GCA_021791815.1 Bacillota bacterium | reverse complement strand
GCGGGGTCGATCTCGTCTTCGTGCGGCACGGGCACCGCGCGACCGGACTCCGAGGAGCGTTCGGCCGCCTCCATGATCGCGATCACCCGGCGCGCCTGCTCCGGCCGCACGTCGAGGGGCCCGCCCCGCAGCAGGTGGTCGGCGAGCTGCCGGTAGTAGTTGTCCCACCGGCTCTCCTGGAACCGCACCGACATGTTGGCGGCGAGGCCGCCCACCTCGGTCTGCACCCGGAACTGCCCGTCCCCGTCCTCGAGGCCGCCGCGGGTGCCGAGGATGTGCCAGCGCGGCTTCCCCACCCGCGCCACCGTCGACATCTGCACGTCCGCCGTGACGCCGTTCTCGAAGAGGAGGATGGCCTGGACGTGGTCCTCGTTCGTCACGTCCATCCATTTGAGCTTGCGGAAGAAGCCGCGGACCTCGCGGACGCGGCTCGGCACGATCCCCAGCAGCCAGTCCAGGTAGTGGGCGCCCCAGTCGTAGAAGTGTCCGCCGGAGATCTTCTTATCCGAGCGCCACCAGTGCCCCGGGTGGCCGTACCCGCCGCCGAACATCTCCACGTGGAAGACGTCGCCGAGCAGGCCCTGGGCCACGATCTGGCGCAGGGTGCGGTAGTCGCCGTCGTGGCGCCGGTTGTGGAACGTGGTCAGCATCCGGCCCGCGGCGCGCGCGGCGTCGATCATGGCCGTGGCCTCGGCGGCCGTGACGCACATCGGCTTCTCCGTGATGACGTGCTTGCCCGCGTTGCTGCAGTCGATGGCCACGGGCGCGTGGAGGTAGTGGGGCAGGACGACGACGCACAGGTCGATGTCGGCCTTCGCCAGCATTTCCTGATGGTCGCCGTAGGTGGTCACGTCCGGGAAGTCGGCCTTCGCCGCGGCCTGGCGCTTCGGGTCGAGGTCGCACACGGCCACGGTGGCCATTCCGGGCTGCCCGTTGATCGCCCCGGCGTGGAACTTGCCCATGTTGAACGCGCCGCCGTACCCGATGATCCCGGCTCGAATCGTCCCCTGCCCGTCCGCCAACCGCGCCACCCCACCCCTGCCGGCTTGCCGCCCGGGCCGCCCTCCCCGCGCCGCGCTCCGCCTTGCGCCCGCCGCGGGCGACCAGAGCCTCGACGGGGCGGATTCGCACGGGCCGCGCCGCGTCCCTGCGCGCATTCTCGCGCGTCGGCTGCGGCGGACCGTCCGCCGGGGCGCAGGTCGGCCCGCGCTCCGGCGCGAATCCGCGCGCATCCCCGCGTGCCGGCAGGCCGCCCGCCCGGCAGCGGCAAAGCCCCTGCCGGAGGAGGAACGCCGGTGCCGTCCGCCCTGCCGTCCGAGGTCCTGGAAGCGCTCCGCCGGCATTCGACCCCGACCATCTGCAACGCCATCGAGGAATTCGACGTGCGGCCCCGGAGCGCCGGCTTCATGGGTCCCGGCGTGCGCTGCGTCTTCCCGGAGCGGGCGCCGACGGTGGGCTACGCGGCGACCGCGCGCATCCGGGCCGGCGCCCCCCACGCCCCGGCGGGCGGGCCCCGGCGCGCCGACTTCTGGGACTACGTCCTGAGCGTCCCCCCGCCGCGGTTCGTCGTGATGCAGGACCTCGATCCGACCCCGCTCGGTTCCTACTGGGGCGAGGTGCAGGCCAGCATCCACCGGGCCCTGGGGTGCGTCGGGGTCGTCACCGACGGCGGCGTCCGGGACGTGGAGGAGGTCGCGGCGCTCGGCTTCCAGATGTTCGCCTCGTGCCTCCTCGTTTCCCACGCGTACGTCCACCTCGTGGACTTCGGCCAGCCGGTGCGCGTCGCGGGACTCGAGGTGGCTTCCGGCGACCTGCTGCACGGGGACCGCCACGGGGTGACCGGCGTTCCCGCGGAGGTGGCCCCGGAGATCGACGCCGCCGCCCGGCGCGTGGCCGAGCGCGAACAGCGCATCTTCGACGTCTGCAGGGCCCACGCGCTCGACCTTCCGCGGCTGAAGGAGCTGCTCGGATAGCGGGCCCGCGCGCGCGGCGCCCGCCTTCCCCCTTCAGGCGGGAGGCCCCGGATCGCCCCCTGCGGGGTCGAGAAGGGCATCCAGGTTGGACCCGGTCACGCGGAGCTGCGCGCCCGGGTCGGTCAGCACCAGCCGCGCCGCCTTGCGGCAGAGGGCCGCCACCTGTCGCTCCAGGCCCCGCAGGCCCGGTTCCGCCCCCTGGCGCCGGACGAGGGCCCGGACCGCGGCATGGGTCAGGGACAGGGCCCCCGGCGGCAGGGCGTGGAGGGCGGCCTGGCGGGGGATGAGGTGCCGCGCGGCGATGGACGCCTTCTCCTCGGGGCCGTAGGGCGGCAGCACCACCACCTCGAGGCGGTCGCGCAGCGGGGCGGGCATGGCACCCAGGTCGTTGGCCGTGGCGACCCACAGGACCTGGGAGAGGTCGAAGGGGACCTCGAGGTAGTGGTCGCTGAACGTGCCCTGCTGCTCCGGATCCAGCACCTCCAACAGGGCCGCGGCCGGGTCGCCGTTGCCGTCCCGTCCCAGTTTGTCGATCTCGTCCAGCAGCAGGAGCGGGTTGCGGCATTCCGCCCGGCGCATGGCCGCGAGGATGCGCCCCGGCAGGGCCCCGACGTAGGTGCGGCGGTGGCCGCGGATCTCGGCTTCGTCCCGCACCCCGCCGAGGGCCACCCGCACGAACGGCCGGCCCAGGGCGTCGGCCATGGAGCGGGCCAGGGAGGTCTTGCCGGTTCCCGGGGGGCCGGCGAGACAGAGCGCCCCGCCGGCCGCCGGCGCCGGAGCGGAGCCCTGGGGGGCGGCGGCCCGGGCGCGCTGCCACAGCAGGTGGACGGCCAGGTGCTCGAGGATACGCTCCTTGACCGCCTCGAGGCCGCTGTGCTGCGCGTCGAGCAGCCGCCGCGCGCCCTCCAGGTCGCCGCGCTCGGGGACCAACCGGCGCCAGGGCAGGTCGACGAGCCACTCGAGGTACGTGCGGGCGATCGCCGCCTCCGACGACGAGGCGGGCATGCGCTCCAGGCGCGCGGCCTCGGTCATGCCGGCCTGCAGCGCGGCCGGCGGCAGGCCCGCGCCCTGGAGTCTGCCGCGCCAGCGCTCCGCCTCCCCCTCGGCCTCCTCCCCGAGCTCACGCTGAATGGCCCGCAGCTGTTCGCGGAGCACGTAGCGGCGCTGCTCCTCCTGCATGCGGCGCACCGTGGCCCGCGCCACCTCGGGGTCGGCGGCCGGCCGCGGCAGGCGCGGCAGCAGCAGGCGCTGCAGGAGGGGGAGCCGTTCCCCCGCCGCCGCGCATTCGAGGAGGGCGAGGCGCTCGTCTCGCCCCGGGAACAGGCGCGCCGCCAGGGCGTCCGCAAAGGCGCCCGGCCGGTCCGTGCCCGGCAGC
>JAJYVV010000066.1 GCA_021791815.1 Bacillota bacterium | reverse complement strand
ACACGCCCACCGCCGGGCGCAGGCGGAGCATCGCCTCGACCGCCTCGGGTCCGTCGTCCGCCTCCCCGGCGACGGAGAAGCGGCCCGTGGCCTCCAGCAGGGCCCGGATGCCGGCGCGCACCACCGGTTGATCCTCGGCCAGCAGGACCTCGACGCTCATGCCGACCGATCCTCCCCGGGTCCCGCGCCGGCGGGCGCCTCGCCGGCTTCGGCGGGGCAGCCCAGCGTGACCACGGTACCCCTGCCGGGGCGTGAATCCACGTGCAGCTGGCCCCCGATGGCCCGAGCCCGCGCCCGCATGCTGCGCAGGCCGTAGCCGCCCTCCTCCGGCCGGTGCGGCGGGAACCCCCGGCCGTCATCCTCCACCTGCAGCTGCGGGCCGTCCTCGGTGGCGTCCCACCGCACCCACACGTTGGCGGCGTGCGCGTGCCGCCGGGCGTTGCTCAGCGCCTCCTGCGCCACCCGGAAGACCGCGTGGGCGGCGTCGGCCGCGGCCGGGGACGGCGCCTGCACCTCGACGTGGACCCGCGGCGCGTCGGACGGCCCCGAGCCAAGCCACCGCAGCGCCCCGGCGAAGCCGAGGTCGTCCAGGACGGTGGGGTGCAGGGCCGCGATGTTGCGGCGCAGCCCTTCCAGGATGTCCAGCGCCTCCTGGGCCTGGGCGGGCCGGTCCTGCAGCGCCGAGGTGAGGCGCGCCAGCCTCTGGCAGGGGTCGTCGTGGAGCTCGCGCGCGATGCGCCGCCGCTCCTCGTCCTCGGCGCGCATGGCCGTCAGGGCGGCGTCCCGCTGTTGCGCGGCCAGGCGGTCCAGCATGTGGTTGAGCGCGGCCGCGATCGCGTCCGCCCAGGGATCACCGCCCGAGCGCGCCCGCGCCTGGGGGTTGCCCGCGGTCACCGCGTCCATCGTCGAGATGACCCGGCCCAGGGGGCGCAGGGCGACGGAGAGCAGGAGGGCGCTGGCGGCCACGGCGAGCGCCGCGGCCACGAAGCCCAGGCCCGCCGACAGGACCCCGGGGCCGCGGGCACGGCCCCCCGCCCACGCGCCCGCCCATGTCGCGGCGAGCAGGAAGGCCGTGTTGGCGATCTGGATCTTCCAGAAGACCGGGAGCCTCTGGTTGATCTTCAGCAGGGCATCCATTGGCCGGCGGGCCGCGCCGCCGCGCGTGCCCACCCCTCCCTTCCGCCGGGGCTGCGGTCACGCGCCCGGCGCCGGCCGGCCGGCGGGGCGCGGTCCGGGTCCGGCGGCCTCGGCGCCGGCCTGGAACCGCCCCAGCCCCAGCGCGGCCAGCGATCCGACCAGCCCGGCGAGGTCCGACGGAACGACGAGCGTCGTGGCCCGGCCGTCGGCGACCTGGCGCAGGGCTTCCATGGCGCGCAGGCTGAGGACCTCGGGTTGCGGCTGGCTGGCGTTGATCATGGCGATGGAGTCCGCCTGCGCCTTCTGGGTGGTGAGCAGCGCCTGGGCCTGGCCCTCGGCCTCCAGGATGGCGGCCTGCCGGTGCGCCTCGGCCTCCAGGATCGTCGCCTGCTTCAGGCCCTCGGCCCGGAGGATGGCGGACTGCTTCTCACCG
Organism: Bacillota bacterium; assembly: GCA_021791815.1. Classification (GTDB taxonomy): domain Bacteria; phylum Bacillota; class Sulfobacillia; order RBS10-35; family JAJYVN01; genus JAJYVV01. The sequence continues at coordinate 17,170 of JAJYVV010000066.1, read as the reverse complement.
TCGGCGGTCGTGACCATGGCGATGCGTTCGCGCTCCGCCCGCATCTGCTTCTCCATCGCGTCGCGGATATCCTGGGGCGGCACGATGTCGCGGATCTCGATGCGGTGGACCTTGACCCCCCAGACCAGGATCTCGCGATCGAGTTGCTCGGCCATGCGGGCGTTGATGCGCTGGCGTTCCGATAGCGACTCGTTGAGGGTCATGGCTCCGACGATGGCGCGCAGCGCGGTCTGCACGATCATCTCGACGGCCCCGGCGAAGTTGGCGACGTTGTATGTCACCTTGGCGGGGTCCACGACCTGGAAGTAGAGGACGGAGTCGACCTGGATCGTCACGTTGTCCTTGGTGATGATGGATTGGGGCCGGATCGCGATGAACCGCTCGCGCATGTCGACGACGGACCGCATCCGGTCGATGAGCGGTATGAGCAGGGCCACGCCGGCCGGCGCCTGGCGGTGGAAGCGGCCGAGCCGCTCGACGATCCCTACCGTCGCCTGGTGGATGATGCGCAGCCCCGCGACGATGAGCAGCACGACGATGATGAGAACGACGATCAGCACGCCCGCCATCCGGGCCATCCCCCTCCCGGTGGCGCGGCCGCCGACGGCGCCGCGCCACCCGCGCCCCGTCGCGCATCGCCCGGGACCGCGGACCCGCGCACCGGGCCGGACCCGCCGGGCGCTCAGAGGGCTTCGACGATCACGTCGCCGGCCTCGACCGCCCGCACCCGGACGGGGGCGCCCGCGGGCAGCGGCGGGCTGCCCGCGCCGAGCCGCGCCACGTAGGCGACGCCTTCGATCACGACCCTGCCGGAGGCCAGGCCGTCGTCGATCTGGTCCAGGGCCGAGCCCAACTTGCCGAGCAGGGTGGCGGGTTCCGGCGCGGGACGGACCATGAAGCGCCGCACGGCGGGCCGCAGCAGGGCCAGAAAGGCGACCGCCGCGCCCACGAAGACCAGGGCGGCGAGCGGGGGCGGCAGTCCCAGCGCGCCGGCCAGCGCGGCGGCGACGGCGGCGGCCGCGATCCAGACCCCGGCCAGGGCGCCGGTGTGCAGGTCGGCCAGGACCCCGAACAGCGCGATCCCACCCCACAAGGCGAGCATCTGGCCATCCCTTCCCGAATCATTGTACCGCGCGGTCGGGGCCCCCGCCCGCCCACGTTGCGGAAACGGAACGCGGCCGCGGTGTCGCCGGGAGCCGGCGGGCGACCCGCGCAACCCGGCGTCCGCACGGAACTCGTGGCCGCCGTTCACCGGGGGCCTCCCGGGGCTCCGTGGCCGAACAGGCGCCGCATCCAGCGCCGCAGGTCCGGACGCCGCCCGGCCCCGCGCACCGGGTAGAGGAGGGCCAGCCACCAGGAGTTTTCCTTACCCGCCAGCGCCCGCCGCATGAAGCGCGCGAAGTTGTCCTCCGTCGCCGGGCGCACGCGCCACCTCCCGTCATCCGAGGGCGACGGCGCCGGTCGCACCGGCGCTCCGCCGACGCAGGTACTCGCCGATCGCGTCGGCGGCCAGGCGTCCATCGCGCACGGCATGCACGACGGTGTGGGCTCCGCGCACCACGTCGCCGCCGGCAAAGAGGCCGGGCACCTCCGTGGCGCCCCCTTCCCCATGGGTGCGCACGGTGCCGTTGGGCTGGAGCAGCTCAGGCCTTCCCACGGCCACGCCGACGTCCACGCCGTAGCCGATGGCGAAGATCACCGTGTCGCAGGGCAGCTCGTAGACGCCGCCCGGCACGGGCTCCGGCCGGGCCCGCCCGCTCTGGTCCCTGGTCCCCAGACGCATCCGCGCCAGGCGCGCGGCCCGCACGTGGCCCGCGCCGTCGGTGAGGAGCTCGATGGGGTCCACCAGATACTCGTAGACCACGCCCTCCGCCGTGGCGAGGACGACCTCGACCTGGCGCGACGGGCTCTCCCGGCGCGTCCGCCGGTACACGATGCGCACATCCGTGGCGCCGAGCCGGAGCGCCGTCCGCGCAGCGTCGATGGACGTGTCGCCGGCCCCGATGACCAGCACCCGCCGTCCCACGGGCGGCGCCTCGGCCCGCGTCCCCGCGACCGCCGCGCGCTTCGCGCGCCGGAGGAACGCCTGCGCCACCCACACCCCGGCGGCGTCGTGCCCGGGGATCTCCAGGCCGTGGGCCGCCTCGGCGCCGATCGCCAGGAAGACGGCATCGAAGGTCCGCAGCAGGTCCGGCAGGTGGATGTCGCGGCCCAGGACCTGTCGGCAGCGCAACTCCGCCCCGTGGGCCAGGATCGCCTCGATCTCGCCGTCCACGACCGCCTGTGGCAGGACGAACTCCGGGATCCCATCGCTCAGGATGCCTCCGGCATACTCCTGGGCCTCGTAGATGACCACACGGGCGCCGTCGCGCGCCAGCGTGCCCGCGCAGGCCAGGCCGGCCGGCCCGGCGCCGACGACCGCGACGCGGAAGCCGCCCAGCGCCGCCGCGGCCGGCGGTGCGTCGGCGGGGCCGTATCCCGGGACGAAGCCGGCGCTGTGCAGCCGCGCCGCGTCCAGCGCCGACCGGTAGCCGGGCACGGCCTCGCCGCCATACGCCGCGATGGCCGCGGCGTACGTGGAGACGTCGCTGCGGGTGTAAGGGGAGATGCCCGTGGCCGCCTCCTCGGCCGCGCGCTGCGCGCGCAGCGCGGCGAACGCATCCCTGTGCCGCAGGGCGTGGTCCGCGATGTAGCGCTCGATGGCGCCGATCCGCACGCCCTCGCCACCCGCGTTGAGGACACAGGAGCCTTCGCACTGCGCCTCCCAGTTGCAGACCCGGCCCGTGCAGGCGGCCAGCGCGTTCTTCTCGTAATCCGCGACCGCCGCGTCCAGGATGGACCCCTCCTGGACGAAGCCCAGGAACGTCGGGATCGGATTGTTGTTGGGGCAACCGGAGATGCACGTCGGAGTCTTGCAGAGCAGGCAGCGCGCCGCCTCGGCGCGCGCCTCCTCGAGGGTCAGGTAGCCCTCGGCCACCTCCCGGTCGGAGCGGATCCGCTCCTCCACGGGCAGGATGTGCACGGGCGTCATGCGCCACTGGTAACCATCCGGATAGCCGGCGGCCGTCACGCGGACCTGGGCGGGTAGGGCGTGGCCGTCGGGCGGGGTCGTGGCGGCCGTGGCCACAGGGATCCACTCCTCGTTGGCGGGCCCGGTCCCCTGCGCCGAAGGGCCGGCGCGGCGCCTCCGCCGGCGGTGGGGGACCGTGCTCCACCGTGTCCTACCACGCCCCGCGCTGGCCGGGCCCAACGTTCGGCGCGGCTGCGCGCCGGCCGACGAGTTGGCGGGCCCGCCGAGCCCTCGTGCGTATGCGGTCCGCGCCAGCCGGATGGGCGGAGGTCGCGGTTCGTCGGGCAAACCGGGCATCGGCGCACATGACCGGAAAACCCAACGGAGCGCCGGCCCTGCGACGGGCCGTCCCGGTGCGCGATCGCGCAGGCTCGTACCCAGGGATGGAGGTGATCGCATGGCATCCAGCCTGGAGCACGGATCGGCCACCGCGTCCCTCGGGGGACAGGCCCACCCGTCCGCGGAGCACCACCGGCGGGCGGCGGAGCATCATCGGCAGGCCGCCCAGCACCACGAGGAAGCCGCGGGGCACTACGCCGCGGGGCACCACGCCAAGGCGGCCGAAGCCGCCTACCACGCCAACGGGCACACCATCGTCGCGACGCACCACGCCCGCGAGGCCGCGCGGGCCCACGCGACCCACGAGTCGACTCAGAGCTAGCCCGTCGGCCAAGCCGCGCGCGGCCGGGCCGCGCGCGGCCCGCCGTTCCGCGGCAGGAGTCCGTGCCCATCCGCGGAATGCAGCGTCACGTCGCGTTTCCCAGGCGCGCCCAGATGGGGGCGCTCGCGGGACCTGGGGACCCCGGGGTGTCGGCCGCCCCAACCACGAACGTCACACCCTTACACGCTTGGACCCGAGGGGAGCTTCCCGCCCCGTGCGCGCAGGGCGACGCGTCGTCGGACGGCGTGCGGCCCCTGCCCGGCGGAGCCGGATGCGGCGCCCCAAGGGACCCTTGGAGGCAATCCCCGTTCCGGGCCCGTCATGGGCCGGAGAGCAGGGTCGCGCATGCGCCTGATGATCGCCTCACGCAACCGGCTGGCCGCGTTGGGCCTGCGCACCCTGAGCGAGGCGGCGGGCTTCGTCGCGGAATTGGTGCCGATGGACCAGATCCGGCAGGGCGCCCGCGGAGCCGATGTCACGCTGCTGTACGCGGACCGGTGGGATGAGGATCTCCAGGAGGTCCTGGAGGCGCTTCGCGCATCCCACCTGCGCTTCATCGTGGTGCTTGGCCAGTGCACCGCGGCGGACGAGCAGGCTGTGCTCAGCGCCGGCGCGCTGTATGCCTTCGAGCGGAACCACACGGAGACGCTGGCACTGGCCCTGACCAACTATCGCTGGTCCTTCGAACAGGTTGAAGATCTCCTCATGTTCACCAACGGCTTCGGCGTGGACCTGCCCAGGAGGCGCCTGCTGCGGGGCGGCCGGTACCTCAACCTGACCATGACGGAGTGCCAGTTCCTGAGCACGCTGCACCGCCAGGCACGGGAACATCCCGGGCGGGCCGTCTCGCTGCCCGAGATCTGCCTGGCGGTCTGGGGCTTCCCCGACGCCCGTTCGCCCACGACCGTGCGCGGGTACATCAGCCAATTGCGCGCCAAGCTCGAGGTCCAGCCGGAGCAGCCGGCGGTCCTCCTGAGTCGGCGTGGCCGCGGTTATTGGCTGGTCCTCGCGGACTGACGCCCCTTGGCGCCGCCCGCGGAGCGCCGCAGGAGGTTTTGCGCGTGCCGCCTCCGGGCCCGTTGCTCCCGTCGACCCTGCGCTCCTTTCTGAGGTGCGGCCTGATGTTGGACGCCTGGATGGCCGGGTTGGCCGAGGAGTCGATCTCCTTCGCCAGCCAGACGCTGCTGGCGGAAGTGGCCTCCAGCTTGGCCGATGCGCACTGGCGTGAGCCCCTGATCACCGGGATGCTGGGCCCGCTGCCGGGGGCGCGGTCCGTCGGCCGGAGGGCGGCCCTGGAGGTCCTGACCTGTTCGGCGGCCGCGGTTGCCCACGAGCGGTTGGGCCGAATCGCCGTGGACACGGAGGCCGCGGCGGAGGCCGTGCGCCGGCTCAGCGACTTCGTGGACCAGCAGGGCTTCGGCACCCTCGTGCGGGTGGTGCTCGCCATCACGAGCGCCGGGAGCCAGGCCGCCCTCGCGCACTACGGAGAGATCCTGGAAGAGGACTTCCTCAGCGGCTGCCTCCACCGGCCCTGGAGCATCTCGCCGCTGGACGACGACCTGTGGTTGGGGATTGCGGCCGGCCATTACCGGCTCCAGGTCCGGGGTGCCCACCGCTACGTCCGCGGCACGGCCGAGGGCCGGAGGGCGCTGCTGGAGACCCGATCCCTGCTTGCGGCCGCCGGTTACCTGGCCGCGCGGCTGGACCTCACCTGGGTGTCCCATTTCAACGTGCGCGCCGACCTCGACGGGGACGTGTCGCGCGTCGCGCCGGACGGCCCCGCCCAACGCGCGGACATCACCCGCTTCTGCCGGGTCGCGCCGGGCGCGGCGGTGCTCGACGTCGGGTGCGGTCAGGGCACGCAACTCTTCGAAGGCGGCCTGGGTGAGGCCGCCGGGCCCACGGGAAGGCTGGTGGGCCTCGATCCGGCCGAGGGGATGCTGGCGCGGGCCCGGCGCAAGGCGCTGCTCCGGGGAACGGGCAACGTCGAGTTCGTCTGCGGGCGTGCCGAAGCCCTGCCCTTCGCCGACCGGCGGTTCGACCTCGCGCTGGCCGTCGGTGCGCTGCAGTTCGCCCGTTCCGGCCAGGCCGTGGCCGAGATGATCCGGGTGGTGCGACCCGGCGGGGCCGTCGTCGTGATCGGCGTCGGCCAGGGCGCGTTCGCGGCGCCGGCGGTGCAGGAATGGTTCCGCCCGCTGCTGGAGCTGGCACGGCGCCACGGCATCGATCCGGCCGGCCGGTCCCAGGTCTACGAGCACCTGGGCACGGTGCTCGGCATGGCCGGGCTCACCGACGTGCAGACGGTCTCGGCACCCGCGCGGCTCCTGCTGACGGACCCTGAGGTGGTGGTGCGGATGGTCGTGCAGGGGAGCGACTTCGGACTGGAGGTCCTCGAACGGGTCCCTTGGGCGGCGCGGCAGGAACTGATCGCCGAGCTCCTGGTCCGCGGGCGGCTCTTCTGCGCGACGGCCCGTGCGGACCAGCACACCGTGGCCGTGCGCACGCAGTTCGGGCGCGGCGCGGTTCCGTGAACGGGGCTCCCCGGCGCGGCCCCCGCCGCACACCGCGGAGGGCGGAGAGAGGCGGGGCCGCACCCGGTTCGCCCTCGGCCGTGTGCGCCCGGGGAGCCAGATGGGGTGCGCAAGGCCAGGCGGCGCCCGCCGGGCTCGGTCGGTCTCAGCGCAGAAGCGCGGCCGGCGCCTCGTTCCCCGCGCCCCCGCGCGGGCCGCCCAGCCGCTCGGCCATGCGTCCCAGGCGGTCGCGGTGCGCCAGGATGTCGGCGCGGGCCGCGATGGCGCCGGCCAGGGTCGGCTGCAGCCGGTCCACGCCCCAGTGGCGGACGAGCGTGGCCACGACCGCCTGGTGGTACTCGGCGGGTCCGTATCCCGCATGCCGGGCGATGGTCTTCATCCGCCCGCGGAAGTCCGGCATGGCATGCCCCGGCATGTTGAAATCCTGGAGCACGCGGGCGATCGGCCAGACGTAGTTCGGATTGGCCTGCAGGTGGGCCGCGATGACGTCGCGGTAGAAGCCGTAGTGCAGTGTCTCGTCGCGCGCCAGGCGCCGCAGGATGCGCGCGAGGACGGGGTCCTGGTCGCAACCGGCGGCGGCCACGGCGAGATAGAAGGCGCGGGTCGCGAGCTCCTGGATCGTCGTGAAGACCATGACCTCGATCGGGGTGTGGTAGTCGACGGTGAAACCCTGTTCGATCACGCCGCGGCGGAGGTCGTGCAGGCGTTGCGGGTCGGCGTTGCGGGTGAGGAGGAGGTAGGTCTGCAGGATGTCGCTGTGCTGGTCCTCCTCCGCGGTCCAGGAGCGCAGGAAGTCATGCAGCACGGCGAGGCTCCCGCGGAAGAGTCCGTCCAGGGAGGTCGTGAACCAGGGCAGGTTGACCTCCGTCAGAAGGGCGGTCTCCACGGCCACGTAGATGGGCGCGCTGAGGCGGCGCTGCTCGGGTCTCCACGGCACGCGCCGGAAGTCGCGCCCCTCTTCCCACGGAAGGAGGGCGGCATAACTCCAGTCCACCCGGCGCGCGGCCTCGCGATGCCGCTCGTAGAGCCGCCGCAGGGTGGGCTCGAGCCCCGCGTCCACGTGGGTCAGGGCCGCGAAGGCATCGCTCATGCGCCATCCCTCCAGGGTAAGGGGTCGGCCGGGCCCGGGACCCAGGCGGGGCGGGCGTCCGCCGCCCCGCGCCTGGGTCCCGGGCCCCTACGCCCGGCCGCGCGCCCTCGGGGCCGTGCATGCCGCACCGCGCCGAAGGCCCACCCCAGGGTACGCCCCGGGGCGTTGGGCCCGCCCAACGCCCGCCGCGGTCCGCGTTCGGTGTTCCAACGCGGCCGGGGCCCCGCGCGCGGCTCCCCCTACGCGCCGCCGACCGGCTCACAGAGCCGCGGCGGTGCGCCCTTCGGAGGCGCGAGCCGGCGCAGGAGTCCGTCGCGGACGCCCGGCCACTCCCGTGCGACCACCGAGAACGTGGCCGTGTCCCGCCACGAACCGTCCGGCCGGCGGCGGTGCTGGCGCAGCGTCCCCTCCCGCACGGCGCCAAGGCGGGCGATGGCGGCCTGCGAGCGCAGGTTCTGCCCGTCGGTCTTCAGGCAGACGCGGACGGCCCCCCAGGACTCGAACGCGTGGCGGAGCAGGAGCAGCTTCGCCTCCGGGTTGACCGCGCTGCCCCACACGGCCGGTGTGTACCAGGTCCAGCCGATCTCGACGCCGCGGTGCGCCGCGGCGACGTCCAGGTACCGGGTGCTGCCCACGGCCCGGCCGCCGTCCCGCAGGACGACCGCGAAGGCGAACTCCGTGCCGCGCCGCTCCGCGTCCTGCGCTTCCGCGATCCAGCGGTCCATGGCGTCCGGAGCGCGGAGGTCGGCGGACAGCCAGGGCCAGATCTCCGGGAAGGCGGCCGCCTCCAGCAGCGCCTCGCGGTGGTGCGGCCGCAGGGGCTCCAGCCGCACGCCGCGCCCTTCCAGGACGACCGGACCCAGCGCCGCGGCCGCAGGCGAGCCCGCAGCGCCGGGGTTCGCCCCATCCTCGCTCCCGCCGGATCGGGCGCCCGGGTCCGTTCCCGGTTCCTGCATCTCCGTGCTCCCCCCTGGGCGCCGCCGGCGCGTCGGCGGCGGTTCGCGGTCCCGCGCTCCCCTCCTGTGCACGTCCGTCGAGGCGACGCGCCGTGGACGGCAACGCCACGCGCGAACGGACGGCCCGCCGCCACGATTCGACGCCGCGGGACACCTCCAGCGGCGCCGCCTGAAGCCATTCCTCACACGGGCGCGCGCAATCGCCGATAACCGTGACGAGGGAGCGTGGCGTCGCAAGTCGCATCCTCGCACTCTGTGTCGCGACGGGCGCTCTTCCGGGGCCGCGCGGGATGCGAACGGCCGACGCCGGGCAGTGCCGGGACCCCCGATTCCGGGCCCGCGTTCCGGCCGGCGCGCCGCCCTGGCCATGGAGGGGAGGCCATGACCGCCGCCCTTGCCGCTCCCGGCGCATCCGGGGCGCCCTCGTGGTGGGCCTGGGCGCTCCGCGGCCTGGGGACCGGCCGCATGGACCCCGTGGCCTACGACACGGCCTGGCTGGCCCGCGTCCGGACGGCGGGGGGCGATCTGGCCTTTCCCGGCTGCTGGGACTGGCTCGGCGAGCACCAGCACCCGGACGGCTCGTGGGGCGCGGCCGCCCCCTGGGGGGCCGACCGGGCGGCGGCCACGGCCGCCGCCCTGGTCGCGCTTGCGGAAGCGGCCCGCGATGGCCTGCGGCCGGTGTCCCCGTCCGTGATCGCCCTCGGGCGGCGGGCCCTGGAGAGCCACCTCGCGGACCTCGCCGCCGGCGGTCCGCCCGGGGGCGGCGCCACCCTGACGGTCGGCCTGGAGTTCTGCCTGCCCGCGCTGCTCGAGGAGGCGCGGGCACTTGGCCTCGCCGTCCCCGCCGCGCCCGAGGCGCTGGTGCGCCGCGGCCGCGCCAAGCTGGCCCGGCTGCCCGCCGAGTGGCGGCAGCATCCCCCGCCCAGCCTGTGCCACTCGCTCGAAGGGTGGGCCGGCGGGCAGGTGCCGGCCGGCCTTCTGGACGAGTCCGGATCCTGCGCGAATTCACCGAGCGCCACCGCCTACCACCAGATGCGGCGGCCCCACCGGGCCGCCCTGCGCTACCTGCGCGGCGCGTGCCGCGGAGGCGGCGCCGTGGACGTCCGGCCGTTCGAGGTCTTTGAAACCGCGTGGGTGCTCGACTTCCTCGCCCTCGCCGGCGCCGATCTCCGCGCCCCGGCGTTCGGGGCCCACGCCGACCTGCTCCAGGCCGCGATGCGCCCGGACGGCACGGCCGGGATCTCGGCGCACGGGATCGAGCCCGACGCGGATGACACCGCGCTGGCCCTCGTGGCCCTGGCCAGGGCCGGCAGGCCGGCGGCCGCCGAGGCGCTCCGCGGGTTCGAGCGGGACGCCGGCTTCGCGTGCTTCCCCTTCGAGCGCGACCCGTCGGTCAGCGCCAACGTGCATGTCGCCTATGCCGCGCTGCGCGTGCCCGGGGCCGGCCGCGCCTCGGTCCTGGCGAAGGTGCTCTCGTTCCTGGCGGATGCCCGCCTCCCCGGCGGCTACTGGGTGGACAAATGGCACCTGTCGCCATACTACCCGACCGGCCGGGCGGTGCTGGCGCTCGGCCGGGTCGCCCCCGACCTGGTCGCCCCGGCGCGGCTCTGGCTGCTGGAAAGCCAACGGCCCGACGGAGGCTGGGGGCTTGCCGGGAGCACCCCCGAAGAGACGGCGTACGCCGTCTTCGGTCTCGCCGCGCCGGCGGCGCCCCATCCGGCCGAGGCCCTGGCGCGGGCGGCCGCGTACCTGCGCGGGGCGCCTGCCGGCCCTGCCCTGTGGATCGGCAAGGGGCTCTATCACCCGCGGCTCGTGACGGAGGCCGCCGCCGCGGCCGCGCTCCAGGTCGCGCGGCGGTGGGCCCGCTGAAGCGGTCGGCGCCTCCGGGACACAGGCCTGGCGGACGCACAGGCGTGCTGCCGCCTCGCGCGGGATGCGGACCCTGCGTGGGGATGCCGGCCGCGCAGCGGCTGCCCGCGCCGCCCTGGGGTCGGGGGCTCCGCGGAGAACCGGTCCGGACGCGGGATCGCGCGGCCCTGGGCGTGCCGTGCGCGCGCCCTGGAGGTGTTGGGAGCGTGAAGCACCCGGACGACGAGGCTGGCGCCGTCGCCGAGGCCGTCGACCGCCAGCTCCGCGCGCTCGTGGCGGAGGTCCGCTCGTCCAGCCCCATCCACGACCTGATGGCCTACCACCTGGGCCTGGAGCCGGGCCCGGGGGGGAGCCCCGGGGCCTCGCGGGCCAAGCGCGTGCGGCCGGTGTTGCTCCTCGCGGTCGTCGAGACGCTGGGAGGCGACGTCGAGGCCGCTCTGCCCGCGGCGGCCGCGGTGGAGTTGCTCCACAACGCGGCGCTCGTCTTCGACGACATCCAGGATCGGGCCCGCCTGCGCCGGGGTCGGCCGGCCCTGTGGTGCTTGTGCGGCACGGACCAGGCCATGAACGTCGGGGTCGCCCTGCAGGCGCTGGCGCATCTGGCCGCCGCCCGCGGGGCGCCGCGCGACCGCGCCCAGGCACTCGGCGAGGAACTCGGGCTGTGCGCCCTGCGCCTCGCCGAGGGGCAGTGGCTCGACCTCCGGTTCGCGGCGGGGGAGCGCCCCTCCATCGAGGGCTACATGCGCATGTGCGGGGCGAAGACCGCCAGCCTGGTCTCCAGCGCCAGCTACCTCGGCGCGCTCCTCGCCCCGCGGGAGGACCGCACCGAGCCCGCCCGCCGGCTGGGGTATCATCTGGGCATGCAACTGCAGATCGAGGACGACGTGGCGGGCATCTGGGGCGACGGTGCCGCCATGGGCAAGGAGGCCGGCGACATCGAACGCCGCCAGAAGACGCTGCCGCTCCTCTATGCCTTCGGGGTGGCCGGCGCGCCGCCGGAAGTCGCCGGGCTCGAGGCGCTCTATTACAGCGACCGGCCGCTCCGGCGCGAGGACGCGGCCGCGATCCGGCGCTTCGCGGCGGAGCTCGGCGGGAAGGCCTACGCCGAGGACATGGCGCGGCTGCACCGCGACCTGGCCCTCGAAGCCCTGCACGAAATGGCGGATGCCCGCGACAGCCCCGCCGAGGCCGTGATCCGCCGCCTGGCCGGTCCCGTCCCCGCGGCCACGTCCGCCCGTGCCTGAGGCGGCGGGAGGGGAGCAGGGAGACCCTCCGGCCCGCGATCCCGCAATCCAGGCGCGGCGGGGAAGGGTGCGCCCGATGACCGAACCGACCCGGGACATCCGCCGGCGGCGCAAGGTGGAGCACGTGGAGTGGGCCGGCCGCCTCCCGGATGCCGGGGGCGGCGGCCTGGATGACCTCCTGCTCGTTGCCGACGCGCTGCCGGAGGTCGACTGGGACGCCTGCCGCACGGACACCACGCTGTTCGGGCGGCCGCTGCGCCTGCCCCTGATCATCGGCGCCATGACCGGGGGCGCGCCCGAGGTCTCCGCGCTGAACCGCGCCCTGGCCGAGGCGGCCGCCGCCACCGGCGTCGCCATGGCCGTGGGCTCCCAGACCAGCGCCCTGCGCGATCCCGCCTTGCGCGCGACCTATTCCGTCGTCCGCGAGACCCACCCGGACGGGGTGGTGTTGGCCAACGTCGGCGCGGACGCGTCGCCCGCCGAGGCGCGCGCCGCGGTCGAGATGCTGCGCGCGGATGCGTTGGTGGTCCATCTGAACGCCGCCCAGGAGCTCTTCATGGCCGAGGGGGAGCGCCGCTTCTCCGGGGGCGCCGCGCGCATCGCCGCGATGGTCGCGGCGGCCGGCGTCCCCGTGGTCGCCAAGGAGGTCGGGTGCGGCATCGCGGGCGGGACCGCCCGGCGCCTCGTCCGCGCCGGGGTGGCGGCCGTCGACGTGGCCGGCCGCGGCGGCACGGACTTCATCGCCGTGGAGCGGGCCAGGCGGGGGGCGACCGGGCCCACCCCCTTCGTCGCGTGGGGGGTGCCGACCGCGTCCGCCCTCCTGGAGACGCTGCACGCGGTCGGGGACGCCGCGCGGGTCATCGCCTCGGGCGGGGTTCGTTCCGGCCTGGACGCCGCGCGCTGCCTCGCGGCCGGGGCGTCCGCGGTGGCCGTGGCGGGACCGCTCCTGCGGGCGGTGCGGCGCGGAGGGGCGGCGGCCGCCGTGGAGGAGATCGCGCGGTTCGCCGAGGAGCTCAGGACGGCGATGGTCCTGTGCGGCGCCCGCGACCTCGACGCCCTGGCCGGCGTTCCCCTGGTCGTGGGGGGCAGGACCCGCGCGTGGCTGCGGCAACGGGGCGTGCCCACCGCGCCCTACGCCCGCCGCGCGGGCCCGAACGCCTGACGGCTGTCCTTCCCGCCGGGCGGAGCGGCTACGGCTCCGCGCTCCCGGGACCCCGCGGCCCTACCCGGCCGGACTCCCCGCCTTGCTGCCCCGCCCCAGGACGCGCGGCGACGCCGGCGTCCGCGTGACCCGGTCGGCGCGGAATCCGCGCGGCCCGCCCAGGCGGTCGGGCGGGGTCCACGCGCGGACGGAGACGGAGGGCAGCCCCCCCAGCCGTCCGACGTACCGCCGCTCCCACTCCGGCGCCACCACGAACCACAACTCGTCGCAGCGGCCGGAGGCCAGCTGTTCCGCGATGAAGCTCAACACGACGTGCCGGGCCTGGGAGCTCAACTCCAGCTGCACCGCGATCCGCCGCCCGTCGGGCAGGGTCAGCAGCCCGTGCGGCGCGGCGGCCGGGCTCGGTTGCGCCCTCTGCAGCTCCAGTTGCACTTCGCGCTGCGTCTGCCAGCGGCCCGACGTCTCGCGGCAGAGGTCGTCCGCGAGGTCCAGGAGCGCGAGCGAGTGCCGGCGCTGGACCGGAACCCGGGGCACGGGGGGCAGGCCGCTGCCCGCCGCCGCCAGCCCCGCGCTCGTCGCCGAGTAGACGTCCTTGTGCAGGTGGTGCTCCCGGTGGCGGGCGACGAGCCCCCCCCGTTCCATCGCGGCCAGCATGATGCTGGCCGCCGTCGAACGCGTCCCCTGCATGCGCGCGACCTGGTCCACGGTGGCATAGCCGAAGGCGGCGAGCAGGCGCAGGACCTGCGCCCGCTTGGTCGTCATCCCCGCCCGGCGGGTGCGGCGGCTCGGACCGGCAGGCGGCTCCGCGGCCGGAGGAGGGGGATCTCCCGCGGCTTCCCCGCAGAGCACGACGACGGGGATCGGGAGGTCCGCGACCTGGCGGCGGAGGTCGGCCGCCAGGGGCGCCTCGGTGTAGAGGCGGACCTCCGAGGCCCCCGTGGCCCGAGCCGCGGCGAGCAGGCGGTCGCGGATGGCGCGCCGTGCCATGGCGCGGACGACGACGCACGCCGGCACCACGTGCGGGTGCGGCGCGGCCGTCCCCGGGCGTCCGGCGCCCGGCAGGACCAGCCCTTCGGCCGGCGGAACGCCCCGCGTCGCCTGCGGGATGGCGAGACCGGCCCGGACGGCCTCGGCCCACGACATCCAACGCGCGGTGCCCCCCGCCTCCACGAGCCAGGCGATGTCGAGGGCGAGCAGCAACGCCTCGGCCTGCCGGGCGCTCGCCCTCTGCTTGGGGAGCAGGGCCGGCAGGTGCCGCATGCCGGCTGCGGTCAGCGCCACGGCGCCGCCGTCGGCGATGGGTTCGACCAGGCCGCGGGCGCCAAGCCCGCGCAGGCCGCGCTCCACCGCCGGGGGCGCGGCGCCGAGCTGCCGCGCGATCTGGTCCGGGCGCGCCACGCCGAAGCGGGCCAGCACCCGGAGGATGGCCTCGTCCTGCGGCAGCGTCGGGGGCGCGGGCAGCAACCCCGCTCCGACCCCCGTGCGCCTGGCGGCACCCACGCCGCATACCTCCTCCTTCCCCGTTATCGGGGGGAGGAGCCGCCGGCTGAAGGCGGCCTCCGGGGCGGGGCCGGCGAGGGAACTGCCCGCCTACGTCGCAAAGGCGCCGAACGGCGAGCCGCAGCGTGCCGCGAGCGCCAGCAGGTCCTCCTGACGGCGCGCATCCAGGGCCTGGAACCGTTCGGCCGCCGAAAGCACGAGCGGCAGGAGCCGGATGTCGCCCGGGCCGGCGATGGCCGTCACCTCCGGCCGGGAGAGGGCGAAGGCGACGGCGAGGTCGATGCCGCCCTGTTCATCCAGAGGCTGGTACCATGTGGCGTAGCGGTGGGGTTCGCCCTGGGGCCACGGGCCGGCCGCGATGGCCTTGATGACGCGGAGGGCCACGTCCCGGCGCACGCACTCCTGCGCGAGGGCGTCGAACGCCTCGCGGTACGGCCCATGCGCGGCCAGGACGAAGTTGTACGGGGTGAGCACCGCGTCGAAGTCGAAGCGGCGCAGGGCCTCGAGGTGCACGCGCGGCGCCTGGTGGCCGTGGCCGGTGATGCCGATGGCGCCGACGAGGCCGGCGTCCCGCGCCTCGATGGCCGCCTCCAGCGCGCCGCCGGGACCGGTGGCCCGGTCGAGTTCGTCCATGTCGCCGATGGCGTGCAGTTGAAGGAGGTCCACGCGCCCCACCTGCAGCCGCTCCAGCGAGCGCCGGATCTGCGCGGCCGCCCCGGCCCGGGTGCGCTCGCCGGTCTTGGTGGCGAGGAAGATGTCCGCGCCGCGTTCCCGCTTCCACCGCGAAAGGGTGGGGCCCATCCGCACCTCGGCCTCGCCGTACGACGCGGCCGTGTCGAAGTGATTGACGCCGCGCGCGGCGGCGGCGGCGAGCGAGGCATCCGCCTCCTCCTGGGTCACGGCGCCCAGAGCCGCCGCGCCATACATGACGACCGATGTCTCGTGCCCAAGGCGGCCCAGGCGGCGGTATTCCATGCCGGCAACCCCCCCGGCGGGGCAGTTCCCTTCGCCGGCCGGAGGTCCTTCCGCAACGCCGCGGCGCCGGGCGCCCCGTCAGCGGCGCCTGGCGCCCGGGCCGGCCATCGATTTGCGCAGGGCCTCCTCCCAGACGTCGACCGCGTCGGGCCAGCGGAACCGCAGCGCGGCTTCGCGCGCCGCTTCGCCCATGGCCCGCAGGCGGGCGGGATCCCGGAGCAGGGGGACCACGAGGTCGGCCATGGCCCTCGGGCTCTCCTGCCGCGCGACGACCCCGGCGGTCGCACGGGCCGCCTCGACCAGGCCCGGCGCCGGGTAGACCGCCGACGCCGTGCCGGCGGCGGCCGCCTCCAGCACCATCCGGCCCCAACCCTCGCGGGCCGATGTCGCCACGAGCAGCCACGCGCGTTGGAGCAGCGCGTCGCGGTCGGGGGCCGAGACGTCCGGATGGAAGTCCACCCCCGGCGGCGCCTCGCGGGGAGCGGGGCCGCGGCCCACGACCCAGAGCTCCGTGTCCGGCAGCTCGGCCTGGACGAGGCGCCACGCCGCGATGGCGTCCGGCAGGCGCTTGGCGCGGGCCTGGAGGCGGCCTAGGAACACCAGGGTCGGCCGGGGCGCCCGCGCCGGCGCGGCCGACCGCCGCGGGGGGTCCACGCCGTTGTATGCGACGTGGGCCCGCCCCCGGAGCCCCGCCGCCCGGAGGTCGGAGAGGGTGGTCTGCGACACGGTGACGAACGGCGTGTCGCGGTAGGGGCGGAGCATCAGGGCCTCGAAGGCCGGGCCCGCCCGGCGGAGCGCGGCGGGCCCTTCGAGCGCCCAGACCTCGGGGCCCGCGCGCTGGTGCACCAGCGCCAGCACGGGCAGCGGGCTCCACAGGGGCGCGAGAAACCCCGCCACGGCGATCTGATCGACCACCACATCGAAGTGCGACCGATGGGCGACGGCGAAACGGGCGGCCGCGCACCGCTGCCCGAGGCCGCGCCCGCCCGCGACGATGCGGAATCCGGGCCGTTCCGGCCCGGGCTCGGCCGGGCCCCCCGGCGGGGGTTCCCATGGGGCTTCGCCTGCGTCGGGCCGGCCCTCACAGAACCACGTCACCGCGTGGCCCCGCGCCGCCAGGCCGTCGGCGATGCGCCGCACATAGGCCTCGGCGCCGCCCGCCCGCGCATCCTCGGGTCCCCGCCACGTCAGGAAGAGGACGCGCACGTCAGATGCCCCGGGCTGCACTGGGGGCCGAGCGGTAGCGGGGCCCCGCGGGGCGCGGCGCGGCGCGGGGAGCGCCGGCCGGCGGCCCGCGCCGCTCGCGGCGGGCGACCGGGCCGCGCAGAGGCGCCGGCCGCCCCTCTGCCGCCGCGCGCTGGCGGCGGATCCTCCGGATGGATGGCCCGACGGCCGGCAGTTCCAGGAGGCAGCGGACCACGTGGCCGATCCCGATGCGGTTGGCCGGGCGCCGCATGCCCACCTGAACGGTGACCTCGCCCAGGCGGAGGCCGTCGGCGGCGGCCAGTCCCAGCAGTTCCACATCGAACAGGAAGCCCCGCACGCGCCCCAGCGGGGCGACGGCGCGGAGCCAGGGACCGGGCCACATCTTCATGCCGGTCTGGGTGTCCTGCACCGGCAACCGGAACAGGCGGCGGACCACCCAGCTGAACCCGACGCTGAGCCCCGTGCGCACCACCGGCCGAGCCATCTGTCGCCATCCGAGCCGCCGCTTGCTGCCGACCACCACGTCCCAACCGGAGGCGCGCCGCACGTCGAACAGGCGGGAGACCTCCTCGGCGGGCACGTCGAGGTCGGCGTCGACGTAGGCGACGGCGTCCCCGCGCGTCGCCGCCGCGCCCGCGTAGACGGCCGCCCCCTTGCCCGCGTGCGCCCGGCGCACGAGCTTCACGTCGGCCGCCGGATGCCGGGCGATCCAGGCCGCGCACACGTCGGCGGTGCCGTCGGTGCTGCCATCGTCGACGACCACGATCTCGGGAGCCAGGTGCCCGAGCGCGGCCCGCAGCCGCTGGATGCAGTGGCACACGCGGTCCGCCTCGTTCCACGCCGGGACGACCACCGAGAGGACCGGCCGCCCCGGGCGCCTGCGCGCCGCGGCGCGGCCCCGCCGGC
>JAJYVV010000065.1 GCA_021791815.1 Bacillota bacterium | reverse complement strand
ATCCACGCCGACCGCGGCTCGGCCATGGTCTCCAAGTCCGTCCACCAGCTGCTCAGCGACCTGGACATCCGCGCTACCCACAGCCGGCCCCACGTCAGTAACGACAACCCCGTACTCCGAGGCCCAGTTCAAGACCCTCAAGTACCGACCCGAGTTCCCCGAGCGCTTCGGCTCGGAGCAGGACGCCCGCCTCCACGGTCGCACCTTCTTCCCCTGGTACAACACCGAGCACCGCCACTCCGGCATCGCCATGCTCACCCCGGCGACCGTCCACTACGGCCGCGCGAAGGAGGTGCTTGAAGCCCGCTATCAGGTCATGCAGGCCGCCTACGCCGCCCATCCCGCCCGCTTCGCCCGGCCTCCCGTCCGCCAGACCCTGCCCGAGCGCGTCTGGATCAACGCCCCGCCCCCGGCCCCCGTGTAGCCGGCCGGGCGGGAGCCGGGACTGCCCCGAGGGGACCCCGTTCCCACCCGGCCGGAGCGCCTGGATGCAGGGGGTGGCGTCACCCCCTGCCGGGGTCCGGGCCAGTGCCCCGCCGGGCCTGCAGGGCCCCCTGAACCGTACATGGCCTTCTTCATGAACTATGAGTCACGCCGAACGCCCGGTCCCGTGGCCCGCCGGCCCGCGTCTCATGAACGACAGTACGCGCACTGGGCAGAATGTCTCATTCTACTTGACAGGTTCCGCCGCGTGCGCCGGACGCCGGGCACGTGCACGGCGGCCCAGCCGGAGAACACCTGCACGAGCACGCCACGGCCCTTGGGGCACTCCACCTCGCGGCCGAGCAGCGCGTACAGGGGCCACAGGTCCATGCCGCCACCCCCGCGGGCAAAACAAAAGCCCCCCGGCCATCCGGAGAGCCCTGCCCGCATCCTCGTTTTGTGGAGCGTGCTCTACGCCAGGCTGCGCAGCACCAGGGTCCGGGTGTCGAACTCGAACGTCACCCGGAACCGGCGCAGGACATCCAGACCCAGCAGGCCCTGCACGCGCATGACCGACGGCACTTCGGCGACGACGACCTCGTGGTGGGGCAGGATGATCGCCCCGATCGCCAGTCGCTCCAAGCGACACACGGGAGCGACCTGCCTGCCACCCACTCCTTGGAGATCGATCCGTCCCACCGGAGAGTCAAGATCCATTTCAAGTCGTCGGGCAAGGCGCGGGACGACGACCGTCTGCTGCGCACCGGTGTCTACGAGCAAGTCCGCGGTGAGTTCTTTACCGAAGCGCACCTCGACCACCGCCATGCGATGGCCGGGCAGGAACGGGATCCGATAGGCGTTCAAAGGATGACCACCACGTTCGACTTGGGGTCAACCAGCGGCCCAGCGAAGAACACCAGGGTCGTGATCCCCTGGTGGGTGTGACGGAAGTCGCGCTCGGCACGTAACACCTCGTCCTCGTCGGGGCTGTGGGCGACCACACGGCCCCGTTTGGTCTGCCCTGCCTCATCCTGCTCCAGTACCTCCAGGCAGACCCACTGGTCGGGGAAACGCGTGAAGCACTCGAACTTGGTGACCTCTTCCATAACGACACCCCCGTCGACCCCAACGTAAATCGGGCCGACCGCCTCGGCCGGAGCGCCGGCAGTCCGCAGAGCCACCCGGCCAACGTCGTCGCCCATCACACCGCGATCACGCAGTCAGCATCGGGGCTGATAAGCGGTCCGGCGAAGAACACGTACGTGGGCACCGGACCGTGGACGTCTCGATACGCCTCGGCAGCCCGCCACACCTCGTCCTGATCCCGCCTGTGGGCGATCAGGCGGCCGCTGATGACGTGTCCCGGTTCCTCTTCCTGGATCCGCAGGCACACCCACTCTTCGGGGAAGGGGCTGAAGCAGTCGTCGACCTTGATCAGTTCCATGGCGTCGGTCCCCAAGGGCTCCCCTCCCACCTGCGATTCGGTGTTACGGGCAGTCGTCAAACGAGATTGCTGATTTCGTCTTTGGCCAAGCCTGCCTGCCGAGCAATGGACGCCAGGGTCCCCGGAGCCAACTCCGCGTGCAGGGGCACGATGACGGTTTGCGTCCGTCCATCACGCTCCCGACGGAGCTTGACATGACTTCCTTTCTGCCCGACTTGACTGAACCCGGCTCTCTGCAGAGCCCTGACGACATCCGCACCGGAATAAGGCATCAGACCGACACCTCAACCGGCGCGATGATCGGCGGCGCCACCTCTGGTGTCTTGGGATGATCCTCGAAGAAGAGTTCCAGCGCCTCCTTGAGGTTCGCCATCGCTTCGTCAAACGAGCGTCCCTGTGAGGCCACCTCCACCTCCAAGCAGCGAGCCACATAAAGGGGACCTTCCCGCGTGACCGCGGCGGTCAGCCGCACGTCTGCCACCACCTTGTCGGGCGCTTGCCTTCAGTGTATCGCTTCAGGAGGCCACGCTGACGTTCCGTCGGGCCCCCCGGATGACGCAACGCAGGTACGGCTCCCCGCGCTCCGCGTACTTCTGCCCGATCCCGTGCGGGTGCTCTGCGAACACGGAGGCGATCTCCGCGTCCGCATATCCGGCCCGCACCAGGCAGCAGGCCACCGCGAAGTCGGCCTCGCTGCGACTCGGGTAACCGCCGTCGTTGCCCTCGCGGATCAACCTCTGCATCCGCGGCGACAGGCTCCGGTACACCCGGAAGGCGCGCAGTCTGCGCAGATCCGGCCGCCGCTTGGGCGGCAGCGCCTCCTCGAACGCGGAGAGGTCATGCCGCACGTCCGGGGCCAGCTCCAGGAGCCGCGACCGCACTGCCGGTCGCCCCGGTTTGCAGTTGAGGCTCCCCGGCACCCGCAGCACGCGCGGCAGGTCCCAGGTGTGGTCCGCCGCCAGCCGTTCGGCTAGGCGTTGCGCCACCGCTTCGTACCGGACCGCATCCTCGGTCCCCTGCACCGGCAGGGGCTCCTTCAGCAGCCAGTAGGCGTGCAGCCCGTGGTCGCTGGACACCAAGGCCGAGCGTCCGGGTCCGCCCCGCTCTTCGAGCGGCGGCTCGCGTGGAGCGGACTGGACGAGGGTCTCGCGGCGCGGCGACTTGCCGGCGACGGCGGTCCCCTTGGCGTTGCGGCGGGGTCACGCGCCCGCGCGTTGTGGCGTCTCACGGCCGAGCGCGACGACAGCTCGGCTGGCCTATCGGACCCCCCGGAGGCGCGGCTTCTGGCGGCATCGGCGTGGGAGCGGAGCGGCGCACGCATCCTCCATGCGGTCCCCGCCCTACCCCAGCCCTGGGGGTTGTTTCGCGGGGCCGCAGGCATCGCCTACGAAGTCCTGCGGATCCACTATCCGGATGTGGTGCCAGCGATCCTTCTCTGGCGATGAGCCCAGAGAATTGGCTGGTTCTACGGGGAAGTGCTGTGGGTCCGCTCCCCGACTGCGCAGCGGCCGGTCGGAGCGGGAGCCCTTGGGAGACAACACAAAGAGCAGCATCAGGGGTGAGAGGGGTGTGGCGGCCGCCAGGACCGCAAAGGGCCGCCCACCTGACGGAAACCCACACCCTCCGCCGCGGCCGTCGCGGCGCGCGAGTCGCGGGCGCGTTGCCGCTCGGCACGATGAGGAGCGGTCAGGTCTTCAGTGCCGCGGGCCCAACGGGGCTTCACGGAGGGCGAGCCGCTCCGGGGAGGGTGGACGGCCGGGCGGTCGCCGAAGCCGGCGGCTTGGGGGCGAAGGCACGGACGGCCCGCGGGAGACCCTCCTGGGGCTCCCGCGCGGGCGCACGACCCGCAACTGCCAGGCCTCCCCGATGGGGCGGTGCTGCCGCCGGCCCGGCGCCGCGGGCCGCCGTGGAGTGACCCGACCCGGCCGCGCGCAAGTGGGTGGCCGGCAGGGTGGACGCGTGTCGCCGTCCTCCCCCTTCGCGACCTGCTCCCGCGAACCCGCGCCACGCAGAAGGGCATGGGCGGTCCATGGCAGGGGTCTTGACCCGGCAGGCGGATGACTTCCCTCCGTGGTACGAGGACCGCCTTCCGGGATGCCGCAAGCGCCAAGTTAGCGCGTGTGCGACGTTGGGGGCTGGCCCCGCATGCAGGGGCGACTTGGTCGGGCGTGTGCGGCCGGACGCGGGCTGCGCGTCCGTACCGGAGGGCGGAGCAAAGCAGGCGGCGCGGCTGGGGCGGCGGCTCCACAGAGGACGACGCGTGCCGGCACGCCGACGGCGGTGGCGCCGGACGGGATGTCCGTCAGCACCACGCTGTTCGCGCCGATCTGGACGTCGTCGCCGACGGTGATGGGCCCCAGGAGCACCGCGCCCGCGCCGACCCGCACGCGGTTGCCGAGGCGCGGGTGCACTCGCACACCGAAGGGGACGGGCTCCCCGACGTGGCGCACGCCAAGCGTCACCCCCTGGAGCAGGAGGCAGTCATCGCCGATCTCGGCCGTCTCGCCGACGACCACGCCGAAGCCGTGCGCCAGCTTGAAGCGCACGCCGATCAGCGCCTGAGGATGCAGGTCGGCGCCGGAGCCGATCCGCGCCGGCAGAGAAACCACGAAGGCCGCTGAGGGCAACCCCTGCCTCCACAGCCAGTGGGCGACGCGGTAGGACCGGACGGCCCAGGCGGAAGGCGTGAGGGTTCCCTCCACCCACGCGTGCCAGGTGGGCGCGGCCACGTACCGGTAGGGCGCGCCAGCGGCCGGTAGGGCGCGGTCGGCCCACGGCCGCAGCGACATGGTGCGCCGCGCGACGACCGGGACGTCGGCCGCGGCGGCGCGGAGCCAGTAGATCGCTCGGACCGCGGGCCGGGCCGGGGCTCTCCAGATGGCGTACAAGGGGGGTGCCCCCAAACTCCAGCGTCTCTTGCGCCCTGGGCGCCGCGTGCGGGGTCCCGGGTCGTGCGGCCCGCCCGCCGGCGAGCGCGGGCCGGGGGCCCGGCAGCGGTGTCGGCGCTCAGACCCGCGCCTCGAGCCTTCCATGGCTTCGGTGCGGGCCGCCCGGCGGTCCGGGGCCGCGCGCGTCCTCTGCCATCGGCCGCGCGCGGCAGGCTGGGGCGACCGGGCCCGGAAGCGGTCCGCACGCAACGCGGGAACGCCTGGTTGGCTGGGTAGGGGCGGGGGCGTCGGTCGGACGCCCGTGCAGCAGGTCAGAGGGTGAAACTGCAAGGGAACCTGCCTCCATCGTATCCCCGCGACAGCAGATTGACAACCGGGTACGCGGGGTATGGTGGACCCCGAAAACTGGCTGCTCCGGATCGCCGGGAAGGCGAGGCCCCCGTACAGTGACGGCCGCTTCAGGCGGCCCGCGCCGCCCCGGTCCAAGACCCTGTGGGGACGGCGCGCGTACGGCGCATCCCGGAGTAAGGTGGACCCCAGTGTCAAGACAGTTGAACGAAGTTCTTTAAGCTACTCCCTTGCCTCCTTCTGTTTCCATAGTCTGGTGTTCATTCGCTGTCGCAGGAGCCAGGCGACCGGGTGGAGACCGGTTCATGTGTGCCCCTCCCTGCCTCAGTCTCCGGCCGTCGCAGCGACTTCCCGGTCCGCGTAGACCTCTGCCGGCGTCCGGTACCCCAACGACCGGTGCCCCCGCTCGTGGTTGCAGAGCGTCAGGTAGCGGGATACCCCTGCGCGCCTGCCGGGGTGCCTCGTGCTCGTGCAGGTAGACCTCCTCATACTTCAGGCTCCGCGACAGCCGCTCCGTGAAGATGTTGTCCAGGGCGCGCGCGCCCGCTTGGTGGGATATGCCGTTGGCGCTCGCAACGGCGGCGACTTTTCCCCTATCCCGGCGTGGTGGCGGCGATTCTCCGGCGATGAACCCGGGTTGGCTGGTTCTAGCGGAAGGTTCCGGGAGACCGCTTCCGGAGTGGGCGGCGGCCGGTCCGGGCCGAAGCCCCGGTCGCGCCTCCACCACGGACGGCGAGCCGGTCCGGGCCGTCCTGTACTATGATCTTGCCACCTTCGCGCGCGTGCGTCCCGCGGGGTTCCCGTCCGGGTGGTCCATCCGCCTGAGGCGGCGGCCGCCGGGGAAGGTGGACAGCCGGGCGGTCGCCGGAGCCGGCGGCTCGGGGGCGAAGGCACGGACGGCCCGCGGAAGACCATCCCGAGGCCGCCGGCGCGGGCGCGTGACCTGCAACCGCCCGGCCTCGACCGGGGGCGGTGCTGCGGCCGGGACGGCGCCGCGTGGATGGAGCCGGTCGGGGCCCGGCCGTGCGCAAGTCCTTGGCCAGCAGGGTGGACGCGTGGCGCCGCCCCCCCTGCGCGACCTGCTCCCGCGAACCCGCGCCACGCGGAAGGGCATGGGTGGTCCATGGCAGGGGTCTTGACCCGGCAGGCGGATGACTTCCCTCAGTGGTACCAGGATGTGCTGAACAAGGCCGAGCTGGCGGACAACGGCCCGGCCCGGGGCACGATGGTCATCCGTCCGTACGGGTATGGCATCTGGGAGCGCATGCAGGCGGACCTGGACCGGCGCATCAAGCGCGCGGGCGCCCAGAACGCCTATTTCCCCGTGCTCATCCCCCTCAGCTACCTGCAGCGCGAGGCCGAGCACGTGGAGAAGTTCAGCCCCGAGCTGGCCGTGGTGACCCACGGGGGCGGCGAGCAGCTGGCGGAGCCCCTCGCGGTGCGCCCGACCAGCGAGACCGTGATCAACGTCTTCATGGCGAAGTGGATCCACAGCTACCGCGACCTGCCGCTGCTGCTCAACCAGTGGGCCAACGTGGTGCGCTGGGAGCTGCGCCCCCGGGCCTTCCTGCGGACCGCCGAGTTCCTCTGGCAGGAGGGCCACACGGCGCACGCCACCCGGGAAGACGCCCGCGCCTACGCGTTGCGCGTCGCCACCGAGGTCTACCGCGACTTCATGCGGGAGGTGCTGGCCATCCCCGTCTTCCTCGGCCGGAAGACGCGGCGGGAGCGCTTCGGAGGCGCCACGAACTCCATCAGCTGCGAGGCCGTGATGCGGGACGGCAAGGCCCTGCAGATGGGCACGAGCCACGAGCTCGGCCAGCGGTTCGCGCAGGCCTTCGACGTCGCGTTCCAGGACGCGGACGGGATCCGCCAGTTCGCGTGGACCACCTCGTGGGGCGTCTCGACCCGGATGGTCGGCGGTTTGATCATGGCGCACGGTGACGACGGGGGCCTGCGCCTGCCCCCCGCCGTCGCGCCTGTCCAGGTCGTCCTGATGGCGGTCACGGCGGACGGGGGCGCTGCCGCGGCGTTGGACGGCGTCGGCGCGGGCCTGGAGGCGGCCGGCGTGCGCATCCACCGCGACGCCCGCGTCGACCTGTCGTACGGGCGCCGGGTGGTGGACTGGGAACTGAAGGGCGTCCCCGTGCGGGTCGTGGTCGGCCCTCGCGAACTGGCGGCCGGCCAGTGCAGCGTCACCCGCCGGGACACCGGCGCCGCGGAGAAGGTGCCGCTGGGGGAGGCGGTCGCCCGCTGCCAGGCCCTGCTCGCCGCCATCCAGCGCGACATGCTCGTCGCCGCGACGGCCGAACGGGACGCCCGGGTGGTGGACGCGGCGACGGTGCCCGAGGCGCTGTCCGCGGCCGAGACGGGCCTCGCGCGCATCCCGTGGAGCGCCGTGGGGGAGGCGGGGGAGACCGAGCTGAACGCGCACGGGGCGACGGTGCGCTGCCTCCAGGCCGCGGACGGCTCCGTTCCGGCCTCCGAGGACGAGGCGGGCGTCGTGGCCCTGGTGGCGCGCGCGTACTGAGGGGCGGGGGCCCGGTCGTCGGGATCGGCCCCGCGCTCCGCCACCGTGCCGCACCCGACGACCCGGGCGCGTCTGCGGGGCGGGGCCGCGGGCACCGCCCGCCTCCTTGCGGCGCGCGCCCCCGCGGGAGGCGCGCGCCCAGCGTGCTACGATGGTGGGGGCGCCGGACCCCGGGTGTGGAGGGGGCGAGGCGGCGATGGACCGCGACCTCGCCGAGTGGCGACGCGTCCTGGAGGCGCGGGAGCACCTCCAGCGGCACTTTCCGGGGTGCGTCCTGGTCGGGAGGACGGCGGCGGCGCCGCGTGCCGGGCACCGCGTGTCCCTGGACGGGGACCATGGGATGCAGGCGCTCCGGCGGGGGTTCCCCGAGGTGCTTGCGCGCCTCGAAGGGCTCGCAGGCTGGCGAACACGCGTGGTTCCGCCCGTTCCCATCCTCGGACGCGTCGAGGGGGCGAGACGGGGAGCTGGAGACGGAGGGCATCGCCCGCATCCGGGTGCCCACCCTTGGGGCGATGCCGCGGGTCCAGGGCTGGCTGGTGATCACCCGCAACGCCGCGCTGGCCGACAAGGTCGGTCCCGGCCTGGGTGTGGTGCCGCCGGACGGCCTCTACCCCAGACGAGCGGGGAGACGCCCGTGCGGCAGCGGCTCAGGCAGTTGGTTGAGCCGCTGCCATTCGTGACGGGCGCCTGGAGCGCTGCCGGGAGCTCCGGCCGCCCTGGAAGGGTTGCGCGCACGTCGAGGCGTGGGCGGCGGCGAGGCGGATCGCGGCCGAGGTCCTGGGCCTCGCGCCCCAGGCCTGACCCGCAGGGGGGAGGGGTGTGCGGCACCGCCACATCCGCGCAGGCTTCGAGCGGACGATCGAGGACGTGCTGGCCCGCGGCAGCGTGGACGATGGGCGCGCGCCCTCGGCCGCCCGAAGGTGCTCCTTGGGGTCCGCGGCGACAATCTCGACCTGCTGGACTTCTACGCCCGCCGGGGCGTCGCGCCCGAGGATGTCCGGGTGCTGGGCAAGGGGCTGAGCCCGCCCGCGGCGTCCCCGCGCGGAGCCGGGTCGGCCGCGCGGTGAGGCGCCGGGGCGGTCAGGGGCCGACCCCGGGGGCGTCGGCCCTGCCGGTATGCGTCGCAGCCGGTCCCTTGGGGGTGATGGCGTCGCTGCCCATGAAGTGGCGTCTGCTGATCGCTGGCGGCTTTGTCTCGGTCGTGTCCATCGTGCTGCTCCTCGCCAAGGGCGCCCACCCCTTCTATCTCGCCCTCCTGGCGATCGGCGTCGCGCTGTTGATCGTGAGCCTGGTCCTGCTCCTCCGCACCCCGCGGGGATGAGCATCGTCCCGACGGCGCCCAGGCTGCGCGGGCATGGGGGCGTCCCCGGCACGGCGGGGCCCCGCCCCGCACCCTACGCCAGCGCCGCCCGCCCGCGCTCCGCCGCGGCGTGGAAGTCCTTGCCCGAGGCCACCGCCTGGACGTAGCCCGCGCGGACGACGAAGTCGCCGAACCGCTCGCCCGGGGTCCGTTCCCGCGCGTAGTGGTGCAGGATGGGATCCAGGGCGGCCACGATCTCCTCCTCGCCGATGTTCTCCCGGTACAGGCAGTTGAGCCTGTCGCCACTGAACCCGGCCCCGAGATAGAGGTTGTAGCGGCCGGGGGCCTTGCCCGTGAAGCCGATCTCCCCGAGGAAGGGCCGCGAGCAGCCGTTGGGGCAGCCCGACATGCGGACGACGATCTCGGCCTGGGAGAGCCCCGCGTCGGCGAGGATGGGATCGAGCCGATCGAGCAGGTGCGGCAGGTAGCGCTCGGCGTCGGCCATGGCGAGGCCGCACGTGGGGAGCGCCACGCAGGCCACGGCGCCGCGCCGCATGGCGCTCTGCCCCTCGCCCGCCGTCAGCCCGTGCTCCCGCGCGACGGCCTCGATGCGCGCCCGCTTGCCCCGGCTGACGCGGGCCACGATCAGGTTCTGGTTGGGCGTGAGGCGGAAGTCGCCGTCGTGGATGCGGGCGATCTCCCGCATGCCGTCCAGCGCCCTGCCGCGCAGGCGGCCGTTTTCGACGAGCAGCGTCAGGTGGTGCCGGCCGTCCGCGCCGTCCGTCCACCCCAGCCGGTCGCCACTGGACTCGAAGGCGTAGGGGAGGGCGGGCGCGAGCTCCCAGCCCAGGCGCCGGTGGAGCTCGTCGCGGAACCACTCGATGCTCCGGTCGCCGATCGTGTACTTGAGGCGGGCGTGCTTGCGGTCGCTCCGGTCGCCGAAGTCGCGCTGGACGGCGACCACGGTCTCGGCGACCGCGATCAGCTGCTCGGGCGTGCAGGAGCCGACGAGTTCCGCGAGGTTGGGGTACGTGGCGGGCTCGCCGTAGGTCATCCCCATGCCGCCGCCCACCGCCACGTTGAAGGCGGTGAGCCGGTCCCCCCGGGCGATGGCGATGAAGCCCAGGTCCTGGCTGAAGACGTCCACGTCGTTCGACGGGGGCACGGCGATGCCGATCTTGAATTTCCGGGGCAGGTACGTGGTCCCGTAGAGCGGTTCCTCGTCGTCGCCGCCCGGTCCGTGCGGCCGGGCGGCGGGCGCCTCGCCGGTCCCCGCGCGCTCCGGGATGCCCCGGCTGTCCACGACCTTCTCGCCGTCCACCCAGATCTCGTGGTAGGCGGCCGTCCGCGGGCTGAGGTGCTCGCTGAGGGCGCGCGCGTGCTCGTAGACCTGCGCGTGCAGCGCGGAGACGTGCGGGTTCGGGTTGCACATCACGTTCCGGTTCACGTCGCCGCAGGCGGCCAGCGTGCTCAGCAGGGTCTGGTTGACCATGGCGATGGTGCGCTGGAGGTCCCATTTCAGGACCGCGTGCATCTGGAACGACTGGCGGGTGGTCAGCCGGAGGCTCCCGTCGGCCGCGGTGCGCGCGATCCCGTCGAGCGCCAGCCACTGGGCGGGCGCGACGACGCCGCCAGGGGCGCGCACGCGCACCATGAACTGGTAGGCCGGCTCCAGCCTGCTGCGGCGCCGCTCGTCGCGCAGGTCGCGGTCGTCCTGTTGGTAGGTGCCGTGGAACTTCAGGAGCGCGGCGTCGTCCGGGCGAACCGCGCCCGTCAGCGGGTCCTCCAGGCTCTCCAGGATGGTGCCGCGCAGGTGGCGGCTGGAGGACTTGATCCGCTCGGCGTCGCTCGGCGGGCCGGCGGGACGCGGGCCGCCCGTGGGACCGCCGCCGCCTGCACCCGCGCCCGCTGCATGGCCGTTGCGCTCCGACATGCCGTTTCCCTCCGTCGCGGTCCGCGGGCCCGGGGCCGGCGGGATCCGCCGCCGCGTCCCCGGGGGCGTCCGCCCCGCGCCTAGTACACGTCCCGCTGGTACCGCCGCTCCCGGCGCATCTGGGACAGGCGCTCCTCCGCGGCGTCGCGGTCGCACCCGCCCTCGCGCATCAGGATCCCGGCCAGGGCCTCGTGGACGTCCGGGGCCATGCGCTTCTCGTCGCCACACACATACACGGCCGCCCCGTCCTGGAGCCAGGCGTAGAGCTCGCGCCCGTGCTGCAGCATGCGGTGCTGGACGTAGACCTTCTCGGCCCGGTCGCGGGAGAAGGCCACGTCCATCCGGGTCAGGACGCCCTTCTGCCGCCACCGCTGCCAGTCCGTCTGATACAGGAAGTCGGTGCGGAAACGGCGGTCCCCGAAGAAGAGCCAGTTCCGTCCCGGCGCGCCGGCCTCGGCGCGCTCCTCCAGGAAGGCCCGGAACGGGGCGACCCCGGTGCCGGGGCCGATCATGATCACCGGCGCGGCCGGGTCGGCCGGCAGCCGGAAGTTCGGGTTGCTCTGGACGAACACCGGCACGGTGTCCCCGGGCGCGAGGGAGGCCAGGTGGGAGGAGCAGACCCCGCGGCGGGGGCGGCCGTGTGCCTGGTAATCGAGAAGGCGCACGGTCAGATGCGGTTCCTCGGGGCAGGCCGCCGGGCTGCTCGCGATGGAGTAGAGGCGGGGGGGCAGGCGGCGCAACGCCGCGACGAGGTCGCGGGCGGGGACACCGCGCAGGCCATGGTCCTGGATCAGGTCGATCAGGTCGCGGCCGGCGAGGTAGGCGCGGAGGTCGGCCTCGCGCTCGGGCCGCAGCAGGGCGGCGAGGGACGCGGAGCCGGTGACTTCCGCGATCTTGGCCAGCATGGGCCGCGTGAGCACGGTGATCTCGTAGCGCTCGGCGAGGGCGGGCCCGAGCGGCGCGCCGCCCTCCAGCGGCGTGGCCGGATCCCAGTCGGCCGCCCGCAGGAGCAGCTCGACCAGGCCCTGGTCGTTGCGGGCGAAGACGCCGAGCGAGTCGCCGGGCTCCCAGGACAGGCCCGAGCCCGCGAGGGACAGCTCGACGTGCCGGGTGGAGCGGTCGGCGCCCCGCCCGTGCAGCTCGACGTTGTCCAGGACCTCCGCCGGGAACGGATGCGTACGCGAGTAGGCGGGGGCGGCGGACGGGGGAGCGGAGGCCGCCGCCGGCCCCGCGGGGACCGGCCCGCCGGGCGCGGCGTCCGCGGCCACGACGGCCACGACGGCCTCGATCCAGGCCGCCGCGGCCTCCTCGTAGTCGAGGTCGCACTCCGCGCGGGGGTGGAGCGGCGTGGCGCCCAGTTCCGCGAGGCGGGTGTCGAAGTCGCGCGCGGTCTGGTTGAAGTGCTCGTACGAGCTGTCGCCCAGGCCGAGCACCGCGTAGCGCAGATGCTCCAGCCGCGGCGCCTTGCGGCTCTGCAGGAGCTCCCGGAAGGCGATGGCGTTGTCCGGCGGGTCGCCGTCGCCCTGCGTGGAGGTCACGAGCAGGAGGCGCTGGGCCTGCCGCAGCTGGCGCGCCTCGAAGTCCCCGAGGGAGTGGACCGACGCCGCGAGGCCGGCGCCGCGGACCCGGTCGGCCAGCCGGCGCGCGAGGCCCGCCGCGTTGCCCGTCTGCGACCCATACACCACCGTGACCTCCGGCGGGGCCGGGGCCGCCGGTCCGGCGGCGGGGGCCTGCGGGAGGGCGGCGGGCGCCGCGCCCAGGCCCGCGGCCTGCAGGCCCGCGAGGTATCCGCCGAGCCACGCGCGCTGCTCGGGCGTCATGCCCGCGACCAGCGCCTCCAGGGCCTGGGCCTGATCCGCCGTGAACGGGCTCCCGAGCATCGGCCGCCCCTCTCCCGCGCCGGGCCCGCGCCCCGCAAATCCCCATACTCCGCCTGACTACCCGGATATAGCACGGACCGGCAGGCCGCGTCAATGGGGGCGGCGGGAGGTGGGGCGGGGGCGCCAGCCGCCGCGGCCGGCATGGAGGAGGGGGAACGGGGCGGTACGCCCCCACCCGCCGCCTCCGGGTAAGCCGGTCGGCGTGGGGCCGCCGACCCAGGGGTGGCGAGGGGGGCGGTGCCCGGGACCACGGCCCTCATTCCGGGCCGCCGATCCGGTCTCGGCGCCCGGGACTCCCGCCCCGCCTCCGTGTCTGTGGGCAGGGTCAGCGGTGGCCGCCGCGTCCTCGCGCCCCCGAGGCCGAGCACGGCGTCTCCGACCTGCCGGTCCGCCGCCGTCCGGGGACCCGGCGGCCGGCGTGGGTCCCCGCCCCTACTCCACGATGGGCACGAGCAGCACGGGGGCGGCCGTGCGCCGCAGCAGCCGGTCGGCCACGCTGCGGTTCCACACGGCCTGGAGGCCGGCCCGGCCGTGCGTCGCGATCACGACGAGGCCGTCGGCGTGCTCCGCGGCATCGCTGGCGAGCTCGGTGGCGGCGTCCCCCCGCCGGACCTCGGCCGCGGCGGGGATCGCGGCGGCCCGCAGGCCGGAGGCCAGGCCCTCCAGGTAGCCGGCGGCCTGCCGCTCCTCCGCGTCGAGGAGCTCGCGCGCCGCCCGCGGCAGGAAGGTCGCGGCCGGCATCTCGCCGGCGGGGATCGTGGCCACCGTGCCCACGACGAGGACCAGGCGCAGCTCCGCCCCGAGGCGCGCGGCGAGGGACGCCGCGGGCGGGATCGCGCTCTCGGCCACCGCCGTGCCGTCGAGCGGCACCATGATGCTCTCGGGCGCGAAGTCGGGGCCCGCGCCGGCCGCGGCGGCCCTCGGCCCGAGGCCCGCGCGCACCAGCAGCACGGGGCGCGTGCTGCGTTGGACGACCTGCTGGGCGATCGAGCCCCAGAGCGCCTCGGCGAGGCCGCCCTCGCCGTGCGTGCAGAGCAGGGTCAGGTCGACGCCGTGCTCCTCGGCGTGGGCGGCGATGCTCCGCGCCACGTCGCCGACCGGCACGTCGTGGGTGTGGCTGCGCACGTCCCGCCCGGCCGACGAAAGCCGCGCGGCCACGCCGGCGAGGTAGGCCTCGGACTCCGCGGTCGCGGTCAGGTGCGGCTCACCGTGCACCTGGGGGGCCGCGTTCCGCTCGATGACGTGCAGCAGGACGATCGTGGCCCCGTAGGCGTCGGCGAGCCGCGCCGCGGGGCCGAGGACGGCCTCGGCCAGGCGAGAGCCGTCGAGCGGCACGAGCAGCCGGCGGAACGGGGCGGCCGCCGTTCCCCGCGGCTCCGGCGGGGCGGCGGGCTTCCCCCCGGACGCGCGATCGTCGTCCATGCTCCCCCTCCTCGCACGTTCCCGCTCCGCGCCGGCGGCGAGCCCCGTCTCGGCCCGGCGGCACGGATCGAGCACCCATATGCCGCCCGGGGCCCGATTCCCGCTCCGCGGCCGGAGCGGGAATCAGGCGCCGAGCCGGAACGGCAGCGGCAGGCCGAAGGTCTGCCAGAGCAGCACGATGTTGAGGAAGACGATGACCCCGGCGCAGGCCACGGCCCCCGCGGCGACGAGCCGGCTGTTGACGAGCGTCCCCATCAGGTCGCGGCGGTCGGTGAACTTGATCAGCGCGATGACGGGGATGGGCAGCACGAGGCTCAGCACCACCTGGCTCAGGACCAGGGTCTCCGTGGGATTCAGCCCCAGGAGCACGATGATCACCGTCGGCAGCATCGTGACGACCCGGCGCAGCCAGACGGGGATCGTGAACCCGACGAAACCCTGCATGATGACCTGGCCGGCCATCGTCCCCACCGCGGAGCTCGAGAAGCCCGAGGCGAGCAGCGAGACGAGGAAGACGGCCGCCGCCGCGCCGCCGAGCAGGGGCGTCAGGGTGCGGTACGCGGTCGAGATGCTGGCGATGTCCTGGTGGCCGGTGTTGTGGAAAACCGAGGCGGACATGTAGAGCATCGCCATGTTGATCAGGCCGGCCAGCGCCATGGCCAGGACGACGTCGACGGTCTCCAGCCGGTGGATGCGCCGCGCCTCGCCCTCGTTGCGGGGCACGATCCGGTTCTGGGTGAGACCCGAATGCAGGTAGACCACGTGCGGCATGACCGTCGCGCCCACGATGCCCACCATGAGCAGGATGCTGGCCGAGTTGCCCAGCCAGGGCACCACGCTGTGGTAGGCCACCTGACCCCAGGCGGGCCGGGAGAGCAGGGTCTCCACGAGGTACGAGGCCGCGATGACGCCGACCAGGGTGCCGATCAGGGCCTCCAACGGACGGAACCCGTGGCGGTCGAGCATCAGGATCGCATAGGTGGCGAGGCCCGTGAGGACCGTGCCGACGATCAGGGGGATGTGGAAGAGGAGGGCGAGCCCGACGGTGGCGCCCAGGAACTCGGCGATGTCCGTGGCCATCGCCGCGACCTCGCTGACGATCCACATCCCGGTGACCACGCGCGGGGAGAAACGCTGCCGGCAGAGCTCGGGCAGGTTCTTGCCGGTCGCGATGCCGAGCTTGGCGGACATGCTCTGGATCAGCATGGCCATGAGGTTGGCGAGCAGCACCACCCAGAGCAGGTTGTAGCCGAACTCGGCGCCGCTCTGGATGTTGGTGGCGAAGTTTCCGGGATCGATGTACGCCACGGCGGCGATGAAGGCCGGCCCGAGGAACGGCAGGACCGCCCGGATGCCCCGGCGCCGACCCGCCAGCGCCTCCCGCGCCGCCATCTCCGTCCGGCGGCTGACCGTATCGCCGACGGCCGGCGCCTCCCACTCCCGCAGGGACACGCGGTTCCCCCCTTCCACCGGCATCTCCGCCGGCGCGGACGCCCTGCGGATCCGCCGCCACGCGCGTCACGCCTCCGGCGCCTGCGCGGCCTCGGGCCGGACGCCCATCACGCGGACGGCGCGGGCGATGCGCGGTCCCACGACGTGCTCCTCGCCGGGCCGGTCCTCGACCGTCAGCGCCACGGTTTCATCGATCTCCCCGCGGCGCGTGACCCGGAGCACCGCGCCCGGCACGACGCCCAGGCCCTCCAGGTGCGCGAGCAGCCCCGGCACGTGCTCGTCGACGCGGGCGACGCGCGCCCGCTGCCCGGTCGGCACATCCGCGAGCGCCCTCTGGGCCGCGGTGTCCGGCACGTTCCCATCACGGTCGGGAATCGGATAGCCGTGCGGGCACGTGAAGGGGCTGCCCAGCAGCGCTTCCAGGGCGTCCACGACGACGTCCGGCAGCGCGTGCTCCATCTGGTCCGCGATCGCGTCCACCTGGTCCCAGGGCAGGCGCAGCAGGTCCGTCAGGAACCGTTCGACCAGGCGGTGCCGGCGCAGCACGGCGAGCGCGACGCGCTGGCCCTCGTCCGTGAGGACCACACCCTCGTATTCGCGGTAGGTGACGAGGCCGTCCCGCGCGAGGCGCTTGAACATGGCCGTCGTGGAGGCCGGCGTGACGCTGCGCCGTTCGGCGACCGCGCCCGTCGTCGCGTTGTGGCCCTCCATGCCGAGGCGGTAGATGTCCGCCAGGTAGTCCTCCGCCGCCAGATGTGCCATTTGCTCCGGTGCTCCCCACGGTTTTGACCAGACTAAAACCCGCGTGGAGAGCATATGCGGCCGCCGCGTTGGCGTCAACATGTCCGCGCCCATGCGCTGGCTTCCGCGCGGTGGCGCACGGTTCGCCGGAAGGGCAGGGGTTCCGGCCGGGTCAGGGCGCCGCGGTCGCGGCCTCCCCCGGCGCCAGCACGTACAGCCCGTCGCCGGTGCGCGCCGCGAGGCCGCCGCCGGGGGCGGGCATCAGGCCCCCGGGCAGGATGGGTGGGTCGCCGATCGCCTCGTCCGCCCCGTGCCAGGCGCCGTCCGGGGTGCGCACCGCCAGGCCGGGCGCGCCGCCCGCGAACACGTCGCCCTGGCCCGTCTCCCCGACGGCTTCGACCGCGGGTCCGGTCAGGGTGGGCCGGACGGGCGACCACTGGGGCAGGGCGACCGGCAGGGCCGCGAACGTCGCGCCCCCGTCCCGCGACCGCCAGACGACGCCGGAGCCGCCGGCCAGGACCACGCCGGGGGACGGCGCCGCCACGGCATCGAGCGGGCCGGACGGAAAGCCGAGCGCGGTCCACGTCCGCCCGCCGTCCCGGCTGCGGTAGAGCCGGCCGCCCGCAGCCTCGGCCTGCGCCGCCGCAATGGCATAGAAGGCGCCCGAGGGGGCCACCGCCGCGCCGAAGACCGCGTCGCCCGCGGGCAGGCCGGTGGCCGACCACGTGCGCCCGCCGTCGCTCGACATCCACAGGCCCAGCGGCGGGGGCGGCGAGGCCGCGCCGGACATCCCCAGCCCGAGGAGCAGCATGCGCGGGTCGGCGGGCGAGACCGCCAGGGCCGTCGGGACGGGCGTCGGCCCGGCCGCGTCGCCCGCCGGGGCACAGCAGCCCCGGCCCCCCGCCTCGGCACGGCCGACCGCGGTGAACGTGGCGCCGCCGTCCCGCGAGACATCCACGCGGCCGAAGGAGTCGACGCGATAGACGAGGGAGGGGTCGGAGGGCGCGGCGGCCTCGGCCGACCCGTAGCCGGCCGGGCGGCCGGCGCCGGGCACCGCCGTCCAGCGGCCCGGCGCAAACGCCGCGGGCGGGTTCCACTCGGGCGCGGGGAGGGCGACCTCGATCAGGCCCAGCCGCTGCACGGCGACGTAGAACCGGCCCGGTCCGGCCGGCGCGACCCCCGTGACCGCCTCGCCGGCCACGGGCGAGGGCGGCGTCCAGACGGCGCGCCAGTCCGACCCGGCGTCCCGTTCCAGGCCGGCGGCCGCCGCGGCGGCGAGGCCCGGGACGCCGGGCCCGAAGGCCGCGCGCGCCGGGTCCAGGGGCGCGTAGGCGGGCAGCGGCACCGCGGACCACGTGCGGCCGCCGTCGGTGCTGCGGCGCGTCCCCGTGTATACGACGGAGGGGTCGTACGGATCCGCGGCGATCCACGTGGCGCCCGTGCCACCGGGTTCGGGCGCCGCCTCCGGCTGCGCCGGGGCGGGCCGGCCGCGCAGCCGCTCGGCCACCGTGCGCGGCGGCCAGCGCAGGAGCCACAGCCGCCCGCGCCGGTCGGAGAGCCACACGCCGTCCGGGCCCGGCGCGACGTCCCGCGGGCCGGCGACGGCCGCCGGCAGGGGCACCGCGGTCCAGGCGCCCCCGCCCGGGGCCCAACGCTCCAGGGCCGGGTGCGGCCCGCCCGCGACCGTCCACCACGCGCCGCTGCCCGTCGGCCACTCCACGGGCGCCGTGTCCTGCCCGGGGGGCATGGGCCAGCGGGTCCATGCCGCGCCCCCGTCCCCCGAGGCGAACACGACCGGCGTCCCGGCGGGCGGCGCCCCCTGGAACGCGACCACGAGGCAGCCGCCGTCCGGGGTCCAGGCCAGGCTCGTGATGCCGGAGGAGGGCGGGTCGGGCGGCGTGGCCAGGCGCCAGGTCCGCCCCGCGTCCGCACTGGAAAACAGCGCCCCGGACCAGCCCGCCGCGACGCGCGCGGGGCGCCACGCGGCGCTGGCCACCACACTCACGGGCGCGGGCAGGCCGCCCACCTCCGGGGTGGGCGGGCCCGACGGACCGGCGAAGAGCGGTCCCGCGCTGGCGCCCACCCAGAGGCCGTTTGCCGCGGGCCAGAGCGGGCCGAGCCATCCGGGGGGCGTCGCCAGCCTCCTCCAGGCGGGTCGCGCCGCGGCCGTCCCCGTGCCCAGCACGGCCGCGGCGGGAATGCGCCACAGGGTGTCGGCGCCCGCGCCGGGGGGACCCGCCGTCAGGTACAGCTCTCCGCCGGCGTCGGCCACCGCCTGGCCCGCGCCGGGCGGTTCGGGGACCCGCCGCCAGGCCCGGGCGCCGGCCGGCAGGGCGAAGAGCCCGGTGCTGGAGAGCAGGGCGAGCGCGCCATCGGGTGCGGCGGCCAGGCCGAGGACCGCGCCGGAGGCCGCCGGCGGACCGGGCAAGGGTCGGCGCCCGAGGCCGGGCGCCGGGTGCTCGGGCGTCTCGACGGAAGGGGAGGTGCCCGGGGCGTGCTGACGGCCGAGCGACGCCGGTCGGTCGCGGATGTGGGGCCGACGCGAAGCGGC
>JAJYVV010000064.1:18730-19008 GCA_021791815.1 Bacillota bacterium | reverse complement strand
CCTCCGTCGTCACCAGCTACAAGGCTCTGTCCCACGCCGAGCAGGCCTTCCGCACCCTCAAGTCCCTCGATCTGCGCATCCGTCCCATCCACCACTGGGCCGAGCGCCGGGTCCGCGCCCACATCTTTCTAATGATGCGCACACAATCGGCCCCCGCGGCGGCCTAGCCCCAATACCGTTCGAATAAGGAGATTGGGGTAGAGAGGGGCTGGGATCAAGAGCAAGGGGCGGAAAATCCGGTTGAAATCGGGCGTCAGGGCGTCTGAAGGGCGTGGGTC
>JAJYVV010000064.1:0-18720 GCA_021791815.1 Bacillota bacterium | reverse complement strand
GAGCATCCGGGGCGCCACCAGGGCGGCTCGCCCGTGGCGCCCGCGCTGCGCTCCCCGGACGCCCTGGAGAAGGCCCGCACCAAGCGCACCCCGGCCGGGGACACCGTGCACAGCTTCCGAACGCTGCTCGCCACCCTGGGGACGGTCGCCCGCAACGCGGTGCGCCTTCCCGCCCATCCCGAGATCCCGCCGTTCCACCTCGTGACGACGCCGGACCCGCTGCAGCACGAGCTCCTCCGCCTCGCCGGAGTGGAGGTGGCCGCCGACCGTCGACAGAAAGATCAGGCCTGAGAACCGCCCTGTCGTTGCTGCCCAACGCGTTGCGGGAACTCCAGGCGAGGAACTTCGGACTAACTGTCGCCTGCCAGGACCTCCCGACCGCGGTGAAGCATGAACTGGGCAAAGAGCCTCTGCTCGGCAGGGCTGACCCTGAGCGTTCGTGTGGCACTCTCGAGGTGGAGCAACCTGGCCTCTGTCGTGAGGACGGTTCGGAAACCATGGTCCTGTGCGCGAAGGCAGAACTCCACGTCGTTGTAGCTGTATCGAAAGCGGCGGTCGAACCCGCCGAGGCGTGTGAACAGGCGGGTACGCACGAGCAAGCACGCACCCGTCACCGCGGGCACGACGTGTTCAGCCTGTTCCGGCGTGACGAATTGCGCGCCAAGCTCCCGCCTATGTCGATGATAAGGCATCCCGTCCGGCGTAAAGTCGATCCCCGCGTGCTGGACCGTGCCGTCCCGGTACAAGAGCAGTGCGCCGACGGGGCCCACGCCGGGGGACCCAGCGGCTGAGACCATGGCACTAAGCCACCCGACATTGAGCGGCTGTACGTCATCATTAAGAAATAGGCAGAACTCGGCATCGCAGCGGTTCGCCACGTCGGTGTTGTACTCCGACCAGTTGAAGGGCTTGTTCTGTGAGACAACGGCGATTTGGAACGGCCAACCCGTCAATACGGGCAGCGCCGCGCCGTTATTGACGATCGTGATCGAGACTGGCGTCGTGGGTGTGAGCGTGGCGGCCACGGCGCCAAGGCACGTCATCACGAGGTCGGCGCGGCCCTTTGTGAGGATAATGATCGAGACCGTCGCACGATCAAACCGCCGCGTCGAGGCGGGCTGCGTGTAGGCGGCTGACCACGGTTCAGTGGCGGCGGCGCCCATCGGTTGCCCGACGGCAAGTGTCGGATGCGCGAGTTTGGCTGCTACGGCCCGCCGTAGGGCGGGAACACCACCGCCGCGCATCAGGGACCCCACCTTACGAATCAAGGCACGCATGGCCGCCGGGTCAGCGTACAGTTGCCAGATCACCCGGAGGGCGCGGATCCTCAAGGCTCGACCTCCTGCATGCCGGATGGCTCGCACCACTCGTGCGGCAACGCCAGTAACCCACCTCTTGGTCCGCCAACGACAGCAATTGTCATGCGCGGGGTCGCGTGAATCCGCTGACCACCACGGTCAATAAGTGCGATCTCGATATCGTAAGTGCCGCCTGCCAAGGCCACGTGCGGTAAAGTCAAAGCATGGCGCCGCGCGGAAGTGGGCGCAACCCTTACCTCGACGCCGTCGTCCGCCCCGGAGCACTCTGCGACGATGAGCCCATCAGGGCGACGGATGGTGGCGACGATGAAGCCCGTGAACGGATGCGCGGATGGATTCACCACCGGGATCAAGACCGTGAGGGCGTCGTTTGACGCGAGTGACGAGAGGGGCGTCGCCGAACCCGGGTGGGGCACGGCCAATATCCGCCCCAGGTGCGGTCCGGTTGGACTGCCGCCATCCGACACCGAAGCGGCCGCTTGTGAGCGTGGTGGGTCGGTGGTCGCGCGGTACGCGGCGACGACCGTTCGTGGATCTCCGGCCATCCGGACCTGGCCGTGGTCAAGCCACACGGCCTGGTCCATGAGGCGCTCAACGGAAGCGAGGTCGTGGGAGACCAGCAGTATACTGACCCCGTCGCGCTTGAGCCGAAAAATGCGATCCATGCATTGACGTTGGAAGGCGGCATCGCCAACGGCCAAAACTTCATCTATGATGAGAATCTCTGGATGCACGTGAATGGCAACGGAGAACCCGAGTCGCGCATGCATGCCCGATGAATAATACTTGACAGGTGTATCAATAAACGGGCGAATGCCAGAAAAGTCAATGATGTCATCCATCCGCTGCTCAACTTCTCTGCGTCTGACGCCTAGGATCGACGCATTGAGAATGATATTCTCCCGACCGGTAAAGTCGGGATGAAAACCAGCGCCCAACTCGATCAGAGCCGACACGCGGCCCTGCAAGGATAGGGATCCGCGGGTCGGTTGGAGGGTCCGTGTGAGGACCTTTAGCATCGTGCTCTTGCCCGCGCCGTTGTGGCCAATGAGACCGAGACTCGTGCCGTGGGGTACCTCAAAGGAGACGTCCCTGAGGGCCCAAAAGGGCTCGATCGTCCTCCGATTGCGACCCGGCAGCATGCGCAGAAGCAGTTGGCCCACGCTGTCTGCGCGATCCTTCTGCAGGATGAACCGCTTCCAGACGCCAGAGGCTCGGACGTATGACAATGGATCACATCACCTCCGCGAACAGCGGCTCTAGGCGCTTGAAGATTGTCACGCCCGCGACGAAGACAAAGACCACCCAGACGATGGCAACCCACAAGAGGGTCGGATGCGTGAGGTACCCCGTAAAGAGAAGGTCCCGCTCGGATTGGATGAGGGCGCCCATCGGATTAATCAGCAGTGCGGTCTGAAGCGCGTTCGAATGGCCGGCCGCCGAAAACATGACGGGACAAAAGTATACCCACAGCATCAAGAGCAATCCTGTGATCTGGCTCGTGTCGCGCAGCACGACATTCACAGCTGCGACGATGTAGGCGATGCCGAGGGTAAAGACCATCTGAGCTAAAACGAGAACGGGCAGGAACAACCCGCTCCAATGAAGGCGAACGTGATAGCCGAAGACGAAGGCTCCGGTGACGACGAGGGCAAAGCCAAAGTCGATGAGACGGGCGAGAACGGAGGCCGTGGGAAGCACGATGCGCGGGAAGTAAAGTTTGGCGAGCAGGCCCGCGCTGCCAGTGATGCTGTTTGTTGCGGACATTACGCCATTGGCAAAGAAGTTCCAGAACGTGAGGCCGGTGATCAAGAACACCACATATGGGATTGGTCCGGATGCGGCCTTGAAGACCACTTTGAACACGAACGTATAAATCAACGCCAAAAGCAACGGGTTGATAATGGTCCAATACAGACCCAATAAGGAATGCTTATATCGTGTCTCCACGTCCCGCACGGCAAGGTTGCGCATTAGCTCAAACCAGATGAGCAGTGAGCGCCATCGGCCGAGCGGGTGGCTCCGAGGCGATGGCACCATCCGGGGCCCAAGGGCTGTGGCAGGAGCGAGCACGGCGGTAACTCCCTCATTAGGCGCTGGA
The DNA here is from genome assembly GCA_021791815.1 of Bacillota bacterium. Taxonomy (GTDB): domain Bacteria; phylum Bacillota; class Sulfobacillia; order RBS10-35; family JAJYVN01; genus JAJYVV01. Next base: position 15,300 of record JAJYVV010000064.1, on the reverse strand, counting down.
GTGCTGGGCGGTGGCGATCGGAAGAGGCGCAAGGAGACGGTACATTGTAACTCCGTCCGTCGCATAGAGGATAGCCGCCGCGTGGTGGGCGACCGCGGAGGCAAGGAGGGCAGGAGTAAGGGCCTTGGCAGGGGCTTCCGTATCAAGCAGTACGAACGTGCCTGCCGGCACGGGATCCCGAACCGCTGTGAGCAGTTGAGCCGACGGCCGATCAGAGACGTGAGGTAGCACGAACGTCGGCGCGACGATGGGGGCCGCCGGTGGAAGCACGGCCAGCGCGGCGGTAAGTTCGGTGGCGTTTCTGGGGAGTGCGCGGTCGCTGAGCGTGGCCTCGTGAAAACAATAGACGAGGGTCGCGCACGCAACGCCCATCGGGGCGAGGAGCCGCAGAGGGTTGGGGCCGACCCCGGCTGTTCGCGTGGAGCCCTGGGTGGAGGCCTGGGCGGACGATGCGATGTGTGCGGCCGCGCACGCGACGAAGAGAAACGGCACGGCAGCCAGGGACGGTGGCTCGAAGGGCGACAATGTCGCGGGTGTGGCTGTCGCCAGATTGGCGGTGAGGACGGCCGCCGCCGGAAGGCACCAGAGGCTCAGCCGCGGCGATCGGCCGCTCAGGCCCAACACGACCGGCGGCCCCAGCATCCAGGCGAGGTACTCCCATGCGCGCAGATGCCGCAACGTCGCGGCGAGGTGGCCCCGCGCGAGGGCGGTGAAAGCCGTGGACCCGAGTAGGGCGGGAGCCGAGAGTGCCGCGTGGGCCGCCCAGGGTAGGAGGAGGCGAACATCTATCCACAGGCCGCCGATGGCCACGAGCGCCGTGACGGCGGCCGCGAAGAGGTCGCGCCGGAGGAGGAACGCCAGAGCGAGCGCGACGAGCGGCAGTGGGGCAGCATCGGAGGTGGCGAGGGCTGAGAGAAGCAGGAGAACGAGGCCGAGGCGCTTGTGCTCGAGGTGCGCGGCCACCACGCCTAGGAGGATCGGGACCAGGATGGCCTCCGGATGGAAGTCGAACAGATTCCCTGCGAGGACGGTCGGGAACAGAAGGTATGATGCGGCGAGGAGATGCCCTCGGTGTTCGGGAACGCCGAGCGTGCGCGCGATCCGTCTGATCAGGAGATAGCCGAGACCCAGCGCAAACGACTGCGCAACGAGGAGAAGTCCGACACCGCCGAGCGCAAACAGGGGCGCCAGCGGGACGAGAAGCCAAGACGCATCTTGGGCGAGTGCAGGGCGGCCCGTGTACGATGTCACTGCGGCGAGACCTTGGTGAAGGATGAGCCAGAGGCCTTGTTCGTAGATCCCAAGGTCAAAGCCGGTAGCCAGAAACAGATGATAGCGAAGAATCGATAGCGTCGAGAGTATCGCCGTGTAGCCCAGGACCCATGTCCACGCCCCAAGACGCTCTGGGACAAGAAGAGAGCCGGGCTCACCGGCAGCAGCCGCTAATCGGTTCACGCCGTGGGACGCAGCCCAGTCTGCGTTGGCTGCATCCGCGTCGTCGGGCCGGTATGGCAGGGGAGATGGATCTTCTCTACCCGTCAAGACCGAAGGGCCTGCCACGTGGCGACTTCCACGGAACGTTGGCGGCGCAGCATATCGCAGATGGCGAAATGGGCTCGAACACGGGCTGTGCTGGCGAGGGCTATTTGCGCACGCAGGGGCGCGTCTCGCAGGAGCTGCTTCACCCGGGTGACGAGTGCTGGCCCCGCGTCGACCAAGAACCCAGTTTCGCCATTCACAATGAGGTCCCGGTGCCCGGGAATGTCGCTGGCAATGACGGGAACCCCGCGAGCCATCGCGTCGAGCACGGAGTAAGGCAGACCTTCCTTCCTCGACATGCTTATGAATAGGGTGATGCTGGCGTAAAACACATCAAGACGCTCCTGCCAGCCCAGAAACTGAACGCGGCCGGAAATGCCGAGATCCGCGACGGTTCGGTGCAACGGCTGCAAGAGCGGACCATCTCCGGCGATCACTACTTGCGTCTCGGGGATCCGTGCGGCAGCCTGCAGGATATCTCGCAACCCTTTGCCGGGCACGAGCCGCGTCGCCACGCCGAGCACGTTGGTCGGACGGGTGGCCAGGCGGGCTGCGGCCTGGGGTAAGTCGGTGCACACTCCGTGCGGCACCCGATGGACCGTGGTCGGCGGGAATCCCATGGCGATAGCGTCCGCTTCTTCCTGTGATGAAATGGCGATCACGGCAGCGACCATACCACGGCGTGCGACCCAGCGGTGGAAGGCACGGGACGCTGCGCGGACGGTAGTCCCGTGGGTCGGGTCGCGCCACTGCATCCCGTGGGCGGTATACAGAAGCGGCGGTCGTGGTCCTAGGAAGGCCGCCGCGGCCAGTGCCAAGACGCCATGGGCGTGTATCATCGTGGCACCTAGGGCCGACGTCGTCACGCGGAGGGAATGTGCGGCCACGGCGATCCGATCCGGTCGGAGGCCACGTTGCAGGCCGGGAAGAAGACTCACGGGGAGGCCCTCGTCCCGGAGCGTCTCGGTGAGCCAGCCCGTCGTGCCTACCGCCACCCCCGCCGTGGTGTCGCGGAGGCCCAGAGCCAAGTCGCGCACGTGCCGCTGTACGCCGCCCCGATCACCGGACTGCAGGACGTGAAGGACGCGGATGGGACCGGCGTCGGCGCCGTGGGCGGTGTGGCTCCCGCCGCCACCGGCGGGTGTCCGCGTCACCGTGAGTCTTCCGATCGGCGGCCCGTCATGCGCGTGGCGGCTGTGGCCGCGGCCGCCTTGTCCGGCCGTTCCCCGAGCGATCCGAGCACGTTGCGCACGGTGCGCAGGATGATCTGGGCGTCCAGGGCGGCGCTCGCCCGCAGCGAGTAGAGCATGTCGAACTTCAGCTTCTCGTGCGGCCGGGTGTCGTAGCCGCCCTGCACCTGGGCGAGACCGGTCAGGCCCGGCAACAACCTCAGCCGCTGGGCGAAGTGCGGCGCCGCGGCGACGACTTCGTCGTGCAGTTCGGGCCTTTCCGGCCGCGGGCCGACCAGGCTCATCTCTCCCCTGAGCACGTTCCACAGTTGCGGCAGTTCGTCGAGGTGCAGCTGGCGCAGGCGGCGCCCGACCCGGGTCATGCGTGGGTCGTGGGGCACGGCCTTGACGGGCCCCGTCTCCGCCTCCGCGTCCCGGCGCATCGTCCGGATCTTGGTCACCAGGAAGCGCCGGCCGTCGCGCCCGACGCGCTCCTGACGGTACAGCACGGGAGGGCCGTCGTCGAGCAGGACGGCCAGGGCGCTCACTCCCATCACTGGAAGCGCCAGCACGAGGAAGAGCGCGCTCAGGCACACGTCGATGAAACGCTTGAGGGCCCGCTGGTAGCCGGCTCCGGCCGCGCCCGTCAGGTTGATGACCAGCCGGTCGCCGAACATGCTCGGCCGGCTCTGGAGCACCATGAGGTCGAGGAGCCGCGGGACGATGAAGAGTTCCAGCCCCGCCTCCACGGCGAAGAGGGCGAAGGCCTCCTTGAGGGCGCCCGGCAGGTCCTGGCTCAACAGGAGGCCGTCGGCCCGCGTCTCGCGCACGGTGTCGGCCAGCACCCGACGGGACGTCGCGCTTGCGTCGTCCAGCCGCAGGCAGGTCACGACGTGGAAGGACATGCCATCCATGGGCTCCGGATCCGACGGGGTCCCCGACGGCTGGACGAGCACGAGATCGGGCAGGCCGTGGCGAGCGGTCCAGCTGCGGTAGGCGATGCCGCGGTATGCATACATCATGAGCAGGTCGAACACGGCGCTGAGCGCGATCACCGAACGCGGCACGGCGAAGGCCCGGTCGATGAAGGCCGCCGAGGTGGCGACGACCCCGTCGATGAGGATCAGCACGAAGATGCTCTGCACCTGCTCCGGCCAGGTCATGGGCCGCCGCTCATACAGCCCGTAAATCTGCGCGAGGAGGAGGCAGCAGACGACCACCACGGGCACCGTGCGCTCGACGGCCATGAGGTTGTACGCGGGCGGGGCGCCGAGGAAACGCATGTAGAGCGCGGCCCCGTAGGAGAGCACGACGGCGGCCGCGTCGGCGGGGACGAGCCATCCGATCGGCATGGCGCGCCGGCGGTTCACGTTGGCCGGTGCACCTCCCGGGGTCCGGCGGTTCCCGTCGGCGGAAGGCGCGCCGGTCCGCGGGGCCCCGCGCGCCGCCCCGATCCCTGGCGTGTCTTCGCCGCTGCCCCCATGCCTCCTCCGCGGGAATCCCCCAAAGGCAACGGGACGTCGCCTGGCGTCCGCAGGGACCGGTGGGGGATGCCGACGGGGCTGTCGAAGCGGGGGCTTGACGCCGATCCTGGAGGCGGGCCCCCGCGGCTGGAGTTGCCGCCTGCGGCACGATGCGGCAGGATCCGCCAGGGCTGGCACGAAGCCCGGCCAGGGCCCCCCGGCCCGGCGTCGAAGACAGGGCCGCCGTTGGCGCGAACGGCGCCGCGCGAATGCCGCCCCGCCCCCTGGCCGTCGCCGCGAGGCGGGCGCCGGAACGGCCCCGATGCCCGGGCGTGGCGTTCAGCGCCGCGCCCCGAGGAGAGATAGCCCGCGGTGGCGCAGACCAAACGGGCCCCGACCCGCCGGCGGAAGGGCACGCGCCCCGGTTCGCACGCCTCGCGATCGGCGATTCGCGGGGCCGCGGAGAGGTCCGCCGCCCGGCCGCAGCCGTGGCTGATCGGACTTGCCGCCGTGCTGGCCCTGGGCGTCGGCTTCGCGTCGGCCTTCCGCGGCCTCTACTTCACGCCGCAGCAGATGTGGGCGCTGATCCTGGCCGCGGTGGCGGCGTGGTGCGTCGTCCTCGGTCGGACCTTCGCCGCGGTTTCGTTCCCGCGTCGTCCCACCGATTGGGCGGTCCTCGCGCTCCTGGCCGCCTACCTCCTCTCCACCTTCGTCGCCGTGCACCCCGACGGCGCGGTCCAGGCGCTGCTGCTGCGGGCGCTCTATGCGGCGGTCTTCGTGGCCGTGGCCGAGGTGGCCCTGGCGTCGGCCCTGGCGGCGCGGATCGTGCTCCTGGGCCTGCTCCTGGGCGGCGCCGTGGCCGCGGCGACGGGGCTCCTGGCCGCGGCCGGCGTGCCCCTGAGCGGCGCGTTCGTCGGCGGCCGCATCTATACGCTGATCCAGTATCCGGACGCCGCCGCGGCCTACCTGGCCGCCGTGATGTTCGTGGCCCTGGGATTGCGCGCCCGCACCTCCGGGCTGCCGGCGCGACTGGCCCTCGGCGCCCTGGCCGCCACCCTTCTCTTCACCTTCGTTTTCGCGCTCTCGCGCGGGGCGACCATCGTCTTCGTTCCCGTCGCGGTCCTCTTCGTGGTCGCGCTCGGCCCCGGCGCTTGGGTCGACGGGCTGGCCTCGCTGGCCATCGCGGCCATCGCGGCCGGGCTCGGGGCCCTGCCCTTCGCGCTCGGGCTGCGCCGCGCGGCAGCGGCGGCCGCCGCCCTGGCCGCGCGGACCCACCAGACGGCCGCCGCCGCGCTGGGCCCGCCCGGCGTGCGTCCGGTGGTCGAGGCGCTGCTGGCGGTATGGGCCGCGGCCCTGGTCCTGGAGTTTGCCTGGTCGCGGCTGAGGGGGCGCTCGTTCGGCCGTTGGCGCTGGGCCGCCGCGGCGGGGGCGGTGGTCGTCGTCGCGGGCGGCGTCGCCGCCGTCGCGGTGGTGCTCGGGAGGCGCGGCCACGGGGTGCTCTCGCGCCTTGGCCACCTGAGCCTCAGCGGTTACAACGCGTGGTCGCGCCTGCGCTGGATGCGGGACGCGTTGCGGATGGTCGGGCGCCGGCCGCTGCTCGGCTGGGGCGGCGGCGGATGGGCCGCCGCGTACCAGGCCTTCCAGAGCTACAACTACTCCTCGACCCAGGTGCACAACGGCTGGTTGCAGGTCATGGTCTCCACCGGCGCGGTGGGCCTGGCGTGCTGGATCGCCTTGTGGGTGGCGGTGGGCGTCGCGACCGTCGCGGCCTACCGGCGCGCCCGGCCGGGGGAGCGTCCCGTGATCGTCGGCCTCGCGGCCGCCGCCGCCATGATCGGCGGCCACGGACTGATCGACTTCACCCTGTCCCTGGGCGCGATCAGCCTCGCGCTGTGGACGGTGTTCGCCCTGCTGCGGAGCGCGGGGGCGGCCCCGGCCGCCCCGACGCCGGCACCCGCCCGGGGCGTGCCGCAGGCCAAGCTGCCGCCGGGCCGGTCCGCCGCGCGCCCGCCGCGGAGCGCCACGGCCTCCATCGCCCCGGCCGCCGTTCTCTGCGCCACGGCCGCGGCGGCCGTGTTCGCCGTTCTCCAGCTCGCGTCCGCGCACCACCTCACGGTGGGTGCCCAGGATGGGGCGTCGGGGAGCCTCGCGGCGGCCGCGCTGCAGTTCCAGGGCAGCATCGCCGACGATCCGTGGTCGGCCGACGCCCACGCGGACCTCGGCGAGGTGGAGTGGAACCTGGGCAGCCACGCCACGCAGCAGGCGCTGCTCACGCAGTACTTCGGGGAGGCGCAGGCCGACTTCACGAAGGCCCTCGCGCTCGACCCGTACAACTTCACGATCCGCCAGGACTACGCTGGCTACCTGCAGGCGCGGGGCCAGGACACCGCCGCCCTGACCCAGCTGCAGCAGGCGCTGCGGGATGCGCCCTACGTCCAGGCCGTGTACAGCAACGTGGCCGTGGGGATCATGCGCGCCGCCGTGCCGGCCATCGAGGCGGGCAAGACGGCCGAGGCCAAGGGTCTGCTCGCCGAGATCCAGCCGCTCGCCGCGCAGCTCCAGGCGCGCAGCGCGGCCGTCCCGGGTCCCGCGCTGGCCGCGGTGAAGTCCGGGCAGAACGCCGCGTTCCCGCCGACGGCGCCCGGCGTCCAGCTGGCGCTCGGCGAGTCCGACGCCGTGCAGGGCCAGTGGGCCCCCGCGTCGGCCGCGCTCCAGCCGCTGGCGGCCCAACCGGGGCAGTTGGGCGCCGAGGCCAGCCTCTGGCTGGGCGCGGTGGAGCAGCGGCAGGGCGACCTTGCGGCGTCGGGCCAGGCGCTCGGCCTCGCCCAGGCGGGCCTGGGCACCAGCTACAACGGCGAGCTCCAGGCCGTGAACGCCATCATCGGGAAGCTGGCGGCGGGGTAGGGGAGGCGCGACCCCCGCGCAGACCCATCGCCGCCTCCGCATCCCGGACGGCCGCCGCGACGCGCTCCATGTCCTCCTGCCCCCAACGCCCGTCGCAGGGCAGGGTGAGCACCGTCCCGGCCAGGAGCCGCTCCGCGCGGGTCAGGTACGGACGCGCCTCGGGCGCGACCGGCCACTGGAGCCAGGCCTCGATGCCGCGGGCGAGCAGCGCGGCGGCCAGGCGCGTCCGCTCCGCGTGCCGGACGACGAGCCCCGGCGGGCACGCGCCCTGCGGCAGGTCGGCGTGGAGGGGCCGGCACGCCGTGCCCGCCAGCGCCTCCACGAGGGCGGCCCGGTTGCGACGGCAGGCCGCGCGCCACGACGCGAGCCCTGCGGGCGGGCAGGCGGCCAGGCGGCGCAGCGCGACGAAGGCCGACATCCCCATCGCCCCCTCCGGCACGGCGGCATCCAGCAGGCGCTCCCATCGCTGCAGCAGGCGGTGCCGCTCCGGACCCGGCGCCAGGGCCAGGGCGCGGGCCCGCGCCTCGAGGACGGCCTGCGGCGCGGGCGGGACCGGGTGTGGCCCGCCAGGGCCAGGCGGCCGGCGGTCCGCCGGGCCTGTGCCGTGCGCATCCGGCCTCTCCCAAAGGCGGCACAGCCCCCCGGCCGGGACGGGCAGCATCTTGCGCAGGCTGGCCACCGTGGCCGAGGCCCCGCCCGCGCGGGCGGCCCCGGGGGCGTTGCACAGGGTGTGGCTGCAGTCCTCGACGAGGCGCAGGCCGCGCGCCGCCGCGTCCCTCATGGCGGTCGGGTCGGGCGGCAGGCCGAAGGCGTGGACCACGACCGCGAGGCGGGCGCCCGTGCGGGCCGAGAGGTCGGCCATGGCCCGCCAGTCGGGCCCGCCGCGCCCGTCGCCCGCGCAGTAACGGGGCAGGCCGCCGGCCGCCCGGACGGCCTGCCCGAGCGCGGGGCATCCGAACGCGGGAAGCAGCACCGCCTGCCCCGAGGCGCCGAGCCCATCCAGCGCCGCGCGCAGCGCCGCGCGGCCGCTGGACCAGAGCGTGATCCGCGCCGGCGCGGCGTCGCGGGGGTCCCGGGCCCCGCCTCCCGCCCCGTCCGCGCCCCCGAGGAAGGCCGCCGCGCTCCACGACAGGGGACAGCTTCCGGGGACGTCCGCCAGGCTCCATTCGCCGCCGATCCAGCGCCCCGCGAACCGGTCGGCGCCGCGCCCCCGCCCGCCCAGCCTGGGGTCCCCCTCCCCGCCCGATTTGCGCGCGCCTGCCGCTGCCTCTACGATCGAACCGTGTGGAGTCCCGCATCTCGGACCGGCCTCGGGCCCCGCGCGTCCCGTCCGGTTGCCACTGCCCGGGGCCATGGGAGGGATGTCCCATGTCCGCGGCCCAGGTTCCGGCGGGCGGTGCCCGGCTGGCCTCGCGCTGGACGCCCGTGCCGCTGCGGGGCGAGCGGGTGCGCCTGCACGCGGCCTGGACGGCGCCGGACGGCGCCACCGCCCCGCCGCTGCTGCTCCTCCACGGGATGGCCAGTTCCTGGCGCCAGTGGCGCGGCACGCTGCTGCGGCTCGGGCGGAGCCTGCCCGCCGCGGCCCTCGACTTTCCAGGGTTCGGCGCCTCGGACAGCACGCGGCGGCCCCTGGAGGTCGACGACTTCGTCGAGGCCTGCGAGGCATGGTGCCGGGAGAACCGGCTCCCGTCCCTGGCGGCGGCCGGCCACTCCTTCGGCGGCGCCGTGCTCGTCCGCTGGTCGGCCCTGTACCCGGGTCGCTTCCGCAGCCTGGGCCTCCTCGCCCCCGCGGCCGTGCCGCACCCCTGGCACGGGGCGGGCGAGGGTCCGATCCGCTGGCCGCTGGCCCGCCCCGTGCTGCCTCTGCTCATCTGGCTCATGTCGACCCGGGCCCTCGGCCCCCGCTACTTCGGCCACATCGCGACCGACCTGGGCTCGTTCACGGAGGCGGAGTACGCCGACCTGCAGTGGGGCTGCCGCCGGGCGCGGGAGATGCTGCGCGCCCTCGACTACTACCGCTTCCCTTCCCTGGAGGACGACCTGCGCCGCGTCCGCGTGCCGGTCGTCCTCGGCTGGGGCACGCACGACCGGGTGGTGCCCATCAGCGATGCCCCCGTCTTCACGGGGAACCTCCGGGACTCCGCCCTGCGGGTCTGGCAGGGGTGCGGCCACGTGCCGATGCTGGAGCGCAGGGAGGCGTGCGACGCGCTGCTCGCGGACGTGTGGCGGGTGGCGGCCGGCGCCACCGCCCGGGCCTCGGAGTCGGTTCCCCCTCCGGACTCGGCAGGCCCCGCGGCGGGCGGGGGGCCGCCCTCCGCGTCCCGGGCCGGGTGACACGGGCCATGCGGGTCCTCGGCGGCGGGCCGCCGAATGCGGCGGACCGGGGCTGCGCTCCCCGTGCCCGGTGCCCCCAGGAGCCGCCGCGGACCCGCGCGAATCGAGGCACGGCGGGCAGGAACAGCCTGTGGCCGGTGGGTCCCGCATACCCTGCGGGAAGGCCCGGCCGCGTGCCCCGCCCGGATCCACCGTCACAGGGGGGGCGCGCCGCGGTGGTGGTCGCGGTCCTGACGGCGGAGTTCCGCCTTCCCGCCGCGCAGACGCTCAAGGATAAGCGCAGCGTGGTCCAGTCCCTGGTGCGCCGCACCGCCCAACGCTTCCGCGTCGCCGCGGCCGAGGTCGGGCTGCAGGACGACGTGCGGCGGGCCGAGGTCGCCGTGGCGGTGGTCAGCGGGGAGTGGCGCCACGCGGAGCAGGTGCTCCAGGAGGCCCTCCGGTTCATGGAGAGCCAGTATCCGGTGGAGTTCATCGACGGAGGGGTGGAGCGGCGTTGAGCAGGCCCCCGCGGGAAGGTCCGTCCGGCCTGTGGTGGATCCCCGCGATCGCCGCCGGCGCGGCGGCCCTGGCGGTCGGATGGGCGCACTACGTCGAGCCGCGGCGGCTCGAGTTGACGCGGTACGAGATCCCCCTGGAGGGGCTGCGCCCGGAGGGGGAAGTCACGCTGCTGCACCTGTCGGACCTGCACGTGGACCACCTGCCCTGGACTCCGCAGCAACTGGTCGCGGCCCTCGGCGCCGACGCCCTGGCGGCGCCCCTGCTCTGCATGACGGGCGACTTCTGCGACCGGCCGCAGGCCCTGCCCCGCGTGGAGGCCGTCCTCGGCGGGCTCCTGCACGCGATGGCGCTGCGGGCGGAGCGGCCGGTGACGGCGCTCGCGATCTGGGGCAACCACGACCGCAGGGTCGGGGTGGACGCCCTGGGCGCGGTGCTCCGCCGGCTCGGCGTCCAAGTGCTGTTCGACGCGGCGGTGCGGCTGCCGGGCGGCCTCTGGGTCGCGGGGCTGGGGGAGCGCGGCCGGGGCCGGGACGGGCTGCCGGCGACGCTGGCCGCCGTGCCCCCCGGGGAGCCCTTCGTGCTGCTGGCCCACAATCCCGCCGTCTTCCCGCGCGCCGCCGCGGCGGGCGTCCCGCTGACCCTGGCGGGCCACACGCACGGCGGGCAGGTTCGCGTGCCCGGCGCGGAGCGGCTGCTGGGCCACGCGGACGGATCGCGGCCGTACGGGCCCGGCGGTTGGTACCGGCAGGGGGAGCAGGCGCTCTTCGTCAGTCGCGGGCTGGGGACCACGTTCCTGCCGGTGCGGTGGAACTCCCGGCCCGAGGCCACGCTGATCCGGATCACGGCCGACCCGGGAGCGACCCCGGGCGCCCGGGTCCCCGGGCGGGTGTAGCCGGGGCCCGCGCGATCCCTACCCCGGCTTGCGGGCGACCACGTGGACGCCGCGGGCCGACAGCGTCCGCTCGCGCGGGGCGGTATCGGCGAAGACCCTGCGCAGCCGCGCCTCGAAGGCCTCCAGGACCGGGGGCCGGCGCTCGGCCGGGACCTCATGCAGCAGGAGCGACACCAGGCCGTTCTGCCTCCAGAAGCCCGTGGCGATGTCGGCGTGGGGAAACTCGAGTTGGCCGGGACCCTGGATCTCCCACCGCTCCACCTCGAGCCCCGCGTCGGCGAGGAATCCCCGGAGCGACGGCTCGTCGCAGAACAGGGTCGGCAGCGGCAGGCCGAGGGCCCCCAGCTCATCGCGCACCGGCTGGAGAATCTCCCGCCAGGCCGGCGGCCAGTCGAACGGCAGGCCCGCCCCGATCGCGACCCGTCCGCCTGGCCGCACGACCCGCGCCATCTCGCGCAGCGCGGGCCCGGGCGCCGTGAACTGGAGGAAGAGCACCCCCACGATCAGGTCGACCGTCCCCGACGCGACGGGCAACCGCTCGGCCGCGGCGCGGAGGAAGCGGATCCACTCCATCCCGCGCGCGGCGGCCTCCCGGCGGGCCGCCACCAACTGGGCCCCCGACGGGTCCGTGAGCAGGAGCTGCCCGGTCGGCCCGATGCGTTCGGCCAGGGTCCCGTCGAACGTGATGCGGCCCGAGCCCGCCCCGACCTCGATCGCCGCGATGCCCGCCTCGGGGGCCACGAGCTGGACGAAGGCGCGGGCGTCCTCCACCGCCCGCGCGTACTGGACCCGCAGGTAGAGGTCGAACTCGGGCCCGAAGCCGGAGCTGAACACGCCCGGGCGGGGTTCCCGGTCGTCTCCCGCGCCCCGCAGGGCCGCCCGGCCCTCCCGGGTCAGGATGATCCGCCCGCCGCTCGCCGCGGGCAGCAGCACCCCCTTGCGCACATACAGCGCGTCGTCCGCGCGCCGCAGGGCGTCGGCGAGCCCGCCCGGGCCGAAGCCCGCGATGCCGTGGCTCAGGCGGGGCACGATCGGCAGGTCGGCCGCGGCGGCGCAGGAGGCGACGTCGCGGATGGCCCCCTCGGCCCAGGCCTCGGCCGCGGTCTCGTCCGCGTCCGGGCGCACGACGACGAACTCGTCGCCACCGTAGCGGACGGCGAGGCCGTCCTGGGGCGCCACGCGCGCGATGGCCCGCCCGGCGGTGGCCAGGAGCCGGTCCCCCGCGACATGCCCGTGAAGGTCGTTGACCTCCTTCAGGTCGTCCAGGTCGAGGATCGCGACCGACCCGGAACGCGCCGCCCAGCGCGGGACCTCGCGCTCCCAGCGGTGGCGGTTGCCGAGCCCGGTGACCGGATCGACCAGGGCCCACTCGGGCACGTCCCCGAGCATATCCGCGGCCACGCCCTCGATGATGAAGATCGCGCCCGTCGGGGGCGCGACCCCGTCGAGGTTCACGTGGAGCAGCGACGCCACGCGGACGGTGCCCGCGGGCAGCATGATGCGGCAGGGCGTTCGGGACGGACCCTGCATGTTCCAGGCCTCGCCGCCCCCCGAGGGGACGATGCCCAGGGTCTGCAGCGCCGGCTGCCCGCGGACGGCCGCCGGATCGACGTCCCAGTAGCAGCGGGCGGCGTGGTTCATGGCCACGAGGCATCCCCGGCGATCCACCAGGCACACGGGCACCGGCAGGCCGTCGAAGAGCGCATGGCCCGGGGGGCAGTCGGGACGCTCCGGCGCCTGGGTATTCATGTCTCGCCGATTCGACACGTCCCCGAGGCCCCCTATCCGCGGCCGGGGCACCGCTGGGAGGCGAAGCCCGCCGCCCGGCGAACCCGCCCGGCGTGCCCTGCCCGGGTCAGGGGCGGCATGCCCTCCTGGGGCGGGGTCCCTCGGCCGCGCGCGAGGCGGCCGCCGACGGAACGGGGATATGCCTGGACCACGGGTCTCCGCGCGGCCCGGCGCACCCATCCGGCGTCGTCCTGGGCTGCGTTCATCGCGCGGGCCGCTCGACGGAGAGGCACCCCGGCATGGGCGGCAGGGTCTGCGGGGAGGAAACGGCGGTGCGCGAGATCGGGGTCGCGCGTGTCGGGCACGCACCGGCGGACGGGCCGTACCGGGTGCTCGTGGACCGCCTGTGGCCGCGCGGGATCCGCAAGGTGGGCGCCCCGTGGGACGAATGGCTCAAGGATGTGGCACCGAGCACCGAGCTGCGCCGGTGGTACGGGCACGATCCTTCCCGGTACGAGGTGTTCCGGCAGCGGTACGGGGCGGAACTGGCGTCCGCGATCGACACGCCGGCGATGCGCCGGCTGTTCGATCTGGCGCGGGGGCGGCCGCTGGTCCTCCTCACGGCGACGGCGGACCTGGAGCGAAGCCACGTGCGCACGCTGGCGGCGTTCCTGGAGGAGCGGCTCCGCCGGGACGAGGGGGCTTGAGGCCGGAGCGGCCGATCCTGCGCCTGGTCTCTTCGCGACACCACCGCTACCCCGAGCAGCTGGGCTTCCTGCGGGGTTTCACCGCGTATGCCGTGCAGACGAGCGGCGAGCGCAGCGCCCTCTGGTACTGGAACGGGGCCGAGCCCGCGTGCCTCGAGATGCGGGAGGTGCCGGACGGCATCGAGGTGGCCGGCGACGAGGAGGTCGCGCGCAGGATCTTCCGGACGCACGCCCCGGACCTGCTTCCCGAAGAGGCGCTGCCCGCCGCGCCCCCGGCCCACCGCCTGCTGTACCGCCGGTACGCGGGCATCCGCCCGGTGCTCTTCGCCAACGCCTTCGAGGGCATCGCCTGGACGATCCTGGGGCAGCAGATCAGCGTCGCCATGGCGGCGCGGCTCAAGCACAACATGGCCGCGCGGTATGGCGTGCCCATCCCCGGCGGCTCGGCGTGGCTCTTCCCTCGGCCGGACCACCTGCTCCGGGCGACCGTCGAGGAGCTGCGCGCCCTGCAACTCAGCGGCGCCAAGGCGGCGACCCTGCTCTCCCTGGCCCGCGACCTCTCCGAAGGGGCATGGGACGGCGCGCGCCTCCTCGAATGGCCGACGACGGACGCCGTCACGTTCCTGGAGCGGTTTCGGGGCGTGGGGCGCTGGTCGGCGGAGTACATCCTGCTGCGCGTGTTCGGTCACACGGACGTGCTCCCCGGAGGGGACGCGGCCCTGCAGCGGGCCTGGTCGCGGTTGACGGGCGCGGAGGCCCGGGAGCCGGAACTGCGCCACGCCGCCGAGGCGTGGAAGGGGTGGCGGAGCGACTTCGCCTTCTATCTCTGGCTCGACAACCGGGCGCACGGGACGCCCGCGGGCCGCACGTGAGCCGCCCTGACCCGATCTCGGCCCACACCGGTCGGCCTGCCACGGGCACGGGGACCCCACGCCTCCCGGCCCGGAGCCGCGTCCGTCCCCACCCCCGGCGGCGTGCGCCCCGGGCTCCCGCCGGGCGTCCGGCCGTCACCCGGGTCGGAAAGGCGCCTGTCCGCCATGCGGCATCTCCCTGCCGTCGGACCGGTCCCGCGCCCCCGGTCCCGCGCGTCCCGGGCGACGGCCTCGCTACGGAGCACCGCTCACCCCCTCGCTCCCCATTCTGGGGCCATCCGCCCAGCCGGCCGCCATACCCCGCGACCCTCCGGTGGACGCGCCGGCGGGTGTGCTGATGACGGTCAGGGTTGGGGGCCGCGGGGGCCCTGGAGCGTGCCGGGAAGCGGCTCCCGGCGCCAGACGGGGCCGACGAGGGCGGTGGCCGGGCGGCGGCGGCCGCCCTCGCGGGCGAGGACGCGGACCTTGCCGCGGTCGCGGCGGATGGCCCCGGCGATCGCTCCCCCGGGGGATCGTACTCACGTACCCAGGCCGGACGGCGGCCCCGGCCGGTCCGGGCGGGGATGGGCTACGATGTCGCTGCGGACCGCGGAGGAGGAATGTGCGGTGGGAGAGCGGGAGACCGTCCTCGCGGCATATGCGGCCGGTGCCGACCGCCTGCGGCAGGCGCTGGATGCCCTGCCGTCGGACCGGCTGGCCGCCCGCCCGGGCCCGGAGAAGTGGTCGGCGCGGGAGATCGCCCTGCACCTCTGCGACTCGGAGATCTCGATGGTGTTCCGCATGAAGCGCGCCATCGCCGAGCCCGGCAGCCCCGTGCCGGCGTTCGACCAGGATCGGTGGGTGGAGGCGCTGGCCGCCCACCAGGACCTCCGGTTGGCGCTGGCGGCGTTCGCCGCGCTGCGCGCGGAGATGACGGCGGTGCTCCGTGGCCTGCCGCCGGACGCGTGGCAGCGGACGGTCATCCACCCGCAGGCCGGCGCCGTGTCGCTGGAGGACTGGTTGCGCCGCGCCGTTCGGCACACCGAGAACCACCTGGCGCAGATCCGAGCCTGCGGCGGCGCATGAGGCAATACCGTTCGGTTGACCCTCAGAGTTCGGCTCATTCGTGGGGGGGGACGCGGAAGGGCTTGGCGCGCAGCGCGCCCCCATGATTTGTCAGTTTGTGTTGTTTGACGGGTGTGGGCCGGCGAAAAG
>JAJYVV010000063.1 GCA_021791815.1 Bacillota bacterium | reverse complement strand
ACCGACGCCAACCACCCGCGCGACTCAGCGTACCTGATTCGCCAATCCTCCGACACGGTCTCGCGCTCGGCTTTTCTAGAAGACAGGTTGCGCCGCGGTTGAACCCAATACCGGCGAAATAGTGTGGATGAGATAGCTTGACGACGAGAGCGCGAGGGAGGATGTCCTGGAGCGGGCGCACCTGCCCCGGACCGCGGCAGGGGGTGACGCCACCATACGCTGTAACTTCGTTGGTCGGGAGGGCGAGGGCCCGGAGACGGGCGAGACGACCGTGATGCGGCCTCTTGCGAAGGGGCGCGTGGAGGTGGCGCGCCAACCCCGGAAGGTGGCCCTGAACGGCCTCGATGGTCACCGGTCCGCGGATGGCAGCGCACAAGGCGTCCCGCCAGAGCGCATGCATGCGCCAGAGACTCGCCGGGCGTTCAGCGTAGGGCGAAGCCCCGTGGGGAAAAACCTGGGCCCGTACGGTGAGTTCAGCGACGATCAGCGCTGCGAGCAGTTGGTCCAAGAGATAGGTTCGCGCCAGGTCCGGGTCCTTCGCGCGCAGGGCGTCGAACTGCAGGATGCCTTTCAGCCGCTTGAATGCCATCTTATACAAGCCATCGCATTCGATATAGCTGAAGGACCGGCCCGACCGAAGCAAGGGATTCGGGCAGATTCGTGGCGACGAAGATATAGGCGCGTATTCCAGAGTGAGCTGGTTAATCTGTTTGCGGTGGTCGTGAGGCCCAACTGCAGAGCCACGTTGCGATCATGTCTGGGCAGAACCTACCCGAACGCATCCTCACTGGTTCTGGGGAGGGTCCGCTCAGACCCGCCCGACTACGGCGCCCATCAGGTCGGCCCCCGCGCGCTTCGCCTCCGGCAAGACGTGGGCGTACACGCGCTTGGTGAACGAGATGCCGCCGTGTCCAAGGTTCCCGCTCGCGGTTTCCAGCGGCACGCCCGCCAGAAGCGCCAGGCTGGCGTACGTGTGGCGCGGGGCGTGGAAGGAGTGGCAGGGCAGGCGAGCGGCGTTCCGGAAGTCGTTGAACACGCCCTCCACCCGCCCTGCGTGCAGGGCCGTGCCGCGGCTGGTCGCGAACACTAGGTCGTTGTCCTGCCATGCTGGACCGAGCCGCAGGCGGTCCTCTGCCTGGCGCTTCCCGTGTGCCCGCAGCAGTGCCACTGTGGCGCCGGGGCAGGGCGATCGTGGGGACAGACTCTTGGGCTCCTGCATGAACACCGGGGCTCCGGTGCTCGCCGCCGTCCTGGCCACTCGCGCGGTGCCCGCGTCCAGGTCAACGTCGGCCCACCGGATTCCGCAGAGTTCGCCCAGGCGTAGCCCGGTCTGCCAAGCGGTTGCGATCATCGGCGCGAGTGCGTGGCCCTCGGCCTTCGCCATGAGCGCCCCGACCTGCTCCCGCGAGAACGAGTCCACCCGCTTCGTCGTCACCTTCGGCGCCCGGATCCTGGCCACGGGATTCGATGGCAGCATGCCCATGCGGACGGCTTCCTCCAGCGCCGCGTGCAGCATCACTCTGGCGTTCAGGACGCGCTTGGCGGCGAGCGGCGGCGCCGGTTTCTCGGGCGCTCCCGCCTTCGGCGCACGGCCACGCCGAGCCGGGTTTTGCAGCATGTGCGCCTGCCAGTCGGCGACGTGCTTGGGCGTCAGGTCCGCCAGCGCCGTGGCGCCCAAGCCGAGGATGACAGGCTCCTTGGCCATGGAGCGGTACGCCGCAAGGGTGGTGGCCTGCGGGTGCTCCTTGCCGTAGGTGTCGGGCCACCACGTCACATGCTCGCCGACGGTCTGCTTCGCGGGCTGGCAGTACCCGCGCCACTGCGGCGAATGCCCGCCTCATGGTCGATCCACAGGGCCTCGACCCCGCGCCGGGAGCCGTATTCGGTCTTAATACTCATACTTCCGCTCGCCGCTGCCGGGGTCGTCGATCTTTCAGCGCAGCCGCCACGAGTGCTTGCCATTCCTGACCACCTGGGCCCCGTTCTTGTCCTACCACGCCAGGATGTTGCCGATGCCGCGCTTCTTGGGACGAGTCGCCGACGCGCCCGCCATCCGGTGAACCTCGCCGCCCGTCGTTCCGCGCCGTCGACTCCCAGCCGGCCAACCTTGCCCGGGGATCGCGCCCGCCAGCGCCACTCCATGGGAGGGCCGAGGGACCCACCCGCCCCCTCTGCCGCGCTCGCTGGGCCGTCCTGGCAGGGCTGCGCGGATTACAGCAACGCGATGAACTCCTCCCCGGTCAGCCCGGGCTGCTGAAGGATGCTGTGCAGCAGCCCGATCTCCAGCGTATCGCCGTGCATCGGGACCGTCACCCGCCCGCCACCGGTGCCCCGGCGGGACTGGCGGTGCCCACCGGATGCGACGGTCTCGATGAACCCCGCTCGGCGCAGGGCGGCGATCACCTCCCGCGCCGTCACGCGGGGCAGCCTGCTCATGCCTCGACTTCCACGGCATCCATCTCGACCGCAGAATCCTCCGGGACCGGCTCACCGTCCGCCAGGAGCCCGGCGATGTGGGCCTCGATCGCCTCGCGGACCCGCTCCCGCGCCGGGGCGCGCATCGCCCCCTGGGTGAAGCAACCGGGCAGGGCCGGCACGCTGACCCACCAGCCGGTGCTCGCTGGCTCCCGATGGAGCACCACGCGATAGGTGCGGGCCCGCGGCGCCGTCCTCGCGGTCATGGTCAGTCACCCTCCCTCGGCATCGTCGGGGCTGGGTCCCGCAGCAACTCGTCCACGGTGACGCCGAGGGCCTTCGCCAGGGCCACCAGCACCCGGGCACCGGCCTCCAGGCGTGACATGAACGCCTGTGAGAGCCCGGCACGGCGAAGGGCCGATCGGGGGCACTTGCGAGCCACGAGGATCAACACCCCGATCACGCAAAAAGCCCCTGGAGGTGTTGTCCTCCAGGGGCTTTCCTCACTCCCGGCTCTCGTGGCGGGAGCCATGTTGCTGGTGGAGATGAGGGGATTCGAACCCCTGGCCTCTGCGATGCGAACGCAGCGCTCTCCCGACTGAGCTACATCCCCGGGCGGGCGGCGCCCTCCCCGCCGAGCATGCCCCGACGGCGCGGATCCGCACACGGATTCTAGGGGATCGCCTGGGACGCCGTCAACGCCGGGCCGCGGGCCTGCGGCGCTCCCGCCGGGCCCAGGGTCCTCGCGGACGCCGCCTGCGTCTCGCTCCACCATGGCCGCCACCCGTGCCTGAACCCCACCGGTCGGGGCCACCCGGGACCGCCACCCCACCGGTTGTGGAAATCCGCCGTATGCGGTTCAAGGCGGTGCCACCGCCACAATATTCTTCCTGGCGCCGGCCCAAGCGGCAGGAGGATTGCCCGGAGTGGCGTACAGTGGGCGAAAGTGGAGCGAAGTGGGGGGCGGTGGGGCCGCCCTCCCGTCCGCCGCGGCGAGGACCCTGCGCAGGGGGTCCTCGCCGCCATCGCCTCTCACCGCTGGCACGTCGCGGCGGCCAAGGCGCGGACCGGATGCCGCGGGCAAGGGGGGTGGAGGCGGCCGTGACCGGACTCATGGGCACGTTCCGGCATGCGATCGACGACAAGGGCCGCCTCACCCTGCCCGGCCGCATCCGCGACGCCCTCGCTCCCGAATTCGTGGCGACGAAAGGCCTGGAGCGCTGCATCTACCTCTACCCGGCTTCCCAGTGGGAAGCGCTCGCCGCCAAGCTGCTGGCGCTTCCGCAGATGGAGTCGGACATTCGATTCTTCGTGCGCATGTCCTTTGGCGCGTCGTCCGATTGCCGCGTCGATGGGCAGGGGCGGGTCCTGCTGCCCCCGGAGTTGCGCGGGTACGGCGGTCTGGACCGCGAGGCCGTGATCGTCGGCGTCGGCAACCGCGCGGAGGTCTGGCAGCCGGACGCCTGGGCACGGTGTGAGCAGGAGGCCGAGCCGCGCATGGGCGACATCGCGCAGCGGCTGGCGAGCATGGGGTTGTGAGGGGGTGCGCGCCTTGGCGGGACGCGCCGGACGCGGCGACGCGGCGGAGCGGCGCCTGGCTCGACGGGGGCAGGGCGGACGGCAGGCGTCCCCCGCGGGCGGGCCCTCCGCCGGGCCGGCGGCATCCCTCCCCGGACCGGATGCGGCGGCCGGAGGGCCGCCCCCGTTCGAGCATCGGCCCGTCATGCTGCGGGAGGTCATGGAATACTTGACCCCGAGGCCTGGCTCCGTCCTTGTGGACGCCACGCTCGGCGGTGGAGGGCACGCCGAGGCGCTCTGCGCGGCGGCGGCGCCCGGGGGCCGGCTGCTCGGCTTGGACCGCGACGTCGCGGCCTGCGCCGCGGCCGAAGCCCGGCTGCGGCCGGCCGCCGAGCGGGGTGGCGTGACCCTGCACGTCGCCCACGCCAACTTCGCGGTCCTCGAGGACGTCCTCGACGAGCTCGGCTGGGGGGCCGTGGACGGGGTCCTGTTCGACGTCGGCGCGTCGAGCCCCCAGTTCGACACTCCGGAGCGGGGCTTCAGCTACCGGGATGACGCGCCCCTCGACATGCGGATGGACGTCACCCAGCGCACCACGGCGTATCACCTTGTGAACGGTCTGTCCGAGGACGAACTCGCCGAGATCATCCGCCGCTTCGGCGAGGAACGGTGGGCGCGGCGCATCGCCGCCTTCATCGCCGCCTGGCGGCGCGAGCGCGGCTTCATCTCCACCACCGGAGAACTGGTGGAGGTCATCAAGGCGGCGGTCCCCGCGGGCGCGCGGCGCGGGGGTCCACATCCCGCGCGCCGCACCTTCCAGGCCCTGCGCATGGCCGTGAACAACGAGCTGGGATGCCTGGAGGCCGGGCTGCGCGCCGCGGTGCGCAGGCTGCGCCCCGGCGGACGCCTGGTCGTCCTGTCGTTCCACTCCCTCGAGGACCGCACTGTCAAACAGGTGCTGCGGTCGCTTGCGGGCGGCTGCACCTGCCCGCCCGACTGGCCCGTCTGCCGCTGCGGAGCCGCCGCCGTCGTGCGCGCCCTGACCGATCGGCCGCGGACGCCCACGGCCGACGAGGTGGCCGCCAATCCCCGGTCGCGCAGCGCCAAGCTGCGCGCCGCCATGCGGCTGGATGGTCCGCCCGGCGGAGGCGGGACGGGGCACGGCGGCGCCGCGGCGCCGTTCCGCAGCGCGGGCGCCCGGGGTTCCGACTCCGTCGGGCCCAACTCCCCGCGGCGGGGGCGCCGGCCCCGGGGCGCCGCCGCCACCCGGCGGGCGGCCCTGCGGGACGCCGTGGGAGTGGTGCGGCGGGAGGGCGTGCGCGCCGCGCCAGCGTCGAGCGTCCCATCGCTCGCGGAGACACTGGGCCTTCGGCCCGCCGGCGCGTGGGCCGCGCCGCCGGGCGAAGGTAGCGCGGCCGGGACGGCGGGGTCGGGGCGCGGCGGCCGGCGCACGGCGGTTCTGCCGCCACGGGGAGGCAAGTAAGCATGTCAGCGTCCGAGGCGGCGGGCGAGGTCCCGGAATCCTGGGCTGGCTCGGGCTTCGCGGCGCCGCGGTTGGGCGAGCCCCGGTGGAGGGATCCGGAACCGCCGCCTCGCGTGCTGCCGTCCGGGCCCCCGGCCATCCCCGCTCCGGCCCGCCCGCGGCGGTCGGCCCTGGCCGAGGCCGAGCGGCTCCGCCGCGGCCTCGGGGCCATCGTGGTGATGGTTGCGCTGGGAGGGTGCACGGCGGGCGCGAGCGCCGTGGTGGTGCAGGCCGACCTCGCGGTGCAGGCGAGCAGCGCGCACGTCGCGGCCCTGCGGGACAACGTGCGGCAGCTCAGGCTGCAAGCCGCCCAACTCGCCAATCCGCAGGTCATCGCCCAGGAGGCGGTGGACGAGTACGGGATGCGTCCGCCGGCCGGGTACGTGCCGGTCGGCCTCCGTCCCGTGCCGGCGGCGGCCGTTCCGGCTCCGGCCCACTCGGCGGAAGGGCTGTTGCCCTTGCCGGCCGGGCCCGCCCCCGGCGGCGCGGTCGCGCTGGGCGAGGGCCTGGGCCGCTGGGCCGGGGGAGCCTGGCGCCGCGTCGCCTCGCTCGTGCGCGGCGGTCATGCCCGAGGGTGAAGCCGGCCGCGGCGCATCGCCGGGGGCGTTTCCGCCCCGGTCCGGAGCCGATCGCCCGGCGCCCGGGCGCCGATGACCGGGGGGCGTGGCCGTGGGTGGTGCGGGGATCGCGGTCCGCCGGCGCATCCTGGGAGTCCTCGCGATCTGCGTGCTGGGGTTGGTCGCCATCGGAGCGCGCCTGCTCTGGGTCCAGGCGGTGCGCGGGCGAGAGCTGTTCCGCCAGGGCCTCGACGTGCGGACGCACGTGGTGTCGATCCAGGCGCCGCGCGGGGAGATCACCGACAGTACGGGCCAGCCGCTGGCCATCAGCGTCGGCGCAGACTCCGTGTACGCGGTGCCCGCCCAGATCCGGGACCGCTCCGCCACGGCGGCCGCCCTTGCCTCGGCCCTGGGGCTCCGCGAGAGCCGCGTCGCGGCGCGCTTGGCCGGCCGCGTGATGTTCGTGTGGGTCGCCCGCAAGGTCACGGCGGAACAGGCCGCGGCCGTCCAGAAGCTCGCGCTGCCGGGGATCCACCTGCTCCAGGAGTCCCGGCGCATCTATCCCCAGGGGATGTTTGCCGCGCAGGTGCTTGGGTTCGTCGGTCTCGACAACCAGGGCCTGGCCGGGGCCGAGTTGAGTTACAACAAGGCGCTCAGCGGCACGCCGGGCGAGCTCATCGTGGAGACGGACGCCCGGAACCTCGACATGCCGGGCGCCGCGGCGCGCTACGTGCCTCCCCAGCCGGGGCTGACCCTGCGTCTCTCCATCAACGCGACCCTGCAGAGCATCACCCAGCGCTACCTCGACCAGGGCGTGGCGCAGGCGCATGCCCTGGGCGGCTATGCCGTCATGATGGATCCGGACACCGGGGCCATCCTCGCCATGGCGGCGTGGCCCACCTTCGACCCCAACCAGTACGCCTCGGCCGATCCGAGCCTCTGGACCAATCCCCTGTTGACATACGCGTTCTCGCCCGGATCGGTCTTCAAGCCGATCACCGCCTCCGCGGCCATGCAGGAGGGCGTCGTCACCCCGACCACGCCGTTCGACGACAGCGGGGTCCTGCGGGTCGGCGGCGTGACCATCAGCAATTTCAACCATCGCGGCCTCGGACCGACCACCTTCGGGGTGGGGTTTGAGAAGTCGGCCAACACGATCTTCGGCCGCGTGGGCCTCATGCTGGGCAAGGAACGCTTCTACAACTACCTGCGCCTGTTCGGCTTCATGAACCCGACGTCGATCGACCTGCCCGGGGAGTCGCGCCGGCCCAGTCTGATCCGGCCCGAACAGCTGGCCACGCCCCTCGACGTCGCGGAGGAGGCCTTCGGCCAGACCCTGGCGGTCACGCCCATCTCGCTGGTGACGGCCATCTCCGCGATCGCCAACGGCGGCAACCTGATGTGGCCCCACGTCGGCCTCGCCCTGATCCGCCCGAACGGCACGATCGCCCAGCGGATCGCGCCGCGCGCGGTGCGGCGGGTGCTGTCGCCGGAGGTGGCGTACCAGGTGCAGAGCCTCATGGCGCGGGTGGTCGAGGCGGGGAGCGGCCGGAGGGCGGGCATATCCTGCTACTCGATCGCCGGTAAAACCGGTACGACGCAGAAGTACGCGGCGGGCGGCGGCGGGATTTCCGGGCAGTACATCGGCTCCTTCGTCGGTTACGCGCCGGCGCACGGGGCCAGACTGGCGCTGTATGTGATGATCGACGAGCCCCAGGGCGTCTATTACGGAGGGCAGGTGGCGGCCCCCGTGTTCCGGTCCATCATGGTCGAAGCCCTGAAGTATCTCCGCCTGCCGGCGGCGTGCCCTCCGGGGGTGAAGCCCCAACAGGTCGCCCTGGCCACCCCGGAGAGCGTGGCCATGCCGTCGGTCGTGGGGATGACGCCGGCCGCGGCGGCAGCCGCCGCGGCCGAATCGGGGCTCTACCTCCGGATCGAGGGCAGCGGCGGGACGGTGCTGCGCCAGGTCCCGCCGGCCGGGGAGGCGGTCACGAAGTGGTCGACCGTCCTCGCCTACACCACTCCGGCACTGGCGATCCCGGAGCCGACGGTGACGGTTCCGGACCTGCGCGGCATGAACTTGACGGCCGCCGCCGCAGCGCTCAGTCTGCAGGGGCTGCAGTTGCAGGGCCAGGGAAGCGGCGTGGTCATCGCCCAGTCGCCCCCGCCCGGTGCCTCGCTGCACCCCGGGGACACGGTGCAGGTGACCTTCGCGAGCCGTCCCTGAGCGCGGGGTCCCGAGCGGCCGCGGGAAGGGGGTGGGGCGATGCGGGTGGCGCAGGTGATCGCGGATCTGGATGGGGCCCGCCTGATCGGACCGGGCGATGCCGAGGTGCGCGGCATCGCCTACGATTCGCGCAGCCTGCGCCCGGGCGACCTCTTCATCGCCTGGAAGGGCCAGCGCTTCGACGGCCACGACTTCGTCGCGGCCGCCCTCGCCGCCGGGGCGCCCGCCGTGGTGGTGGAGCCGCTGTCGGCGGTGCCGCCCCGCCTGGGGCCGGGCCAGGCGGCCGTCCTGGTGCCCGACGCGCGCCGCGCCGCCGGCCCCATCGCGGCCGCCTACCATGGCCATCCCACGGCGGACCTCACGGTCGCCGGGGTCACCGGCACCAACGGCAAGACGACGACGTCCTATCTCGTGCGCGAGGTGCTCGGCGCGATCGGGCCCGTGGGCTTGATCGGCACGGTTTCCGCGGTGGTGGGCGGGGAGGCGCGGGCCGCGCGCCTGACGACCCCCGAGGGGCCGGACCTCCAGGCCCTGTTTGCCGAGATGGTCCGGCGCGGCGACCGGGCCTGCGTGATGGAGGTCTCCTCGATCGCGCTGGCGCGCCACCGGACGGTGGCCGTCGCCTTCGACGTGGCGGTCTTCACCAACCTGACGCCCGACCATCTCAGCCCCGCCGAGCACCCCAGCTTCGCGCACTATCGGGAAAGCAAGAGGCGGCTCTTCGAGGCCGTCGGGCGACCGGTGCCCGGCGCCCGGCCCAAGCCCGGGCCCAAGGGCGCCGCGGTCAACGTCGACGACCCCGCCGGCGCCGAGATGGCGGCCGCCGCCGCGCCGGCGGTGCCCGTGCTGGGGTTCGGCATGGGCGCCACGGGCGACGTGCGGGCCGAGGACGTGCGCCTGCGCGGGGGGGGCGCCGTGTTCACGATCGCCCACCCGGGCGGCCGCGAACGCTGCGCCCTGCGCCTGGCGGGCCGGTTCAACGTCTATAACGCCCTGGGTGCGTTCTGCACCGGCATCCTCCTCGGCCTCGACCCGGCGGAGGTCGCGGCCGCGCTGGGCCGGGTGTCCGGCGTCCCCGGCCGGCTCGAACCCGTGCCCGGGTCGCAGCCGTTCTCGGTCTTCGTGGACTACGCCCACACCCCGGACGGCCTGGAAAACGTCCTGCGCGCGGCGCGCGAGGTCGCGGCCGCCCGCGTGCTGGTCGTCTTCGGCTGCGGCGGCGACCGCGACCGCACGAAGCGGCCGCTCATGGGCGCGATCGCCACCCGCCTGGCCGACCTGTGTTGGGTGACGTCGGACAATCCGCGCTCGGAGGCTCCGGAGGCGATCCTGCACGAGATCGAGGCGGGGGCGGCCCGGACCGCGGGCGCCCGCTACTCGCTCGTGGTCGACCGGCGCCAGGCGATCGGCGAGGCGCTGGCCGCCGCGGCCCCGGGGGACGTGGTGGTCATCGCCGGCAAGGGCCACGAGGTCTATCAGATCTTTGCCGATCGCACCATCCACTTCGACGATCGCGAGGAGGCCGCGGCGGCTCTGGCGCGGCTGGGATACC
Source organism: Bacillota bacterium (assembly GCA_021791815.1). GTDB lineage: Bacteria > Bacillota > Sulfobacillia > RBS10-35 > JAJYVN01 > JAJYVV01. Next base: position 9,307 of record JAJYVV010000063.1, on the reverse strand, counting down.
GATGAGCGCCCCCCAACTGCTGCGGGGAGGGCCTCCGGACGGCGTGCTCCTGGGCCGCCTCGACGCGGTCTGCGACGCGGTCGGCGGCCGGCTGCTCGCGGGGGACGGCGGCATCGCCGTGTCGGGCGCGGCCGCGGACACGCGCGCCGTCCGGCCGGGGGACCTGTTCTGCGCGCTGCGCGGGGCGCGCGTGGACGCCCATGCCCTGCTGCCCGAGGCGTTCGCGGCCGGGGCGGCGGCCGTGCTCGTGGACCGTCCCTGCGGCGACGCGTGGGACCTCGCCGACGTGCCGCCGGGCCGGGGGGCCATCCTCGTGCCGGCCGTCACGCCGGCGTTGGGGCGCCTCGCCTCCCGTCACCTGCGCGCCCTGCATCCCGGACCGACCGTCGTGGGCGTCACGGGCAGCGTCGGCAAGACCACCGCGCGCCGCCTTGTCGCGGCGGCCCTCGGCGACGCCGGGCAGGTCCTCGTTCCGGAGGAGAGTTTCAACACCGACGTGAGCGTCCCGCTCATCTGCCTGCGCGCGGCCCCCCGCCACCGCTTCGCGGTCCTGGAGCTGGCCATGCGCGGCCCGGGCCAGATCGCGCATCTCGCCCGTGTCACGCGCCCGCGGGTCGGGGTCCTGACCGTGATCGGCGAGAGCCACCTGGAGGCGCTCGGCTCCATCGCGGCCATCGCGGAGGCGAAGGGCGAGCTGCTGCGGGCCCTGCCCCCGGACGGCTTCGCCATCTGCAACGCCGACGACCCGCGCCAGCGGGCGATGGAGGCGTGGTCGCCCGCCCCCGTCCGCACCTACGGCCTGCATCCCGACGCGGACGTCTCCGCGAGGGACCTGCGGCCCCGGCCCTCGGGCGGCGGCTGGACCTTCGAGGTGCGTCTGCGCGGCTCGGGGCGCGCGCTCTCCGCGCGGATCTCCCTGCTGGGGCGGCATCACGTGCAACTGGCGCTCGCGGCCCTCTGCTGCGCCGAGGTCCTCGGCGTGGACCTCGCCGGGGCCGCGGCCGGCCTGGAGGGGGTCGCCCCCGATCCCGGGCGCCTGGCCCTCCGGCCCGCGGGTCCGCTGCTGCTGCTGGACGACACGTTCAACGCCGCCCCCCAGTCGGTGCTCGCCGCCATCGACACCCTGTGCCTGGTTGCCCCGCCGGGGCGGCGCGCGGCGGTGCTGGGCGACATGCTCGAGCTCGGAGCCGCGTCGGACGCCGGGCACGAGGCCGTGGGCCGTTCAGCCGGGGCCGCCGGTCTCGACTGGCTCGTGACGGTGGGCCCGCTGGCCGGCGGCATCGCGCGGGCGGCGCGCGATGCCGGGATGGCCCCGGAGCGGGTGCGGGAGACGCGCGACGCCAGCCACGCGGCGGCGGTCCTGCCGCCGCTGCTGCAGGCGGCGGCCGACGGGACGGTCGTGCTGTTCAAGGCCTCGCACGCGGTGGGCCTCGAGTCGCTGGTCGCCGCGGCTGAGGCCTGGTCGGTCCGAGACGCGGGCGGTCACGGCGCCCGCCGGGGGAGGTGAGCGGGCGCCGTGCGGATGCTGCCAGGCGCCCCCCTGCTGGCCGGCCTGTGCGCAGGCATCCTCTGCCTGCTGGCCTTTCCGGTGGTGATCGGTGCGCTGCGCCGCGCGGGCCTCACCCAGGTGGTGCGCAGCCAGGGCCCCGCGACGCACCTCTCCAAGGCGGGGACGCCGACCGCGGCGGGCATGGTGTTCGTGCTGGCCGCGGCGCTGGCCGCATGGGCGTTCCGGCCGCGCGACGCCGCCATGCTGGTCTGCGTCCTGATGACCGTGGGCCACGGAGCGCTCGGGTTGGCCGACGACTGGCTCAAGGTGGTCGGGCGCCGTCCCGAAGGCCTGAAGGCCCGGTACAAGCTCGCCGCGCAGTTTGTCCTCGCGGTGGTCCTCGCCGGGTTCGCGCTGTCCGAGCGCCCCGAGGCGGCGTCGTTCGCCGTGCCCTTCTCGGCCCACCGCCTCGTGGTGGCTCCCCTCGCCTTCGTCGCGCTGGTGCTGCTCGGCCTGGTCGGGGCCACCAACGGCGCCAACTTCACGGACGGGGCGGATGGGCTCCTGGGCAGCACCGGCCTGGTCGCCCTGGGCGCCCTGGGCGCGCTCTGCTGGGCCGAGGGCTACGTGGCCATGGCCACATTCGCCTTCGCCCTGGTGGGCGCGCTGCTCGCGTTCCTGCGCTGGAACTGGCACCCGGCCCGGGTGTTCATGGGCGACACGGGGTCCATGGCGATCGGCGCCGCCTTCGCCTCGATCGGCGTCCTGTCCGGGCTGCTGCTGTATCTGCCGGTGATCGGGCTCCTCTTCGCGCTGGAGGTGCTCTCGGTGATGGCCCAGGTCCTGTGGTTCCGCCGCACGGGGCGGCGACTGCTGCGCATGTCGCCGCTGCACCATCACCTGGAGCTGTCGGGCTGGCGGGAGGGGCGGCTCGTGCCGCGCCTGCTGCTGTTCGCGCTGGCCTGCGGGGCCTTGGGGCTGATCGCGTTTTGGGTATGAGGGCGCCCGCCGGGCGCTACGGCGCGGACGGCCCCGTGCGTCTCTGGCGGCAGCCGCGCGCGGGGACGGGCGGGGCCCGGCGCCAACCGCCCGACGCCTTCCTCCTGCTCGGCACCGCCGCGGCCGTCGGCCTCGGCCTGGTGATGATCCTGTCCGCGAGTTCCGTGACCGCCGCGGCCCTGGTCCACGATCCCTTCTACTACTTCCAGCGCCAGCTGATGTGGGCGGGGGTGGGCGCCGCCGCGTTCGTGATCTGCCTGCGCATCGACTACTGGCGCTGGCGTGACCTGGCCCCGCTCATCGTGGCGGCCACGTTCGGGCTGCTCGGCCTCGTGCTGGTCGCGGGCCGCGTGGTCAACGGCAGCCGGCGCTGGCTGGGCTTCGGGCCGCTGCTGGTCCAGCCGTCCGAGTTCGCGAAGCTGACCATGGTGATCGTCGTCTCGGCGTGGCTGGCCGCCCGGAGCGAGCGGCAGGTGCGGTCGTTTCTGCGGACCACGCTGCCCATCCTCGGCCTGGTCGGTGCGGCCGCAGGGCTGATCCTCCTGGAGCCCGACCTCGGCACGGCGGTGGCGCTGGCCGCGACCAGCGTGGTGCTGCTGTATGTGGCCGGGGTGCCGCCCCTCCAGTTCGTGGCGATCGGCGGGGCGGGGGTGGCCGCCCTGGCCGCGGCCATCTTCGGCTCCGCCTACCGGCGGGAGCGGTTTCTCGCGTTCCTCCACCCTCAGGCGCAGGCACAGGGCAGCGGCTATCATATCCTGCAGTCGCTCTATGCGCTGGGCTCAGGGGGCCTGTTCGGCGTCGGGCTGGGGCAGAGCCGCCAGAAGTGGTTCTACCTCCCGGAGGAGCATACGGACTTCATCTTCGCCGTCCTCGGCGAGGAGTTGGGGTTCATCGGCGGCCTCCTCGCCCTCTCGCTCTTCGGGCTCCTCATCTGGCGCGGGTTCCGCATCGCGGCGCGGGCCCCCGACCTCTTCGGGAGCCTGCTCGCGGCCGGCCTGACCACGATGCTGGCGGTGCAGGTCATCGTCAACATCGGGGTCGTGTCGGGCCTGCTGCCGGTGACCGGCATCCCGCTGCCGATGATCAGCTACGGGGGGTCCTCCCTGGTGTTCACGCTGACCGGGCTGGGGATCCTGGCGAACATCTCGCGGCACGTGCGGACGTGAACGCGATGCCCGGACCGCGCGCGGCCACCACGCCCGCCAACGGCGGCACGGGGAAGGGGATGCGGCTGCTCGTCGCGGCCGGGGGCACGGGCGGCCACATCTATCCCGCCCTGGCGATCGCCCGCGCCTGCGCCGAGCGCCTGGGCGCCGACCCCATCCTCTTCGTCGGCGCCCGCGGCGGCATGGAGGAGCGGCTCGTCCCCCAGGCCGGCTTCGCGCTGCGCACCTTGGCCGTGGGCGGCCTGGTCCGCAAGCGCCCGGCCGAGGCGCTGCGCGGGGCGTTCCAACTGGTGTCGGCCTGCGGGGGCGCCCTCGCGCTCCTCCGCTCGTTCCGGCCGGACGTGGTCCTGGGGACCGGCGGGTACGCCGCGGGGCCCGTGGGCCTGGCCGCCGGGGCCCTGCGCGTGCCGCTCGTCCTGCAGGAGCAGAACGCCATCCCGGGCGTGACCAACCGCTTCCTCGCGCGGTTCGCCGCCTGCGTCGCCGTCCCGTATCCGGAGGCCCGCCGCCGCTTCCCGGGCGGAGCGCGCCTGGTCGTCGCCGGCAACCCGGTCCGGCCGGAGGTGCTGGGCCAGGAACCCGCCGCGGCTCGCCGCCGTCTGGGCCTGCCGGTGGCGGGCCGTGTCGTGCTGATGTTCGCCGGCAGCCGGGGGTCGGCCGTCTTCGTGGGCCTCCTGCGGGAGTTCGCGCGGCGCCTCACGGAGGGCCACCTGCTGTTCGTGAGCGGTGTCGACCACCATCCGGCCGCCCTGCGGGCGGCGGGGGACGCGGGCCCGCGGGTGCGCGTCGTACCGTACCTCACCGAGGTCGGCGACGGGTTGGCCGCGGCGGACGTCGTGGTGTGCCGGGCGGGCGCCATGACGCTCGCGGAACTGGCGGCCGTGGGGCGCGCGTCGGTCCTGATCCCGTCGCCGCACGTCACCCACCGCCACCAGGACGCGAACGCCGCGGTCTTTGCGGCGGCGGGGGCGGCCCTCGTGCTGGAAGAGGCGGGCCTCGACGGCGGCCGGCTGGCCGGCGCCGTCCTCGGCCTGCTGGGCGATCCGGCCCGGCGCGCGGCGATGGCCGCCGCCGCCCGCGGGCTCGCCCAGCCCGACGGCCTCGGGCGCATGGTCGAGGCCATCGCGGGGGCGGCCGCGTCGCGCTAGCGGCCCGGCGCCGCGCCGGGCTTCCGGCGTGGGGAGCCTGCGGAGGAGGGGGGCCGCGTCCGGATGGCGGGGGACGCCGAACGGGACGCAGCGGAGGCAGTGGCCGGTGGCCTGCGGGCCCACGTACGCGGCACGGTGCGCACGGGGGAGCCGCTCGCCGGCCATACGACCCTCCGGATCGGCGGGCCCGCCGCGCTGTTCGTGGTCGCGGCGGACGAGGCGGACGTGGCGGCCACCCTCGGGTGGGCCCGCGCCTCCGGGCGCCCCCTGCGCATCCTCGGGCTCGGCAGCAACCTGCTCTGCCCCGACGAGGGGTTCGACGGCCTCATCCTCGACCTCTCCGCGGCATGCGGCGGGGTTCGCTGGGAAGGCGACCGCGTAGAGGCCGGGGCCGGGGTCCACCTGGCCCGCCTGCTCCAGGAGGCGGCGCGCCGGGGCCTGTCCGGTCTGGAGGGGGTGGCCGGAGTGCCCGGCACGGTCGGGGGCGCCCTGGCCATGAACGCGGGCACGGCGGCCGGCGACTTCGGCGCCGTCGTGGAGTCGGTGCGCGCCATGGCCCCGGACGGCACGGCGGAGACCATCCCGGCAGCCCAGATGGGTTTCCGCTATCGGGGCAGCCGGATCGCGGACGAGGGCCTCGTCGCCCTGGGCGCGGTCCTGCGCCTGCGGCCGGCCAACCCGGAGGACGTCCGTCGCGACCTCGCCGGGCGCGCCGTGCGCCGGCGCCGCACGCAGCCCACGCACCTGCCCAGCGCAGGAAGCATATGGCGGAACCCGCCCGGCGACTTCGCCGGCCGCCTGATCGAGGCCTGCGGCTGCAAGGGCCTGCGGCGCGGCGACGCCGAAGTCTCCCCGCAACACGCCAACTTCATCGTGAACCTGGGCAGGGCCACGGCCGCCGACGTGCTGGGACTCATGGCCGCGGTCCGGTCCCGCGTCGAGGCGCACAGCGGTGTGCGCCTCCATCCCGAGCTGCGCTGGCTGCTCGGGCAGGAGCAGCTGGAGGCGCTGCTGGAGCAGGGAGGCCCGCCCGCCTGATCCGGCGGCGCCCGGCCCCGGCGCGCCTCCCAAGGCCTGCCGCCCCTTCATCGTGGCGACATACGGGATCTCCGCGGCGGGCGCGGACGGGGCCGCGCCACGTGCCCACCGGACCTCCAGGGTGGGGGACGGCTGGCGGGGACCGCCCTGCGTGAGCGGGTGGCGATGGAGGCAGGGTTGGTCGAGCAGTAGCTCCGGCCGCCCGCGCATGCCCTCCCGGGCACGGACGACGACGTCGAACGGTGGGCCCAAGGGCGCTTTCCTGGGGCATCCCCGCCTGTGGTCGAACTCCCGGTCCCTCGTCTCCAGCAAAGGACGCCGCCTCGATGCGCAGGTGGCCGGGCCGCCGGATGTGGGCCACGAGATGGCCGGGGTGACATAGGGCCGTGACATCGCCTGCCGCCGATCGGATGATACCTGCATGGCAGGGGAACGGGTGCTCTCGACGGGGCAGGCGGCGCAACGACGGCGCTGATGCGCTCTGTGGCCCAACCCGCGCGGCCCGCCTCCCGACTGACACGGGACGGACGTGGCGGCCCTGCTCCTGCATCGCCCTGGCCAGGTCGCGCGTGCTGTTGTTGGTCCAGCACCGGGGCGCCTCCGGATCGCCCCGCGTCGCCGGCGCGACCAGATGCGCCAGCGTGTCGCGGAGCCCTGCCTCGAGGGCGGTCAGCGGCTTCCGGCCGCCCAACACGCTCGGGTTCGATGGTGGGGTCCGCAAGGTCGCTACCGACCAGCGTGGCCTCCACTGCGGCCAGCAACCGACGCTGCTTCTCGTTCAACCACGGGGAGCGCATCTCGCAGCGCTGGCGGATGTGCTCCGCGGCCAACCCGTCGGGGAGCGGCAGGTCGGCCGGCATGGCCCCCTCGCTCCGACCGCCTCCGGGTCGTCCGCCACCTGGGGGTATGCCGATCGGACAGCAGTGGACACCACGCTGCTGCTCTCGGCGGTGCGGGACCATCCGATCCCGTCCGAGAGCTCCGCCAGGACCCGCGGCATCGGCTCCTCGCCGGACGGGAATCCGGGCGGACGGGAGCGGCCCCACGGACGCGGAACGAGGTTCGGCCCCGGTCCTATCCCGCCGCGCCCTGGCCCGGCTGCGCGCTTCCCGCCCCGGCCGGGGGCAGCACCGCAAGGACCTGCCCGTCGGCGAGGCCGATGTAGCCGAGGGGGCCGGTGCCCTTGTTCGGGCCCCCGGGCTGGAAGGCGCTGGCCATCGCGGAGGGCGCGAGGTCCGGACAGCCCAGGTTCGTCCACGCGGCGCCGGCGTCGGCGCTCCAGAGCAGGCCGCGGCCGGGCACGAAGGCCAGCACGTCCTGCCCCACGGAGCCGCCGACGGCCAGGCCGGAGACCGGCCCGCCGTTCGCGCCCAGCGGCATGGCGGTCCACGGCCCCAGGGCGGCCGGAGCCTGCCAGAGCCCGCCCTGTCCCGCCGCCCAGAGCCCGCTGCCGCCGCGCGCCAGGGCCGCGACGGCGCCGAGGCCGGGGGCCTCGGACGTCCAGTCCCGTCCCCCGTCGGTGCTGACCTCCAGCCCCGGCGCGCCCCCGGCGGCGAGGTCCGCGCCGGTGCCGCCCGTGGGGAGCGCGACCAGCAGCCTGGCGCCGGCGGGCGCCTGGCCCGTGGCCAGCCAACCCGGGACGAAGCCCTGGGGCGTGTACTGCAGGACGCTCTGCAGGACCTCGCCCGCCGACAGCACCCACGCCGGCGTGCCATCCGGATACAGGGGATCGGCCATCGCCGCGACGGCGCCGGGGATGCCGCCGACCGGCGCCCACGCCGCGCCGCCGTCCTGGGAGGCGGACAGGCCTCCCGCACCGCCCGCGAACCACTCGCCGTAGCGGCCGACCGCCAGGACGGTCGCCCCGCCCGGGCCGGTGGCGGCGCTCCAGTCCAGGCCGCCGTTCCGCGTCGCGAAGACCCCCCGGGCGGTGGCGGCCAGGGCCTGACTGCCATCCCCCGGGTCCACCGCGAACGCCGTGACCGGCCCGCCCCCGGGGAGGCCGGCCACCGCGACCCGCAGGTCCGAGAAGCCGAGCGGGCAGCCGTCCACCTCCGGCGGATCGCCCACCACCAGCACGAAGGACGCACCGCCCGCCGACACCTTCCACGCCCCCGGCAGGCTGAACGCGTCGCTGGCGGCCTCGAAGACGCCGGGAGAGGTTTCGGGGAGCGTCACGCTGCGCGCGACGGAGGGCTGCGCGGCGCTGGCCGCGCGGAGGACGAGGCGGTCGCCCGGCCAGCCCGCGTCGCGCACGCGGATGACGTTGGCGCCGGGCTGACCGGAGGCCAGATCCAGGGCGACGGCGCTGCCGGCCGAGCCCGGCTCCTCGCTGCGCAGGGCCCAGGCGGAGACAGGGGGCACGAGCGCCCTGCCGGCGAGCGGCGCCGCGGACGCCAGCGCCGGGGAGATCAGGATGGCCGCCGCGGCTCCGGAGAGCAGCGCGGCGCCCTGCGCCGCGGCTCCGCGGGCGCCCGGCCGCCCGAGGAGCCCGGCCAGGGCCAGGAGCGCCAGCGCCGCGTCCGCCAGGGGCTCGTGCCGTGGCCGGAAGCCGAGGAGCAGCGCGAGCGCGCCGCCGCCCAGGACCGCGAGCGCGGCCCCCGCGACCCGCGGAAGGGCCGGTACGGGTGGCTCCTCCCGCCGCCGCCGGGCGACCAGCCAGGGCCCCGCATACAGGCCCGCGCCCGCCAGGCCGAGGGCGGCGCAGGTCACGGCCACCCCCGGGGCGCCGCTGCCGCGCAGGACCGGGATGGCGGCCGCCGCCAAGGCGAGCGCCAGCGCGGCGAAGCAGGCCGCCGCCGCGCCCGCGCGCCGGGGGAGGCACAGGATGACGAAGCCCGCCACGGCGCAGAGCAGGGCGTCCCGCCCCACGCCGTGCAGCAGCAGCACGCGGCCCAGGGGGGACAGCGGTACGGCGAGGGGCGGCGCGCCGCTGGCGGCCGCCGCGTGCGCGAGGGCCCAGTACAGGGCGCCGGCGAAGATGCCGAGGCCGGCCCGCCGGATCACGCCCGGGGCCCGCCGGCCGCCGTACACCGCGGCCCCGAGGGCCGCGACCGCTTCGCAGAGCGCCAGCGCCGCGGCCAAGCCGCCGAGGTGCCCGATGGGGCGCAGGGTTGGGCCGCCGCGTTCCGCGCGCAGCGCCTCGGCCGGCAGGGGACCGCCGTGCCAGACCGTGAAGGTGGACGAGCCGGCGGAGGCGCCCGCCTGCCAGACCAGCGTGTAGACGCCGGGCGCCAAGGGCTGGGCGGCGCGCTCCAACAGGTCGCCGCGGGCGGTGGTCGGCCCCGTGCCCATGTCGGAGCCGTCGCTGCCCAGGATCTCCAGGGTGCTGCCCGCCGGCGGCGGGCCGGGGAGGCGCACCGCCGCATCCCGCGGCGAGCCGGTGAGCATGGCGCCCGGGGCGGGGCTCACGGCAGGCAGGACCGGCGCGGCGCCGGCCGCCGCGGCCCCGCCGGCCAGGCCGGCCA
>JAJYVV010000257.1 GCA_021791815.1 Bacillota bacterium | reverse complement strand
CCGACGGCGCGCCGGTGCGAACCGCCCGCACGGGCACGTCGCGGGCGCGCGGCGGGACCCTGCTCGCCGTGGAGACCGCCGTGGCCGCCGCGGCGCGATGCCGGCGCGCGGTCTGGCCCGCGCCGGGCGACCTCCGGTTCGCGCCGGGCCGGGCGCCCCGGCCGGCGGACGTGCTGCTGGGGCTCGACCGCAGCCCGTCCATGGTCGCCCGGCTGCCGGCATTCTGCGCCTTCGCCGAGGCCGCCGCCCGCGCAGCCCCGTCCCGTGCCTTCGGCGTCTACGCGCTGCCCCTTGAGGGCCGGCCCGGCGCGGCAGCGCGGGGCGCCGTCCCCGCCGCCATCGACCTGGAGCCGACCCGGGACCGGCGGGCCCTCCGGACGGCGCTCGCCGCCGCACGGGCGGCCGACGGCCCCGGGGAGAGCGACCTGGCGGCCGGCCTGCGGGCGATGGCTGCCCGGCTGCGCGCGCGTCCGCCGCGGCGGCGCACCGTGTGCCTTGTGTGCACGGACGGCCTGGCCACCGGCCCGGGGGACCCGTTCGCGGCGGCGGCGGCCGCCGCCGCCCAGTTGCGGGGCCTGCCCAGGGTGCGCGTGGTGTTCTGCGGTTGGGATCCGGCGGGGCCGCGGCTGCGGGCGCTGGCGCGGGCGGCACGGGGGCGGGCCCGCGTATGGGCGGCGGGGCCGGGAACCTGACCCACGGTGCCGCGGGGCGATCCCCCCGACCGGCGTCAGCGCGGGCGTGGGATCGGGGCGGCCCGGCGCACGCGCGACGCCGACAGGAGCGCCGCCAGCACGAGAAAGATCATGGAGGCGTAAAACGCGGAGTGCAGGCCCGTCGTGAAGGCGTGCGCCGCGGCGCCCTCCAGCTTCGCGGTGCCCACGAAGATGGCGAACGCCAGGCCCCGCGGGATGGAGCGCGACGCCACGAGGATGGCCATGGAGAACGAGAACACCATGCCTACGTTGCCAAAGGTGCGCAACATGCCGGAAGAGATGCCGAAGACCTGCGGCGGCGAGGCCTTCATCACCGCCGCGTTGTTGGAGGGGAAGAAGCTCGAGGAGCCGACCCCGTTGACGATGCTGGCGAGGACCACGAACCAGAGGCCCGTGGTCAGCGACAGCTGCGCATAGAGGAAGAGCGCGAGCACCTGCACGGCCAGGCCCGCGGTCGCCGGGATGACCGGGCCGACCCGGTCGGCGAGCCGGCCCGCGAACGGACCCACGGCGGCGCCGGCGACGTAGCCCGGGACGAGCAGGAGCGAGGCGTTGAGCGGCGACAGGCCCCGCGGGCCCTGCAGGTACATGATCACCAGGAAGAGGACGGCATAGTTGGCGAGGCCCTGGAACAGGGCCGCCAGCAGGGACGGGGTCATGGCGGGCACCCGGAAGAGGGAAAGGTGCACCATCGGCTCCGCCTGCCGGCGCTCGACCAGGACGAAGGCGGCGAGCAGGGCCACCCCGGCGGTGAGGAAGACGGCGATCGAGGCGTCGAGCGGCGCCGTCGCGAGCCGGGTGGCGCCCCAGAGGACCCCGAAGAGGCCGGCGCCGGCCGTGGCCATGCCCAGCAAGTCGACGCGACGACGCCGGCGCTCCCCCGTGTCGCGCAGGACCCGCAGGGCGAGGGCCACGGCGACGAGCCCGATCGGCACGTTGATCCAGAAGATCCATCGCCACGACACATACGTCACGATCAACCCGCCGAGGACGATCCCGAGGACGGCGCCGACGCTCCAGCCCACGGCGCTCATCCCGTAAGCCCGGCCGCGGCGCTCCGGGGGGAAGACGTCGGCCAGGACCGCGCCGCTGTTGGCGCTCACCAACGCGCCGCCCACACCCTGCAGCAGGCGGAAGGCGATGATGGAGGCCTCGTTCCACGACGCCGCGCAGAGCGCCGAGCCGGCGATGAAGATCAGGAAGCCCGCCTCGTACATCCGCACGCGCCCGTACATGTCGCCGAGGCGGCCGACCTGCGTCGCGAGCAGGGTGATGACCAGGAGGTACCCGATGATGATCCAGATCACCGAGGCCAGGGCCACGTGCAGCGCGCGTTCGATGACGGGAAGCGCCAGCACGACGATGGTCGTGTCGACGGCGGTGATCAGGACCCCGGTCATGATCACCGCGAGCGCCAGGCCTGCCCGGCTCGGGGCCTCGCGGGTGGGAAGGGCGCGCGCCCCCGCGGCCATCCGCTCACTCCTCTCCGGGCTCCGGTTCCCGGCTCCCTGGACCGGGCCCGGCCGGCCGCGCCTGGCGCAGCTCGGCCAGGTGGCGTTCCAGCAGCTTCCGGAACCGCCGCCGCTCGTCCGCCGCGATCGCCGCCCACAGGCGTTCCTCGGCCGCGCGCATGGCCCCGAATCCCAAGCGCAGCGCTTCGGCGCCCGCCGCCGTCGGGCGCAGCTCGAGCACGTGGCCGCGGCCGGCCGGGTGCTCACGCCCGACGAACCCCGACGCCTCCAGGGCGGCGACGTGCTCCGCCATGCTCTGCGGCGCCACCGCCTTGGCCTGGGCCAGTTGGGCGATGCTCAGGCCGGGCGACCGCCGGATCGCCGCGAGCGCGCCGAGCTGCGGCAGGGTCAGGCGCAGCGGCGCCAGCGCCTCGTCGTAGGCTCCCCGCAGCAGCAGGTGCACCTCGTGAATGCGGAAGCCGAGGGGCTCCGGCTCCGCCGCCCCGACCGCCATGGCGCGAGTATAACAGGTAGCCTGATAACAGGCAACCTGTGAAAAGGCACGGCAGGCGTGCCGCGGGGCGATGCCGGGCGTCGCCCCCGCCGAGGCTTCGGCGCCCGCTGCCCCGGGCCCGGGGGCTGATGCCTGCTCGGCGTGCGCCATCAGCGCCGGAACCGGGCATGGCGTGCCGCGCATCCGCTGGACCGTCGGACGCGGCGGCCGGCCGCGACCTCGACCGGGGCGGCGTGGTGGCCACCGTTCACGCATCGCGGGGGTGCGCATGCCGATCCCATAGGGGCGCCGTGCGCGGGCGCCAGAGGCGCGGTCGAGAAGCTGGGCCACCGGTGGCGGTCCCGCCCGCGAAGCCGCCCGTCCGACCCACCCCCACCCGTCCCCCTCACTCCGACGGCGCACGGTTCCACGCGCCGCTGCCCGGCACTCGGGGCGTGGGCGGCCCCGCGAACACCTCCCGGAACCCCGTGGAGGCCACGTCCGCGCAGGGCCGGGAATCGGGTACGACGACCAGGCCCGGCCCAGGCTCCGTGCTGGGTGGTCAGGGGCACGACCAGCAAGACGGGGTCGCGCAGGGGCGGCGGCGGGAGACCGACCGCGACCGCCGGGCACAGGCCGGCCTGCTCGTGGCCCACCGGAAGCACCCGGCCGGGCGCCACCTGCAGGACATCGCCGGCGGCGAGTGCGTCAGCGGACATCGCGGCCGCCTTCCACCACGAAACCCTGGCCAGCGATCCAGCGCACGGGCCGGCCGGCCGGCGGCCCCCC
>JAJYVV010000062.1 GCA_021791815.1 Bacillota bacterium | reverse complement strand
CGGCCGCCCCCGTGCGACGCCCCGTGGAGGGCCCGCGCAGGGTGGGCGGCCGCCCGGCATAGGGGGCCGCCCGGCGCGGCCCGACCGCCGGCCATCCCCGGACCACCCGGGCGACCGAGGCCCTCCCCTGCGCGCGCCGGACCGACGGACACAGACGTTCGTCCTCCGAACTTCGGACGGTGCCGCGCCGCGCCCGCGCCTATCCTCGGCTCGCGGACGCGGGGGCGGATGCGGGGGGACCGCGGCGGCACACGCGGACCCGCGGGCGTCGGGGAGGTGCGGGCTGTGGTCACGAAGGACGAACGCGCTCAGCTGTATGTGGAGTTCCTGGAGGAGCAGGGCTTCCGGCCTCAGATCGACGAGGCGGGGGACGTGGCCTTCCGCTTCGAGGGCGGCTACTACGTCATCACGATCGACCCCGACGACGACGAGTTCTTTCAGTTGCTGTTCCCGAGCTTCTTCACCTTGCGCGGCGACGAGGACCGCCGCCGGGCGGCGCCCGCGGCGGTGGTGGCGGCGGCCCGGACCAAGGTGGTCAAGGTCTATGCCGCGGGCGACCGGGTGCACGCGGCGGCCGAGGCCTTCTGCTCTCCACCGGAGTCGGTCCGCCCGGTGCTCCTCCGCATGCTCGGGGCGATCCAGGCGGCCGTGCACCAGTTCCACGAGGCGATGCGCGTCCCGTCGGTCTTGCAGTGACCGGCGGGGCGGCCCCGTGACCGCTCTGGGAGCGGATGCGAGCCGCCCCGCGCTGGGTCCGCCCGCCCGGCACACCGCGCCGATGGCGGACGCCGCCTCGGCACCCGTCGGCCTGCCGATGCCCCCGGGCCGCGCCCGGCATCCGCCGCCCGGATGGTGCGGCGGATGCCTCCCTCATCCCCGGGCGGGCGCCGCCGGCACGACCGCCATCGGCTCCCCGCGGGCCGGTAGGCCTGCCGTGTCGAACTCGCTCGTGGGGCAGCGCTCCACGGAGGCGAACCGGGCAAGGAAGGCCTCGGCCGGTTCCAGGAAGCCGATGGCCGGCGTCCGGTAGTGCATGGGGACCGCCCACCGCGGGCGCAGCAGTTCCACGATCTCGAAGGCGGCGTCCGCGCCGATGGTCGGGCCGCCGCCCACCGGCAGCATGAGCAGGTCGACCTGCCCGATGGCCGACCGCTGCTCCGGACGCAGGGCCGCCTGGCCGAAGTCGCCGAAGTGGCAGACGCGGAGGCCGTCCAGCGAGAAGACGAAGATGGTGTTGGGTCCGCGCTGCGTGCCCGCGGCCGCGTCATGCTCGGAGGCGATGGCCGTGACCTTGCCCACCGGGGCCTCCAGCACGCCGGCCGTAGACCGGATCACGGCCCGCGACGGGCCGACCGCCTCGGCGGCGTTGTGGTCAAAGTGCTCGTGCGTGATGAGCAGCAGGTCCGAGCCCTTCTCCGCGATCGCCGGGTACTCGAAGCGGAAGCCCCGCGCCGCCATCTCCGGGCCCGGGAGGTGGAACGGATCGATGAAGACCGTCCCGCCCTCCGACAACAGCCGGAACGCCGACTGCCCATACCACCGCACGCGCATCGTGCCCCGCCTCCCCTGCCCGGCCGTCGCCCGGGCCGCCGATTCCTGCCCACCACCGCGCCCCGCCGTCAATCGGCCACCCCCCGGGCCCCCGTCGGGTCCGCGGCTCTCCCGCGCCGGGCCTCCGGGGAGCCCTCGGACGGCACGCCCGCCGCCTCCCCGTGCACGTAACGGCGGCCCATCGACCAGGACGCCACCGCCGCCAGCAGGCACGCGGCGATCGCGAAGAGCAGCGCCTCGTGCAGGCCCGCGCGGAACGGCGCGGAGATCAGCGACGGGAAGAAGGCCCGGCCGGTCAGGGCGGCGGCGTTGGCCTTCGTGAGACCCGCGATGACCTGCGGGCCCAGCAGTTGCTGGATCGGGTTGTATCCGAGGAAGGCCGCGAACAGGACCGAGACCGGCGGTAGGTGCGCCACGCCGGCCGCCACGGCCGCCGGAACGCCGTGGGCCGCGAGCCCTGCGGACATCGTCGCCGGCAGGGTGGCCGCCAGGCCGGCGATCATCAGGCTGAAGAAGACTCCGAGCGACAGCACCTGCGCCGAGTTCTGGAAGGTCGCACTCATCCCGCCGCCCGCCCCGCGGTGCTCCGGCGGCAGGCTGTTCATGACGCTCGCCCGGTTCGGCGACGCGAAGGCGCCCATGGACAGGCCCACCAGCAGCAACGTCCCGGCGAAGGCAGGGTAGGCGAAGTTCACGGGCAGCACGTCGAGCAGCACGAAGGCCGCCGCCGAGACGAGCAGGCCGGTCGTGGCGAAGAGCCGGGCGTCGAAGCGGTCCGACAAGTACCCGGACGCCGGTCCGGCGAGCACGAACCCGGCGCTGAGGGGCAGCATGTAGATGCCGGCCCACAGCGGCGTGATCGCGAAGGAGAAGCCGTGCAGGGGCAGCCAGATCCCCTGCAGCCAGATGATCATCATGAACATCAGCCCCCCTCGCGCCACGGCGGAAAGGAAGCTGGCGAGCACCCCGCAGGTGTAGGCGCGGATCCGGAAGAGCGCCAGGCGGAACATCGGATGGGAGCTGCGCACCTGCCATGCGGCGAACCCGCACAGGCACAGGGCGCCCGCGGCGATCTCGGCCAGCACCCGCGGGCTCGTCCACCCCATCGTGTGCGAGCGGTAGGGTTGGATGCCGCCCGTGATGCCGACCATGAGGAGCGTCAAACCCACCGCGAACGAGACGTTGCCCCACCAGTCGACGGGCTCCCGGCGCCGCACCCCGCTGTCGCGCAGCTTGAGGTAGGCCCACACCGTACCGAACAGGCCGAAGGGCACGGAGACCAGGAACACCAGCCGCCAGTCGATCGGCGCGAGGATGCCGCCGAGGACGAGCCCGATGAAGTTGCCGCTGATCCCCGCGATGTTGTTGATCCCCAGCGCCAACCCGCGCTGGTTGGCCGGAAAGGCGTCGGTGAGGATCGCCACGGAGTTGGCCATCAGAAACGCGCCGCCGATCCCCTGCACGATGCGCATACCGATGAGCCAATCGGCGCCGGCCCGCCCCGTCATCCAGTCGATCGTGAGCAGCAGCGAGGCCACCGTGTACACGACGAACCCGACGTTATACATCCGCACCCGCCCGAACATGTCGCCCAGGCGGCCGAGGCTGACGACCAGGACGCTGCTGACCACGAGGTAGCCGAGGATCATCCACAGCAGGTAGAAGCTGTTGCCGGGCACCAGCGGGTTGAGCCGGATGCCGCGGAAGATGTCGGGCATGGCGATGAGCATGATCGAGCCGTCGATGGTCGCCAGGAGCACGGCGACCGTCGTGTTGGAGAGCGCGATCCAGCGGTAGCCGTCCGGGCGCGAAGACTCCGGGCCTGCCGGGGCCACGGCAGCTGCAGCCACGCTTCGACCGCCTTCCGTGGTCATGGGCCGGGGGTCGCCCGCTACAGGGGTCGCGCCCGCCCGCTCCCCTTCAGGGCTGCCGGTCGGCCGAAAGGACACGGGCCAAACCGGAGAGTGCGACGCGGAGCGCCCGGCGCTCCGCGGGACGGAGCCCCGCCACCAGCGCGCCCAGCGCCTCGATCTGGCGGCCGCGCGCCGCGTCGAGGATGGCGCGGCCAGCGGAGGTCGCCGCGAGCGGCACGGACCGCCGGTCGTCCCCGGGGTCTCGCCGCTCGACGAGGCCGCGGCGGACCAGCCCATCGAGGGCCACGCTGACGGTGGCGGCGGTGAGGTCGAGGTCCGCGGCCAGGTCGCTCGCGGTCCGCACCCGTTCGGCCAGCCGCTTGAGCAGCCGCACATCCGTGAGCGATAGGCCGCCGGCGGCCGCCGTGTCCCGCAGCAGGCGCACGAGCGTCATCACGACATCGAGCGCTTGCCCGCTGTCCTGGACGCCCTCCGCGCGGCCGCCGGGCATGGCGCGTCCCCCCCGGGCGCCCGGCCTCCACCTGCCGTCCGGCGCAGGCCGATTAGTTTCTCTAACTATAGACCGGCACCGCGCCGGGTGCAATGCCGCCGGGCGCGGGCGGCGACGACGGCCGCCACCGGAGGTCCGCGAAGCGGCAGGCTAAGGTGGACCCCAGTGTCAAGACAGTTGAACGAAGTTCTTTAAGCTGCTCCCTTGCCTCCTGCCGTTTCCATAGTCTGGTGTTCATTCGCTGGCGCAGGAGCAGGCGACGGGGTGGAGACCGGTTCATGCGTGGCCCTCCCTGCCTCAGTCTCCGGCCGTCGCAGCGACTTCCCGCAGGTCGCGCAATGCCTCTTGGCCGCAGCATGGAGAGACGCCGTAGACCCACGACCGTTGCGCCTTCTCCGCGTTCCGCCGCCGGTGCAGCTCCGCTGCGTGCGGTACAGGCTTGCCGGCGTCGAGCAGACGCTTGCACAGGGCCAGCCCCCAAGGAAAGGCATAGCGTGCCTGCCGCTCTGGCCAGGAGACGCCGCTGCCGCACCGTCGGGTCCAGTTCGTATCGAAACGCCTGGGTGACCGTCATCCTCCCCCGCCGCCTGCAGCGCCTTCTCAGCCCGGTTGCGAGCCGACCGGCGGCCATACCATCGCGCACACATGCTGGTCAGCACGTCAGGTCGTCCTTGGTCTCTCCCGGATCGACCCCAACAAGGCGCCGACCCTGGGCGGCGAGGGCAGACTCCACGTACTCCGCACCGAAGCGCATCCACCGATCCCGATGCTCCACCGCCACGATGGCGACAGACGGGTCCGCCAGCACCTTCATCAGCTTGGCGCGGTGGCCGCCCCACCCCGAGCCCACCTCTGTCACCGTGCGCACCACGGACAGCCCTTGGCCAGTCACCAACGCGACCACCCGGGCCACCTGTCCATCGAGGTCTGAACGCTGGTCTGACGAGGATACCCGTGCGCACACCGCCACCCCGCTGGGGGCCGCCTTTGGTGGCTTCCCGATGATCGTGCCGGTGGGTAGCTTCTCTACCGGTACCGGCAGCTTGCCGTCGCGGTACATCCGCCATGCGGCTTGGTAGCTGATGCCCTGCTCCTTCGCCCATGCGCTCAGTTTCATGCCTTCAGCATACCATACCCGATAGCATACGTAGATGTACCAGGTCCACAGTTGACGCCCCTCTCCTGGCTGAACGGCATGGACCATGGGCTTGGGCGCACCGAGATGGAAGCACTGCGAGCAGAGCGGAAATCTCCCCACACGGCGCCAATGGCGCGGGCCCGACGGCGCCCGCGCCATTGGTGTTCCTCAGGTAACGGGGCGGGATTAGGAGGACCGCGCAGCCCGGGCGCGCTCCTCGCTCACCCGCGCCAAGACTTTGACCTGGTCGTTCCACATTACCCGAGCCAATGGTTCAAACATCTGCGCCATCAACTGCCCTGCGCCCAATTCCCACTCGAAGTGCACGACCATGAGCGTATGTTCCCCGGAAGGCAAGAACTGGTAGTTCCACTCCGCACTTTTGAAAAATCCATTTCCGGAAATAGCCTGAGCGTGGATCGTCAAGTGTTCAAGGTCGTGGCGTGCTCGCACGGAGAATTTCCACCGTGCTCCCAATTGGACGTGCCAAGTCGATTGTGTCCATCCTTGCTCGTCTTCCGGCTGGTCAACCTTGACGTCGACCAAGTACTTCATACCGTATGAGCCCCAGCTGGCATGGTCGGCAGTCACCGCAAAGACCGTCTTTGGAGGAGCGGCAATCTGCACTGTACGGTCATACGTCATCACAGACGCTCGCCTCCCACGCAGTATCTGCGACGGTTCGACCCATCGATGTGTACCAAGCACTCGGGGCTGGCTGATGTTGTCGTTGCCTTCCACACTGCCCTTATGACCTTATCCGAGCGGTGAGCCCTGCGGAGCCCACGACGCGTCAAGAGCGGTCGGAAAGGTCGGTGGGACGTTGGGCGCCGTTTGGGCCTCCATAGGCCCTCGCCAAAGGTGCGTCATCAGGTATGGCGCCACAGAAGGGCGTCCGCTGGCTGGGTCGTGGGAATCGAGGTGCAGCGTCGAGGCGAGAAACCCAAGGCCTTCACCGTCCAATGCGCTGCGCCCTTTCGCCCGCTCCCCTCATCTTCAACACACCGCTCCTCGACGAGTGTCGTGAGGTCAAAGCGTGCAGCGACCATGCCGCTCAGCCTGCCCATCGACGACGAGCCCCGCCTGCGTCCTTCTCCGCCTCGCCGCTGTATGCCGGGTCCTGCGCCGCACGATGGTCCTGCACGGCCACTGCGCCTCGCATGATCGCCGGCTCGACCAAGAACTCCAGGACCATGGCCGCGTCCGTCACCTCGTCGGACTCCCATTGAGAAGTTGAGCCGCACCATCCAGTGCCGTGATCGTCGATTTCCCCGATGCGATTCAGGCTGATGTCGCCGTGGAACTCTGCGCCCAGCAGGCCCACTTCCGCGCTTCCCCCCCTTGCGTCATCACCCCCGCTCCCCACGACTTCATCATCGACGCCCCCGCGAAGGTCCGCTTCGGCGGCAGGGCCGACAAGGCCCACCGCGGACCGAGGCCCGGCAACCCATTGGGTCGCCACCGCGGACCGAGGCCCGGCAACCCATTGGGTCGCCACCGCGGCCCTCAGCCGCAGCGGCGAATCGGCGGTCTAATTCCCGGACGCCGACCAGTCGGGCCCGGTCTGTACGCCGACAGTGCCGGCACCGCCCAGCAGGACCGCCGAGGCCCTCATGCGCCGGCGCCGCGGGCGTGGGCCGGGGTCCAGGGCGCTGGGAGCGCGTCGACGCCCTCCTCGTGCGCCACCGCGGCAAGCGCCGGGCGTTGCGGCTGGGTCTGGCCAGGACCTGCTCCCAGTCGGCAGGTGCGGCCTTCGCCTCCCATCCCGAAGGGCGGGAGGCTGCGCGCCGGCCGGCCTGCACGCCGCGGGCATCGCTTTCCGGTACATGGCCCGCCACACCCGCCGCCCGTCCCCAGGCCCGCGCCGCATGTCCACGCACCGCGATCGCCCGGTCCAGGGAGCCAGATCCGAAATTCCGAGCCTTTGGTCGCGCCTTCTACCCGGACCCTGGCTGCTCCTTCCGCACCCCCATGGCCTGGGCGTCCTCGCCCACTGCCGGGCGTCGGTGTGCTCCCTTCCACAACCGTATAGCCCTCATCGCGAGGAGTCGACGCACGGGCCCTGGGACACTGGGGCAACCCGCGTCTGGGCACGGTGCCGATTCCGGCCCCCACAAGGGGAGAGATGGGGTCGCGCGGAGGTGCGGTGGACCTCCCCTCGCCACCAGGCGAGGGGAGTGTCGTCGTCGGGCGGCGGGGAGGCGGTGCGGACATGGACGAACTCCAAGGGCTGCAGGCAGGGCGCGCTGCGTTCAGCCATTGGGACCCGGCGGGCATCGGGCGGATGGTCCGGGCGATGCATACTCGCTTCCGGCACGACCGGGTGGCTGGGCGCCGTTGGAGGAGTTGGGCAAGATCGCCGATCGGGCGACGTGGGAGGGGCGCACCGCGAACCAACCCCCGCCGCCCGCCGGGAATGTCCCGGCCGGGGTACCGTCACAGGCAGGCCCGCCACCCCGCGGGCTGCGCCTGCATCGCGGAGGAACTGGGCACGGGCGCCGGCACCTCCCCGGACCCGTATCGGGCCCGGGGGGCCGCGCGCGCCGCGGTGCAGCGGGAAGCCGAGCAGCGGGCGGCCGCGGGGGGCGCTCGGGCCCGTCAGGCCTCGGTGCAGCGCGCCGGCGGCCGCCCCAGGCGCTGAGCCGGGCATCCTGCTTCCCGCTGTCGGGGCCGAGGTCGGAGGCGTTGCCATCGACGAGGCCCGCCGGGGTCATTGTGCCGCCCGCCAGCGCCGCGCACTGGCCGGCGTCGTCGACCGTGCGCGCGGCTGCGGGCGCGTGACGGAGCTTCTCGTGGGCAACCGTGGGCCCACGATGCCCGCCGAGAACGGATGGTGGAATGGCTGATAGCCCGGGATGCGCAGGGGGGCGCCCGGGAACTCGACGCCCCCCTGCGCATCCCCCAGCGGCCTGCCTGTGGCGGCGGGGCTTGAGGGGCGGCCAGTTGGTGGCAGTCGCCTCAGCCCACGACACGAGCGGGTCCCCGGGCGGCACCTTCCGGCCGCCCGCCCCGCGACGGGCGCCCACGCCGGCGCCCGGGCCGCCGGGACGTACAGCTCGCGGCAAGCGGTATCCGCGGGCGGCAGAATCTCGGGGTGCCGAATGCCTGGGGTCGGCCGGCATCCGGGGGCCGGGGCGGCCGCGCATGGCCGACGAGCGGCGCGCACCGCGCCCGTCCCAGGCTGGCGGACCACGAACTCCCCCTGGCGGGCCGCCTGCATCCGGAGTGGGTGGCCCGGCCGAGGTCCGTGGGGGCCGCCCCCTTGGTCGGCACCCGCCGCCACGCCCCCCGCAGCATCCGCACGCGCGGGTGCGGCCAGCGGACGCTCGTCCGCCGCAGGGGCAAAGGGCCGCAGCCGTCCCTGCGCGAAGCAGGTGGCCGACCCGCCCAGGGGGGCGGGAGCCCACCCGCACGAGGAGGGATCCCGATGCTCGAGGTCCTCGCCGCCCGCCGCGACGGCCACCCGCTGATCTCGGCGCACCGGGGCGGCGCCGCGTACGCGCCCGAGAACACCATGGCCGCCTTCCGGAACGGCGCGGCCATCGGCGCCGACCTGCTGGAACTGGACGTCCAGCTCACCGCCGACGGCCGGATGGTGGTCATCCACGACCACTCGCTCGACCGGACGACGAACGGCCACGGGCCGGTGCACGCCCAGACCCTGGCCCAACTGCGCGAACTCGACGCGGGCTCCTGGTTCGGGCCCTCGTTCGCCGGCGAGCGCCTGCCGACGCTGGACGAGGTGGCCGCGTGGGCCGCCGGCCGGGTGCGGCTGAACATCGAGATCAAGTCGGGCCCGGACACGTTGGGCGACCTGCCGGAGCAGGTCGTGGCGACCTGCCGGCGGTACGGCATCGTGCAGGAGACGCTGGTCATCTCCTTCGACCACGTCGCGATCCGCCGGGTGAAGGAGGCCGAGCCCGGCCTCGCCGGCGCCATCAACTTCACCGCACGGCTCGCCGACCCGCTCGGCGCGGCCCGGGCGGCGCACGCCAACATCCTGAACATGAGCGCCGGCTTCATCAGCCGCGAGCTGTGCGAACTGGCCCACGGGGCCGGGCTCGGCGTGCAGTGCTTCATGGACAACCCCGAGCGGGCGGTCGTCCTGGCGGACATGGGCGTGGATTTCATGGACAGCGACCACCCCGATGTGGTGCGCGCCGCGGTCCGCGGGCGCCCCCGCTAGAAGGCGGCGCCGGCGGCTGGCCTGCACGGCCCGGCGGACGGGGCGGTTCACCCCAGCTCCGGCCGGTACTCGGAGAGGCGCCCGCCCCCGGGCCCAGGACCCGCCCGACGATGGCGATCCCCCCTCGGCCGGGCAGGTGGCGCCGGCCCACCGGCCACGTGCCGCGCTGCCGCAGGAACGCCTCGAGCGCCTCCGGCGCCGGGGCGCCCCAGGGTCGCCTCCGGCCGCGTCTTCCAGGTCGAGCAGGCGGCCGGGGAGGTGGTGGCGCCGCCGCAGAACGTCCGCGGGCGCGGGCCGGGGTGGCCCCGCGTTCCACACGGCCGCGGCGCCGGCCCGCAGGGGGGCGAGGAGGCCCCGCGAGTCGAAGAGCACGCTGCCCTCCGGGCAGGCGCCGACCGTCACCGCATGGGCCCAGGCGATCCGCGCCCGGAGCGCCTCGGGTGGGATGAACGTGAGCTCCGGCTGGAGCCCTTGCACCACTCGGCCTCGTGCCACGCGCCCCCGCCGGGTTCGGTGACCGCCACGACGTCGAGGTCGGACTGCGGCCGGGCCGCCCCGGACTGGGCCGAGCCGTGCAGCGGGGCCGCGGAGACGCGGACGTCGCGGGCGATGTCGGCAGCAAGCCGGCGGAGGCCGGCGCGCGAGGCGAGCGCCGCCGCCTCCCCGGATCCATCCAGGCGTACTCGAACACCATGCCGCGCCCGAGACCGGACACCTCGACGGCGTGCGACCACGGCTCGGCGGGCCCGTCCGGGGCGGCGCGGACGAAGACGTGCCGGCGCTGCCCCGCCGCGGCACGGTCCCAGACCCCGGCGGCGCGCAGCAGGCCTGCGCAGGGGCCTCCCCGGGAAGGGCGGTTCCGGCCGGCACCCGGAGTGCGGCCTCGGGCGCGTCGCGGTGGCGGCGGGCGGCGAGTCGGGCACCTTCTCGGCCGGCGGCGGGCTGGCGCAACCGTCCCCCAGCCCGCGCCCCGTCCCCTCGATCGCGGTGGTGCCGCTTGCAGAGACGCCGGGAAGCCTCGGGGTACGGGCCCAACGGCGCCGCTACGCCGGTCCCGCCGGGCCGGCCACGTCGCGCGACACGCGCGGATCACCCGGCGAGTCGTCCACGAAGTGGACGGGCTCCGCCGGCAGGGCGGCGGCCGCGATCAGGGCCGCGAGGCGCCGCGGATACACCGGCAGGGCCGCAAGCCGTTCCGCGGGCAGCCAGACGGGCGTGTACGAGCCCCGGCCGGAATCGGCCGCGGAGGACATCTCGGGACCGGCGCCCGTGCCGAAGACGCCCCCCACGATGTCCGCCAGGAAGTAGTGGCGGGCGGAACCGCGGTAGGCCTCGACGGCGAGCAGGCGGCGCAGCCGCACATGCACCCCCAGTTCCTCGTGGGCCTCGCGAACGGCGGCCCCGGCCGGCGTCTCGCCCGGCTCGGCCTTGCCGCCCGGGAAGACGAAGAACGGGTCCTCGCCCGGACGGCGCCGCCCGATGAGGGCCACCCGGCCGTGAGTCAGGAGTACCACCGCGCCCCTGGTCGGCATGGCGCCTCCTTACCCGCGCGGGTGTTGATCCACGCCGCGCCCGGCTCCGGGCCCCGTCGGCCCCAGGCCGTCCGGCCCGACGCTCGGGCCTGTGCGAACGCCCTTTCCGCCCCGGGGCGCACCACTCCTCTCCTCCGGGGCATCCCCCGGGGCACGGCCCTGCCGCACCCTGCCGGAAGGGGCGCGCGAGGCCGCGTCCCAGCGGATCGCCCGGATCGGCGTCGGGCCCTTCGATGCATCCTGGACCCTGCTCCGGGGCCGGCCCGCTTGTCGGTGAGTGCGGCGGCTCACCGGCGACACCCACCGGCGGCGGCGCCCGGCCCCGGACTCCGACCAACGCCTCGCCGCACGATGGGTCGCCCGGACGCAGGGCGGCAAGGCCCCGCGCGGCGCGCCAGCCATCGAAGGGCCGGGTGTCGGCGCGTGCGTGATGTGCACGCCGGTGCTCAAACCCAGCGTGCGGAGACCTCCGGTCCATCTTGAAGAGCATCGGGACGCGCGCCTGCCCGAGCGCAGGCGGTGCGGCCGCGGCTCTGGTGCGCCACGCGCTGGCCGCCTCCCCGTCCGTACCGGCGCCACCTGCCGGGGGCGTGTCCGATCCACCCGCTGGGAGCGTTCGAAGGCGCGCACCCCGACGCGGCCGAGCGCGACGACCGCAACCTCTACGGGCCGGAGAGCGAGACCGGCCGGGGACGCGCGGTCCCATCGCGCCCGGATTGCCTGCTTCCGCGAGGTTGGCGCACGCCGGCGTCCCGGCCCATTTGGCCACGGGATGGACCGCGCTCACTCCGGGGCGCTGACGGCCCGTCGCAACGCCGCGCCCGGCCGGAACGCCGGCCTCCGACCGGTCCACTCCTTGTCGCCGGGCTTGCGCGGATAGGCATGCACTTCGAAGGTACCGAAGCCCATCAGTGCCACGCTGTCACCGCGTGCCAGCGCGGCCTGCACGGTCCGCAGCGCCACCACCAACGCCGCCGACGCCTGCTGCGGCGTGAGGCCGGCGTCGCGGGCGATCGCCGCCGCCAGTTCGGACTGCGTCAAGTGTCCCAACACCTCCCGCGCGGATGCGCTTCGGTGGACGCCGCGCCCGGGTCACGTGACCTCCCGGCCCGCGAGTGGACCATCCGCACGGTGGCCCCCGCGCCCGTCGGCGACCACGCTCAGGCGGCGGGGCTGAACGGTCCGCGACGGAACCGGCCCGATGGGGCGCCGGCCCTCGGAGCCTCTCGTGCTCCCCATACGTTCGTGCGGCGGCTCAAGATGGGCCAGGTCAAGCCCATCCGGTGCCCGCGCCACGCCCCCGACCGGCCCACGGAGAAACTGCCGGCTCCGGGAACCGCCCGTGGTTTGCAGCAGGGGCCGGCCGCCCGTGGCGTCGTGGGACGCCCATCCGGCTCGCTCGCGGTGGTTCCGCGACCATCCGGTGGTCCCTCCTCTCCACCGGTTGTACAACGCGGCGGTGGTTCAGCCATCCCACCGAGGGACTCCACACCTGCCGGTCCAGTTTCCAGGGACCGGTGCACCATGCGCGCGCGGCGGCACCTGCCGTGGGGAGGATCGACCCGCTCACCGGCCGGTCGGGGTGATGATCTCCGCAGCGCCGCGGATGTGAAACGCGCCGGCGGCGGTGGGTCCCGGCTCGGTGCCGGAACCGGCGCCCAGCGTGCGTTCCGCGCCAGGCAGCCCGCGAGCGTCGCCGGGTCCGCGAGCCCACGCGCCAGCGAGGCAGGATGTCGGCACGGTCCGGGAACGCGATGTCGCCCGGGTCCACCGCCATGCCGTACTGCGACCAGAACGCCTGCTGGACGGCCGGGTCGGCGCTCACCTGCCCCACGTCCCCCAGGAGGGTTTGCGGTCCGGCGGAGTACAGGTGGAGGAAGAACGGCGGCGCCGCACCACGGATGGGGGGCGGCGGACCGGCCACGAGCCCCTGCGGCGCCAGCTCGGCCGGCTGCACCGCCCGCACGGGCAGGACCGGAAGGCGGGCGAAGGCCCGGGCGGCGGAGCCGGATGGGGTCGACGCGCCGTTGGCGGGCGCACCTGTGGCGGCCAGGGGCGCGCGCGTGAAGCGCATGGACTGAAACCCGAACGCACTCTCGGTCGGGAGCCGGCGGCGGGCGCACCAGGTCGACCCGGGCGGCGAGGGCCCGTGGGGATGGGAGCGCGGCGACCGCCGGACGTCCGCCCTCCACGAGATCACCGCCGAACCCGAGCAGGAAGGCACCCCCAATGGACCGGCTGGCCATCTGGGGCCCACCCTTGCCGGGTGTCGTATCCGTCATCAGCGGGAGCACGTGGTCGACCCCCGAGTGCGGTCGGGCGCCCGGAGCGCATCGCGGAGGCCACCGCCTCGCAGGAGTGGAGGAACTCCGCGCATGTCCAACCGGGCGCGGGTGGCTCTACGCCCGCCGCGTGCAGGACGCCCGGGCGGTCGCCGATCCCGATGGGGGCGACCTGCAACGGCAACCGGGTCCGCGCGCCGTCGGCGCGGTACATCGATGGAGCGACGGCTCCGGGAAGCAGCAGGTCGGCGAGCGACGCCGCCACAGCCGCGGGAGCGCGTGCCGCGCAGCGCGGCCCCTCGCGGCGGGCGGTGGGGCAAGGGGCGCCTCGCGACGGCGCGGGCGGCACACGGACACCGCTCCCCGCGCCGTTCCACACCCCGGCACTCCGCGCGCGGGTACGGGCCCGTCGCCTCCGCGGGGTTGCCCCCCCGGGCCGCTCGGCACCGCCGAGCGACCTGCCGGATGCGGACGGGGAGCGTGCACCCGCACGGCTCGCGCCCCTCCAGGGGATCGGGATGCGGCATGAGGGCGATCGCAGGACGGACCCCGGCGGGAGCCCGGGCGCGGTTCATCGCCTCGGCGGAATCCGTGGTCCGGCGGCGCCCCCGGGGACCGCGGGAACGGACGCGGCGGACCGGGGACGAGGGGACGCCTCGTCCGGCGACGAAGCGCCCGGCGCGGTGGAGGCTGGGGAACCCGGCCTGCCGGCATCCGGACGGCGCAAGGACGGGACGTGGGTCCAACGGACGAGCCCGCCCTGCGGGTCGCGTTCCCGGCAAGCCACGGCGGCTCCGGATTCGCGGCGGTGGTGGCGGCCGTGGAGGCGGGGCGGCTGAGCGGCGTCGCGCCCGTCCTCCTGATCTCCAACAACAGCGCCGCCGAGGCGATGGAGCGCGCCAGGGCCGCCCGGGTCCCCCGGCTGCACCTGAGCAGGGCCACGCACCCCGACCCGGAGGCCCTCGACCTCGCCATCTGCCGCGCGCTGGACGGGAGCCGGGCGGATATCGTGCTGCTGGCGGGGTACGTGCGGAAGCTGGGGCCAGAGCCCCTGCGGCGCTACGACGGCCGCGTCCTCAACTGCCATCCGGCGCTGCTGCCCCGGTTCGGCGGGCCGGGGATGTACGGCCGTCGGGTGCACGAGGCTGTGCGGGCGGCACGCGAGACGGTGACGGGCGCCACCGTCCACCAGGTCGACGGGGAGTACGACCACCGTCCGGTGCTGGCATACCGCGAGGTCAGGGTTCGGCCGGACGACACGCCCGCCTCGCTCGAAGTGCGCGTGAAGGAGGCCGAAGCCTCCCTGCTCGTCGAAACGCTGCGGGGCCTCCGGGGCTCCCCTGGGCTGCTTAAGGCGCCCAGCCCCGCGCCTTGCCCCGGTGGGGGCGCGGGCCAGGACAGCGGCCCTGGACCTGCGGGATGCCGCTGCGGGAGCATGGGGGCGAGGCGGCTCTGCCCAGGCGGCGCCCGGCCCCGCGGCGCTCCAGGGGCGCGCGAAAGGCCCGTCTTGCGACCGGGCACCGTCGGAGGCCGCTCCCCAAGGGAGATCGCGACGTGACCAGGGCGTCGGATCGCGGACGCGGCAGCGGTGCCGAGGGCTCGTTGGAACAGATGCGCGTGGCCCGGCGGGCCCGCGACTTGGCGGTGCGGCTGCGCAGCGCGCGGGCGCTCGCTCGGAGGTTTGGCGCCCACCTCCTCGCGCTGGGGGCCGACCGCGTCTGGCTCTTCGGATCCGCGCTGGATGGCGGGCCCTTCACGATGACCAGCGACGTGGACGTGGCGGTCGAGGGGCTTCAGGCAGAACAGTTCCTCGCGGCGTATCGGGACGGCATGGACTCCGCGATCCCGGTGGACCTGCTGGACATCTCCGAGGCGCACCCTGAGCTGGCGGAGCGCATCCGGCGGGAGGGGCGGCCGATTGTCCAGCGCCCGTGACGCAGAGCGGCGTCGACGCCGCGCGGAGCTGGTCGCGTTCGCCGACGCGGCGCGGCTGGATGTCGCCTTCGTGGAACATCTCTCCAGCGCGCTACCAGGATATCTCGAGGAGGCCCGGCGCGGCTCCGAGGCCGCCATGCTGGGCACGGTCAAGGCCCTGGAGAACGTCTCTGACGCCTTCGAGGATCTCGCGCGGCGGATCGAGACGACCTTCACCGCCATGCCCCAGGGAGCGGAGTGGCAGCGTGAGCTCCTGGCTGGGCTGGCGCGTCCGCGCGCCGGACTTCGGCCGGCGGTGCTCGACGCAGGGACCGTTCGACTGTGGGACGACTTTCGTGCGTTTCGGCATTTCGGCCGGCACCGGGTGTATCGGAACGGCGCATCTCCCCGGCTTGGGGCGGAGAAGGTGGCGGCACTCCCGGCGGCGACGCTCCGCCTCCGCGGCGACGTCGAACGGTTCCTGGCGGCGGTCGACCGCGAAATTCGCGCCCTGGAGTGAGACGGGCGTCCGGACCGGGTCAACACCGAACCACCGGCGTCGGGGGGCAAAGGGGATGGCGGAGGCTGTCGCGCCGGCCGGCGCGGTGCTCCTCGTGCGGCACTGCAGCGCAGGATCCGCGGACCGCTTCGCCGGCCTCGACCGGCTGAGGCCGCTGGACGGGCGGGGCCGGCGGCAGGCCGCCGCCCTCGCGGACGCGGTCCGGGCCGAGTTCGCCGTCCGCTCTATCCTCAGCAGCCCCTACCTGCGGTGCCGCCAGAGCGTGGAACCCCTCGCCCAGGCCGCGGGCCTGCCGGTGGAGGTGGCCGAGGCGCTGGCGCAGGGCGGCGCCGAGGACGCGGCCCTCCGGCTGGTGCGCGGGCTCCCGCCGGGCGACGCGGTCCTCTGCTCCCACGGGGACGTCCTCCCGGCGTTGCTGGAGCGCCTCGCCGCGGAGGACGGCCTGGCGCTGGGCGGCGGCCCGGCCCCGTGCGCCAAGGGCTCCGCGTGGGTCCTGACCATGGCCGCCCCAGGGCGGTTCCGCGCGGCGCGGTACGTGCCGCCGCGCGCGTGAGGGCGGCGCGGCAGGTCGCGGCCGACCGGCCTCCAAATGGGGGCCCCGGTGGGGAGGCGGCGGAGCATGTCGACCGCGGCGCGACAGCTGGTGTTCCACGGCCCCCGCCATGTCGAGGTGCAGGCCGTGCCCATGCCCCAGCCGGGACCCGGGCAGGCCCTGGTCCGGGGCGAGTGGAGCCTCATCAGCACGGGGACCGAGATGACCGCCTATACCGGCGACTTCCCGCAGCCCGTCTCCGCTTGGGCCGCCTACGTCCGCTACCCGTTCCGCCCCGGGTACGGGGCGGTGGGCACCGTGGAGGCGGTGGGGCCGGGCTGCGCCCTGGAGCCGGGCCAGCGCATCGTGTCGGAGGCGGCCCACGCGAGCCACTTCCTCGTGGACGCCCCGGCCGCGCCGGGCCCGGGCGGGGCCTCCGGCCGGCACCCGACGGCCAACGGGCTCGTGGCCCCGCCCGGGGTGGATCCCGCCGACGCGACGTTCCACACGCTGGGCCGCATCGTGGTCAACGGGCTGCGCCTCTCCCGCGTGCAGTTCGGCGAATGCGCGGCCGTCGTCGGCTGCGGGCTCCTGGGCCAGCTCGCCATCCGCATCCTGTGCCTGGCGGGAGCGCTCCCCGTCGTCGCCGTCGACCTGGCCCCGGCACGCCTGGAGCACGCCCGCCGGAGCGGGGCCGACGAACTGCTGCAGCCGGGATCCGGCGACGCCGCGCGGCAGCTGGCGGAGCGCAACGGCGGCCGCCTCGCGGACGTGGTCCTCGACGTGACCGGCGCACCCGGCTCGTTCCCCCTCGCCACCCGTCTCGCCAGGGACCTCGGTCGCGTGGTCGTCCTGGGCTCTCCGCGGGGACCCGTCACCGTCGACCTGCACGACGACGTCCACACCCGGGGCCTGCAGGTGATCGGGGCGCACGCCAGCACCACGCCCCGGGCGGAGACGCCCCACACGCCGTGGACCATGCGCCGCAACACCGAATACTGCCTCACCCTCCTCCGGAACGGGCGGCTGCGGGTGCACGACCTGGTCAGCCACCGCTTCGCCCTGTCCGGGGCCGCCGAGGCCTACGCCCTGCTGGATCGCGACCGCGCGGAGACGATGGGGGTCCTCCTGGAACTGGGGGCGTGACGGGGGCCGCCCGGCGCTCCCGGTGGGACTATTCCACGAATATGCTTCTGGACTAGTTGACAATTTTGCTAGACAGCCCGCAAGATGAGGCGGCCGGGGCAGCCGTGGCCGCGGCCGGAGGGGGTGCCGCGCCCTGATCGGCGACCTGCAGCGGTTCAAGGCGGACTACCTCAAGGCGATGGCCCACCCCGTGCGCATCCGTGTCCTGGAGGTCCTGCGCCAGGGCGAGGCGGCCGTCGGCGACCTGGGCCCGCAGGTCGGTCCCGAGGTCGGCAACCTCTCCCAGCACCTCGCCGTGCTGCGGCGGGCCGGGATCGTGGACGCCCGCAAGAGCGGCCTCTCCGTCCTCTATACCGTGCGCGACCCCGAGGTCTTCGCCGTCCTCGACGCCCTCCGGGTCGTCTTCGGCCACCGGGTGGACTCGATGCAGACGGTGCTGGCCGCCGATGAGGCGGGCGGCCCGCCCGGCCCCGACCGGGGCCCGGGGCCGGTGGGCGCTTGACCGCGCTCCTGCTCTGCGCGATCGGCGCCCTTCTGCTCTCGGCCATCTGTGGCCTCTGGCCGGATGGTGGCGGGCCGCGCAGGCATCCGGCGGCCCTCGGCTCGGCCGTCCTCACCCCGCTCGGCTGCGCCGCGTTCGCCGCGCTTGCCGCGCGGTCCCTGGCGGGCGCGCCCCTCTCGGCCGCGATCGCCCTCGGCCCCGGCCCCCTGCCGCTGGCGGTCGCCCTGCCGCCCCTTTCCGCCGCCTTCGTGCTGCTCGGGAGCGCCGTGGGATTCCTCGCCGCCCTGTATGGCGCGGCATACACCGCGCGCCTCGCGCCCCCCAAGCGGCGGTCCGTCCGCGCCTTCCTTCCGCTCTTCGTGCTCTCGATGGCGCTGGTGCCGCTCGCGGCCGACCTCGCCGCCTTCCTCGTGGCCTGGGAGGCGATGTCCCTCTGTTCGTACGCCCTGGTGATGACCGACGCGGACCGGCCGGAGGTCGTCCGCGCCGGATACGTCTATCTCCTGATGACGCACCTGGGTGCGCTCTGCCTTCTCGGGGCGTTCCTGCTGCTGGCCTCCGCCGCGGGCTCCACGTCCTTCGCGGCGTGGGCGCTCGCCGCCCCCCACCTGGCGCCGGGCCTGCGCGACGCCGTCTTCCTCCTCGCCCTGGGCGGCTTCGGCAGCAAGGCGGCGCTCGTGCCGCTGCACGTCTGGCTGCCGCGCGCCCATCCGGTCGCGCCGAGCCACGTCTCCGGCCTGATGTCGGGCGTGATGCTGAAGATCGCGGTCTACGGGCTGATCCTGATCGGGGCCGTCGTGCTGGGCCCGGGCCCGCTGTGGTGGGGTCTGGCCGTCCTGGGCCTGGGGGTCGCCTCCGCGCTGCTCGGGGTGCTCTATGCGGTGACCGAGCATGACTTGAAGCGCCTGCTCGCCTTCCACAGCGTGGAAAACGTCGGGATCATCGCCATCGGCCTCGGGGTGGCCCTGGTCGCCCGGAACGCGGGCCTCCCGGCCGTGGCGGCGTTGGCGCTCGCGGCCGCCCTGTACCACTGCATCAACCACGCGCTCTTCAAGACCGCGCTCTTCCTCGACGCCGGCGCCATCGAGCACGGAGGCGCCGGTCGCAACCTAGACGCGATGGGCGGGCTGCTGCGCGCCATGCCCTGGACCGGAGCCTCCCTGTGCGTCGCCTCCGCCGCCATCTCGGGGCTGCCGCCCTTCAACGGGTTCGTCAGCGAGTGGATGACCTTCCAGGCCCTGTTCCGGCTGGCCGCCCGGGGCGGACCGGCGCTCGCCCTCTGCGCCTTCGCGGCCGTCCTCGGCCTCGCGCTGACCGGGGGCCTGGCCGCCGCCTGCTTCGTCAAGGCCGCCGGCACGGCGCTCCTGGGCCGGCCCCGCACGGCGGCGGCCGCGGCCGCGCACGAGGCCCCGCCCGCGATGTGGGGACCCGCCCTGGTCCTGGCGGGCCTCTGCGTCGCCGTCGGGCTGATCCCGGGCGCGCTCGGCGCGCCGCTCGGCCGGCTCGCGGCCGAGCTGGTCGCGGGGGGCGGC